>DATKLX010000059.1:0-10254 GCA_035542155.1 Anaerolineaceae bacterium
TTGTCTTTTGCGTACTGTTCGCGTAACATGGGAGGTGCCTCCGCGGTATGGGTTTGGTCTGGTCACCTTCCTTTTACCAAAGAGGCATTTCGTTTGTCAAATTGTTAATGTGCTGGGTGCGTGTTTCGCACCAGAAACTAGCTTACCAGAGAGGAACGCGCATGGAACCCGTCTGGAATGAGGAAATCCTCATCAAATTTACTGACGGCGATTATTACCGTCGTTGGCGGCTGGCCGGGCTCTTCCAGGCCATGCAAGAAAGCGCTGCCCGGCACGCGCTTCACCTGGGGGTAGGGTACGACCAGCTCATCCTTCAGGATCTGGCCTGGGTCCTCGCGCGCTTCAAGGTGCGCCTGCACAGCCTGCCCCTGGCCGGCGAACGGGTTAAGCTGCGCACCTGGCCGAAAGGGATCCAGCAAAAGCTTTTCTTCATGCGCGATTTTCTGCTGCTGGACGAGGCTGGCCAGATGGTTTACGCCGAAGCCAGCAGCGCCTGGCTGGTGATCAATACCCGGATGCGGCGGATGCAGTTGCCGACGGTTCTGGGCGAAGACCTGCCGGATAACGGCGGGAAAAACGCGCTGGCCGGGCCGCTCGAACGCATCGAGACCAGGGGCGAGCTGGAAGAGCAGTTCACCGTCCAGGCGCGGACGAGCATGATCGATCTGATGGGCCACGTGACCAGCGCCCGTTACCTGGAATGGATCTGCGACTGTTTCCCGGTCGAGGCATTTCGCGGCAGCGGGGAAGGAGATGGTCTGGCCTGGCTGCAGGTCAACTTCAACCGTGAGGTGCGGCCGGGCGAGCGAGTAGCGATGTCCTGTGGGCGGGAAGGGGAGGTCTGGCACGTCCAGGGGACAAACCTGGACAGCGGCGCCAACGCTTTCGACGCCGAACTCGGGTTTCGCACACAGGTCTGATAACGTCCGGATCATGGATGCCAAAGGCTTAACTGGCTGGATCCAGCAGGTCATAATCCGCACGCTGGGGGTCATGGTTGTAATTATGACAAATATTATCTAAAATTAGGACCTGGGTCCCTTGGCCTGACGACTGTGGATGGGTAGACTTCTCCTTACAAATTCAAACCGATTGAGGAGACGTATGCCGTTCCAACCCATTCCCCAAGAGCCCCTTCCCAAGATGGCTGAGCTGAATCAGATTCTTGCGCCGTACCAGAAATCAAACGTTCGCCACAGCCTGTTCCAGTTGGCGAATACCATCATCCCCTATATCGTGTTGTGGGTGTTGATGGTTTTCAGCCTGAAGATTTCTTACGCACTGACCCTGGCCCTGGCGGTCCTGGCGGCGCTGTTCCTGGTGCGCATCTTCATTTTCTTCCACGACTGCGGGCATAATTCTTTTTTCCCGTCCACAAAATGGAACAAGCGCGTGGGTTTCTGGCTGGGAGTGCTGACCTTCACTCCCAGCGAGCAGTGGTGGCATTCCCACGCCATCCATCACGCCACCAGCGGCAACCTGGATAAGCGCGGTCATGGGGATGTGACCACCCTGACCCTGGAGGAATACATCCAGTCGAAATGGCCGACCAAAATGGGCTATGCCTTTTTTCGCCACCCGCTGGTGATGTTCGGCCTGGGACCGATCGCCATGTTCGTCCTGATGGCCCGTTTCCCCATTCCCAATTATGGCCGGCGGCAGACGCTGAACGTGATCCTGACCGACCTGGCGATCGTGGTGCTGGCAGCCGTGGTCAGCCTGGTGATCGGCTTCAAAGCTTACCTGATGATCCAATTGCCGGTAACATGGATTGCAGGAGCGATGGGGATCTATCTCTTCTACCTGCAGCACCAGTTCGAGGAGACGTACTGGGAGCGCGACGAGGAATGGAATTACGTGGCTTCCGCGCTGTTAGGCGCTTCCTTCTATATGCTGCCGCCGGTCCTGCAGTGGTTCACCGGCAGTATCGGTTACCACCACATCCACCACCTCAGCCCGCGTATCCCCAATTACAACCTGGGCCGGGCTCACAACAATTCGCCCCTGATCCAAAAATGGGCGCGGAAGATCGAGCTCTTCGAGGGCTTCCACACCACGAAGCTCAAGGTCTACAACGAGCCAATCAAGGATATGACGGATTTCTCGGGGGTGAAACCGGAGAAAAAGAGATCATACGGGCAAGTTTACAGAAAACGCCAGCAGAACCATCAGCTCGGAGAGCTCGACAACCAGGCCGAGGACGTCGCCGGTGATTCCGTCCAGGCGTGAGAGGGCCAGGCGAACAGCGCCAAATGAGGCCAAAGCAGCGAGAGTTGCGGCGAGCAGGCCGCGCCAGCCGGAAGCCAGGACGAGGAGGAGAGGAAGCGGGGCTGCCAGGACCACGTCGCGGCTTTTCAACCCCAGCGAAAACTCGCTGCCCAAACCGCCCGAGCGGGCCAGCGGCTGGCGGCCCACCGGCAGAATTAACCAGCGGGCGAGAACGGGGGCGAGGCTCAGGCCGAGTAGAGGCTGCCAGGGCCAGACCACGGCAGATGATTGGATCACGGCGGAAACCGCGGCGGTTTTGAGGATCAGGAACAGGGCCAGACCGGCCGCGCCAAAGCTGCCCAGGTGCGGGTCGCGGAGGATCTTCAACCGCCGCTCGCGCGAGACAGCCGGGAACAACCCATCACAGCAATCGGCCAGGCCGTCGAGGTGCAGCGCGCCGGTGAGCAGCGCCCAGGCGGCGGTCACCAGCCCGCCCGCCAGGGGGATGGGGAAGATCTGCGCCAGCCCGTAGCCCAGCGCGGACAGGATCAGGCCGATCACCAGCCCGACGATGGGGAACCAGACCGCCGCCCAGCCCAGGTCGCCGGGTTTAGCCTGCCCATCCGGGGAGACCGGCAGGGTGGTCAGAAAGCTCAGTGCCAGCCGGAAGCGTTTCATGCTTTTTCTCTGCCGTTGGGCAGTGGTTCGATCGGGAGATTGATGGATCGCTGTGTGCTCATGAGGGAGCTGTCTGTGGGTCGCCAAGGAGAAGTGGGCTGATTATAACATAGGGAAGCGAGAACTGATTTAACGACCATCTGTAGGTTAGGCGTCTCGCCCGTCCAGGTCGACCGGGACGGCCAACCTGCATTTGAAAAGGAACAGGCGAGCCCCCTGCGGGGACCTTCGAGATGCTTGCGCCACAACAAGACAAGTTGTAGACTTTTCATCTGGAATCGGCTAAGATGAATCCATTCCATCCAGGAGGAAGCACATGGCAAACCAGTTTCTGATCCGTGTCAAAGCATCCAAACAGGGCGATCTGAAAAGCGAGGTGGGGAAGGATAAAACCCTAATCCCGATCCTTGGGTTCAGCTACGGCGTGTCCTCACCGCGGGATGCAGCCAACGGGCAGGCTACGGGGAAGCGCCAGCACAAACCGCTCACGATCTACAAGGAATGGGGCGTCATTTCCCCGCAGCTTTTTCAGGCACTGGTCACCAATGAAGTCCTCACCAATGTGGTGATCGATGAGGTACGCACCAACCCGAAGGGACAGGAAGAGGTCTACATAGAGATTCGCCTGACCAACGCCTTTGTGAGCGAGATCGAGATCGATCCAGAAGAAGTGGACGTCCCGCCGGTCTGGTTGAACCAGGAGATCGAGGCAGTTTCTTTCACCTTCGCGAGAATCGAGATCGAAAACAAAGCCGCCAGAATAGTTGCGGAAAACGACTGGAGCCCGGTGACCTGAGCCAGGCGCTGAAGCACTGGAACTAAAGGAAATGTTCGCGGTTCTGGGCGAGCATCTCGTTGGCCATAGCTCCTTCCCTGCTATAATGGTTTCCATGTTCCGGGCGCGCTACCGCCGCATCCTCGTCTTTTTTGCCGGAGTCATCCTCAGCATGGCCTGGTGGGACGTCTTCCTTCCACGCATCGGGCTGCGCGCCCTCTCCCGCCGCACCCGCCGGGAGCGATTGCGGCGAATCGCTATCTCTTTCCGCGGACTGGCCATCTCGATGGGTGGGGTGATGATCAAGGTCGGCCAGTTCCTCTCCGCCCGCCTGGACGTGCTTCCCACCGAAATCACCGACGAGCTGGCTGGTCTGCAGGATGAAGTTGGCCCGGAAAGCCTGGCGGATATCCGCGCGGTTGCCGAGGCGGAGCTGAGCGCCCCGCTCGAAGAAGAATTTGCCGATTTCTCGCCCCAGCCGATCGCCTCGGCGTCGATCGGCCAGGTCCATTCGGCGATTTTACGCGGCGCACCGGCGGGCGATGCGCCGGTGCGCGTCGTGGTGAAGATCCAGCGCCCGCACATCCAGGAGATCGTCGAGGTCGACCTGGCGGCGCTACGCGTGGTGGGTGGGTGGATTCGGCGCTATCCCCCGGTGCGCCGGCGCGCCAACGTGCCGGCCATGCTGCGCGAATTCAGCGATTCTCTTCACGAGGAGATCGATTACCTGGCGGAGGGCAAAAATGCGGGCGCCTTTGCCGAAAACTTTCGGAACCGGCCGGATGTGCGCGTCCCCCGGGTGATCTGGAGCCACACCACCCGGAGGGTGCTGACCCTCGAGGATGTGGGCGCGATCAAGATCACCGATTACGGGGCGATCGAGGCGGCCGGCATCGACCGGGCGGAGGTGGCGGCCCGCCTGTTCGATACCTATCTCAAACAGATCTTCGAGGACCGCTTTTTCCACGCGGATCCCCACCCGGGTAACCTGTTCGTCACCCCCGTACACGTTGGGGGGGATGATCCGGCTGACACGCAGGTCAGCCCCTATAACACGCAGGTCGGCTCCCACAGGGAAGACCCGCTGAACGCTGGTGGGACCGGCACGCATACCGGCCCCGGCAAGAAAGAATGGAGACTGGTCTTCGTCGATTTTGGGATGGTCGGCCGGATCGGTCCCAACCTGTTCACCGGTCTGCGCGAGATCCTGATTGCCGTGGGCACGCGCGATCCGGCCCGCCTGGTGCACGGTTACGAAATCCTCGGGGTGCTGCTGCCCGGCGCTGACCGCGATCTGCTCGAGCGGGCGACGGCGCGGGTGTTTGAGCGGTTCTGGGGGAAAGCCACGGCCGATATGATGAACATGCACCCGCGAGAAGCGGTCGAGTTCGTCAACGAATTTGGCGGGCTGCTGCGCGAGATGCCTTTCCAGGCCCCGGAAAACATCGTCCTGCTCGTCCGCTGCCTGGGGATTCTCTCCGGGATGTGCACTGGCCTGGACCCGAATTTCAATGTATGGACCAGCGTCGCCCCGTACGCGACGAAGGTGGTAGAAGCGGAGGCGGGCGGGCGGCTGAGCTTCCTGATCAAAGAGCTGGGGGAGGCCTTGCGCCCACTGCTGACCCTCCCACGGAAAACGGAAACCCTGCTCGAGCGCATCGAGCAGGGCAAACTGGAAGTGCGCACGCCAGATCTGCGGGTTAACCTGGTCCACCTGGAGCACAGCCTGGGACGGCTGGCCGGCGCGATCATCTTCGCGGCGCTGCTGCTTTCGGCGGTGCAGGTGTATCTGGCGGGGAATATGCTCCTGGCCGGGGGGCTGGGGGCAGGCGGACTGATCTCGCTGGCCTGGGTAATCCTGCGGCGGAATTAATCCTCAGGCCGCTCGACGCGATCGATCGCCGCGTTGATCATGCTGCGCAAGGCGAGGAGGAACTCTTTACGCGCTTTGCGCTGGTTCTCCACGGTTCCGGCCGGCAGCAAGGCCTCGAACGACCGCTGCACTGCTCGCCGCGCTTCGCGCATGTGCATGCGCGCTTCTTCCAGGTTCGGGTCTTTCGGCTGTTGAGTCGTATCATTCATAGGGCAAATACCTCCACATATCCATCAAAAACCTCACGTTCATTATAGGATTCGTGCCAGGCAGAGTCAAGCGGAGCTGAACTGTTATAATAACCGGAAGGTAGTTTACCGATTCAGGGATTGATCTTGGATCCTTCTGCGTTTGATAATCTGCTGGTCGCGGCGAGCGACGCCCTTCGTCGGGGTGAGCGCACCGAGGCGAGGCGTCTGGCATTCCTGGCCATGCGCCTGGACCCGGCAAACGAGAAACCCTGGCTGATCCTGGCCTTCGCCGCGACCCCCGTGGCGAGTCATTTTTATTTTCAGAAAGCTCGCGAGTGTAATCTCCACTGTGAAGCAGCCCAAAAAGGGATTCTCTGGGCCGAGGAAAGCCAGCGATTATCCTTCAATGACGCCCCGACCAGGCCGGTGAGGATTATTCTCAATCCGCCGCAAAGATCAAACGGCAAGCCACTCCCTCCGATTGAGGTTGCTCCCACGAATCGCGAGCCGGATCGGCTGGCGATGGATCCGTCAATGGAAAAAACACAACCCATCGCTGTTCGGAGAAAACCACCTGGTCATGGATGGCAGTTCTTCGGCCTGGCGAAAGCCGCCTGGCCCAATCTGGAAAAAACTCCTACCGGCGCCTTGTCCCGGATTGCTAAATATGCCGGCGTACGAGCCGCTGCCCTCTTCGCCTCGGTGGTAGTCAGTATTTTCCTGATCGTGACCATCGCCAACCTGGGCGGATACCTGGATACGATCCAGAGAGGGCTGATCAACGAAGACATCAACGCCATGCTGATGAGCGGCTGGCTGAGGGATGAAACGCAGGAAGTGCGCGAGGCCTCCATCGCCGAGACCCGCGCCCAGATGGAGTCATTCTACGAGCTGGACAAGCCGTACTTGCAGCGCACCCTGAACTGGATGTACCGGGGCATCACCTTTGACTGGGGCAGGGCAAAATTCGATTACCCGCTGTCCACCACATACTGGCAGGAGACACGCGTCGGGGAGATTACCTCGAAAGACATCCGCACGCTGGTCCAGGTCTATTTGCCGCGCACACTGCTCCTGCTGGGGGTTTCCAACCTGGGGATTTTTTTGATCACCGTTCTGATTGCTTTACCCCTGGCGCGAAAGCCGGAGAGCTGGCCTGACCGGTTGATCCGCTGGCTGGCGCCGACCTCCTCGATTCCGAGCTGGTTTTTCGGCCTGATCTTCCTGGCGATTGTGATCAAGGTTTTCGGAAACTACTCCTACCGGCTTGGGTTCAACGACTGGCGCAGCCAGCTCGACATCACCTTCTTACCCACCATCCTGAAAGGTCTGGCTTTACCCTTCCTGGCGATCTTCATCAGCAAATTTTTCCAGTGCGTCTATTCCTGGCGCAACTACTTCCTGATGTATTCGAAGGAAGATTACGTCGAGCTGGGCAGGGCAAAAGGCTTACCGGACCAGGCGCTGGAGAGACGCTATCTGCTGCGCCCGGCCCTGCCCGCCATCCTCACCAGCTTTGTCCTGATTGTGATCGGCCTGTGGCAGGAATGTATCGCCATCGAATATTTCTTTAACATTGGCGGGGTGGGGGGGCTTTTCAAGAGCGCCCTGGACAATAACGACATTACCGTGGTGGTCGCTCTGGTGGCCATGTTTGCATATTTTCTGGCGGTGACCGTATTCATCCTCGATATCCTTTACGTCTTGATCGATCCCCGGGTTCGAATTGGCAATGAAAAACAAAATGAGCGTCCAATCCGCGGGCAGCGGGGATTCCGGTTTTCCCTCACTCCACGCCTCTCATCCCCAAGCGGCCTGAAGATCGCGCGGCCCGCATCCCTGAAGCCCTGGTTTGCCAGCCAGCGGGCCAGCGCCAGGCAGCAGATCGCTGAATTTCAACGCGGCTTTGCCGGATTTCGACGCGACATTCGCGCTTATCCCACCGCGTCGATCGGGATTACGATCATTCTCATCCTGACCCTGATTTCCATTGTCACCGTGATCGCCATCCCCTACAAACGGGCAATCAGCCTGTGGCGGGGAGATGACAAAGCCTATTATCGCAACCCCAAGCTGGCTCCACCCGCCTGGACCAATTTCTTTCGCCAGGAGAAGCTTCCCGAGAACATCGATCTGAACAGCCAGAATGACCCGACCCTCAAAGCGATCCGGCCGGTCAAGGGCGCCACCAGCAGTATCACGCTCACTTTCCCATTCGAGTATGGTTACCACTCACTTCCCCAGGACGTTCTGGTCCTGTTTTACCCGCGCTTTCAAGAGAAGAAACCGTACGTCAGCCTGACCTGGGTCACGCCGGATGGCCGAGAAATTCGATTGAACCGGTTTGCGGCCGGCCATGACTCTACCTACGTTTTTTCGCAGGACAGGCACCTGGGGGTTGTCTTCAAGGGCAAACCGGTACTCCCGGCGGCGTTTTCGGGGCCGGGAAGCCGGCCCGGGGAGGTATTGCCGGGCAGATACGAACTGAAAGTGGAGGGGATCCTGTTCGAGGAGCAAAGCGACCTGGACGCCGAGGTGGTGGTGTACGGCCAGGTGTATGGGGTGGCCGGCACCGATCTGTACCGGAGGGACCTATCCCTGATCCTGTTATGGGGCCTGGCCGTAGCGTTGTTTTTTGGGATCGCGGCCGCGCTCGTCACCACGTTGGGCAGCGTCACCCTCGCGGCCGCGGGGGTGTGGTTTGGCGGATGGATCGACGGGTTGCTGCAGCGTATCTCTGAGATCAACATGGTCCTGCCCGTCCTGCCCACCAGCATCATGATTTTCTTCCTGTATTCGAAGAGCTTCTGGGTGATCCTGGGGGTCACCATCGGGTTGAGCATCTTTGGAAATGCGATCAAGAATTACCGCGCCATGTTCCTGCAGGTAATCCAATTGCCTTATATCGAAGCGGCCCGTTCCTATGGGGCGTCTGGCTGGCGGATTATCCTGCGCTACATGGTTCCGCGCATTCGCAACGTCATTATCCCCCAGTTGATCATCCTGATCCCTACCTATATCTTTTTTGAAGCCACGCTGACTTTCCTGGGGGTGAGCGACCCAGTCCTGCCGACACTGGGCAAGCTGCTCTATATGATCGCAAACGGCGGTCTGACCGTGATGCCGATGTACATCATGGTCGAAGCCGCCGTTGTGCTGGTCCTGATCTCAATTGGTTTTGCTCTATTTGGCTTTGCCCTGGAGCGGATGTTTAACGAGCGCCTGGGGGTCTGATCCACACTATGCTATAATCAGCAGACATTTTGACCTTTAAAGACATTAGAATGGACCTGGCATGAAATTTCTCGTCACCGGTGCAGCGGGGTTCCTGGGATCGGCCCTGGCGAACCGTTTATCTCACGAAGGCCACCTGGTGCGCGGCCTGGACGACCTCTCGACCGGGGATCCGCGCGTCCTGGCTCCCGAGATCCATTTCACCCGCGGCGATATCAACGACCGCCCCAAGCTCTGGACGCTGCTCCAGGAAATCGACTGTGTTTATCACCTGGCGGCGCGCGTCTCGGTTCCCGAATCGGTTCTCTACCCGCGCGAGTACAATACGGTCAACGTCGGCGGCACGGTAACGCTGATGGAGGCGATGCGCGACGTGGGCGTCCGGCGGGTGGTGTTCATTTCCTCGGGTGCCGTGTACGGCGACCAGAGCGTCCAACCGCTGCGCGAGGATTCGATCCCCAACCCCAGCTCACCGTATGCAGTCTCGAAACTGGCCTCCGAGTATTACGTGCGCACCATCGGCTCGCTGTGGGGAATCGAAACGGTCAGCCTGCGCGTTTTCAACGCCTACGGCCCGGGCCAGCACGTGCCCGCCTCCCACGCGCCGGTGATCCCCTTCTTCATTCGCCAGGCGCTGCAAAATGCCACCCTGGTGGTCCACGGCGATGGCAACCAGACCCGAGATTACGTCTACGTCGACGACGTCGTCAACGCCATGGTCGCCGCGGCGACGGCTCCCAACGTCAACCGCCTGGTGATCAATATCGGCTCCGGGCAAGAGACCAGCATCCGCGAGCTGTTCCGCCTGGTGGTCGAGATCACCGGCAGCCATCCCGAAATGGTCTACAACCCGCGGACCGAGGGCGGGGTGGCGCGCATGCGTTCCGACATCAGCCTGGCGGGGAAGGCGCTCAACTACCGCCCGCTGACCTCACTGGACAGCGGCATTCGCCTGACTCTGGAAAGAAGGCTAATCACGAGATCCTGACCAGGATGATTTCCGAATCACCCGTTCTGTGGATTGTACCTTCCCCCTCCGGAACGTTACTATCAGTCCTAGAAGTTCACAGAGAGATCGACCTGGATAAGCTGAAAGGAGGGAGAGACCATTGAAGGTGGATTGGGTCATCCGTCGGCAGTTGTTTCTTTCAGACAAGGGGTGGAGGTGGACAGCGTACACATGAACAACCGAATAGTTGTGAGATTTGGATAACGTTATACAAGCAGGCGTCTGAATTGAGGTAGAATCACTCGACTCATGTTATAATGACGAAGGAAGAAACAACTGGAGTGGA
>DATKLX010000060.1:0-3090 GCA_035542155.1 Anaerolineaceae bacterium
CCTGCTCGATGCGAAAATCGGCCAGGTTGAACTTGCTGGCATCCGGCGCTTTGCCGCGCAGTCGGGTGGGTAGCTGTTCCACCTGCTCGGCCAGGCAGGCTTCATCGGCCGCGGGACTGCCATACCCGGCATCGGTATACAGTTGCTCCACCTGGGTGCGGGCTTTCCACTGCGGGAGGGCCGCTACCAACAAATCGGTATCCTCGGTATTGTTGGGCGCCACCTGGATCTGGGTCACCAGTTGCAGGGGATTGGCCGGATCACAGGTTTCAGCCGCGTTGGCCACGTAGCCCTTGTGGAATTGGTCACCTTTTTGGCGCTAACTGGCCTCCAGATCGTCCAGGGATTGCAGGCTGCCGCTGGAAAGCTCCTGGCCGGGGATGACTTGAACCCCTTCCACGTCCACCCGGAAATTCTCGGCCCAAGAGCGCTCCAGGACCGCAAAGAAGAGCTGGTCGGCGTAGTGTGGGCGCAGTTCCTCCCGGTGCGTCCAGATGTGCTTCTAGTCTTTGAGGAGAAGCCGATTTCTGACCTTTTTTCAGTAGAGTCATGGATTTCCACGGATTATATTATTCTGTGTAATATCGTGGGAATCCGCCTTTTCCGTGTCATCCGTGTACCATATTTATTTCGAGGTCGGCGATTTCGAGCCAACCGCGGTGGGGGTTGGGAAGGGTGCCAAAGGCCAGGCTGCCGCGTGGGGTAAAGGCAGCGTACTGGTTGTCGATCCAGAGGACAAGACCGAGTGGGCCCAGCGGAGAAACCTCCATCTTGGGGACCGTTTCGCCATCGACCCCAAACGCTACACTATCGGATTCCCAAAAAATGGAATAGGTGTGCCAGGCTGTCAGGCTGGTTTCCACCTGGACGGCGGATTGGCGGATCCAGCGGCGGACGCAGGAGCGGAGCAGGCGGGCGAGGGGCCGCCAGAATAACAGGGGGATAAAGGGAATGCCCAATGGAAACAGGACAGCGGGGAGCTTTGGCGAGGAAAAGGTCGCCGCGAGAAGGCCGCGAGTGGGGAGATCATCGCGTAGAGAGAGGTAGTTGGGCGGGGAGGCGAAAAAGAACCAGGCAGTATTGGGCAGAGCCGGAACGCGACGCCCCGCGCCGCCGATTTTGAATCCCAGGCTAAACGGATCATTCCATAAGCCGAAGCCCCAGGTGCCGAGAAGGCTTTCTTCCGATGCGCGGGCGCGCAGGCTGAGAGTAAGGGGCGGCTGCCAGTGTAGCTTATCGCGGGCCAGCCCGCGGTAATCATCCAATTGGGCCAGACGGTATACCCGGTCCGGACCGGCGGGGATGGTCAAGCGCCAGGCCTGTGGCTTCAGGGTCTCGATAGATCCGCCGCCAGATTCCAGAGAACGCAGGAAGGGAGGTGCCATTCGTGATAAATAGTGTATCATTCCGGAGGACATTCAGAAACACGAGAGGAGATCTCGCGGACCTCGACGGGATCACCTACCCTGGCGTTCAGACGCTGGGCGGCGCTCCCATTAACCAAGGACACAATTAAGCTCCCTGTGCTGCCGTAAAGGATGATCAGGTCGCCAATCGGCCGATCACCAAACGTCTGGACTACCCCCCGGATCTCCTGGCCGTGGATGGTCAGGGCCAGATCGTCCGCACCATGAAGATCTTCCACGCGCAGGTTTGTGGAGAGGTTGCCGAAGGCATCGATATGGATCAGCTCAGCATGCCAGGTATCCCCGGTTTTCCGTGGTCGGGGAATACTGAGGCGGACCGGATTTGCGATTGAAGTACCCATCTGAGACAGACTGACCCCATTGGCCAGATGAGCAGCGGATGGAGCAAAAATATCCCGGCCGTGGAAAACGTGGCTGACTTCCTGAAGCCAGTATTGAGGCTGATCGAGATAAACGATCTCAACTGGCTGGTTGAAGCGCTCTGCACGCTCGATCATCAGCGTGCAGAGACCATTATCCGGGCCGACGAACCACTGTTCTCCGAGGCGAGCGGCGATCGGACGGCGCTGCGTACCGACTCCCGGGTCGACCACCGCCATGTGGATGGTCCCTGGGGGAAAATAGGGGGTCGACCTACCAAGGATGATTGCGCCTTCCATAATATTTTGCGGGCTGATCAGGTGGCTCAGATCGGAGAGTTGGACGCCGGGAGCGATGCCCCAGATCACGCCGCGCATAACCCCTACGTTGCCATCCTTGAGCCCGAAATCGGTTGTCAGTGTAATGATCACAGTCTTTGCCCCTCCTGATGGAAAAGGTCCTGGCATGAATTGGCAGAACTATAGCATTTCGGATATGTCAAGTCAAGTTAATGTGCCAGTTGACGAATCGGTTTCTATCTACTAAACTGATCATGGATTATGCAAATAAGGGTAAAAACTCTTTCTTGAACTTTGGAATGGAAGGGGAGGAGACATGCTTGAAAAAGTTGATTTATCCGTAACACTTCCAAAAGAAGTCTATGAAGCACAATGGCCGGGTCTGCGAAGCAGGTTATACGATCTGCAAAAGGCCTGCTGGGAGGCTGGCATTCCCAGCATGATCGTCTTCGAAGGCTGGGACGCCTCGGGAAAAGGGACGACGATCAACAAGCTGACCCAGCGTCTCGACCCACGCGGTTTCAAGTTGTATCCAATCCAGGCTCCCCGGACGCATGAGATGCAAATGCCCTGGCTATGGCGTTTCTGGCTGAAGGTTCCCAACTACGGCGATATGGCGATCTTTGATCGGTCGTGGTATGGTCGGGTGCTGGTCGAGCGGGTGGAAAAAATAACCCCCAAGGAAGAATGGAGCCAGGCCTATCAAGACGTTGTCAATTTCGAGCGAGCGCTGGTGGAAGATGGCTATGTGGTGATCAAGTTCTTCCTCCACATCAGTAAAAAGGAACAGAAGAAACGCTTCCAGAAGATGGAGAAAGACCCACTGCTGAGTTGGCACGTCCAGCCTGAGGATTGGGAACATCATAGGAAATATGATCAATACGCACTGGCGATCGAAGAAATGATGATGAAAACGGACACGGTTTGGGGGCCGTGGGTCATCGTTGAGGCAACGGATTTGCGTTGGGCGCGGGTCAAGGTAATGAAAACGATCATCGAACGCC
>DATKLX010000061.1:0-12628 GCA_035542155.1 Anaerolineaceae bacterium
CATTGGGCTCGATGACCGTTTTACCTGCTGAGGCGATGGTCGAGTCTGGCAGCATCGGGGCTGCGGTCGAGCTGTTGCGCGGAACGGAATATTACGAGACTCTTTCTCACGCTTTGCGCCGCTATACCGCTGAACAGAATCTTTTCCCTCTTGAAGTCGCTCTCGACCTGTTTTATTGGCGCAGGTTATGGGACCAGATCGCTCTCCTGCAGGGGGAGGATCGAGCTCAGGCGGTGAAAATCATCGGCGCGCTGGTAGATATGAATAACCTGATGTGGGCGATCCGCTATAAGGTATATCACCACCTGTCAGAAGAAGAGCTGATCAATTATACGCTTCCGTTTGGATATCGGGTTAAGGACGAAGACATTCGCGCGATCGCTGCCGGCGTGGATTATGCTCAGATCCTGGAAAGGATCTACCCGGAGTTGCCGGATCTCGACGAGCTGTTACGCGATCCACGCAAAGGCCTACCCAGGCTGGAGATCCTGCTCGAACGCCGGCTCGCCAGGCAGTGCAACGCAGCTTTCCTGGGCAATCCATTTCAGATTGGCATCCCGCTCGCCTACCTGATCCTTTGCCAACTGGAGACCCAGGATCTTACCGTGCTCATCGAAGCAAAATCGGGTAATGTGCCCGGCGAAGAATTTCGCCCCTATCTATTGGTCGGGTCCTCCAATGGGGCCTGATAATTCATTTATATTCGTTTATTGGAGAAAACATGTTACAGCCTGAATCGATGATAGAAGTTGAGCTGGTGGTCCCGGAAAAGGACATCATGGCGGTTACGAAGAAAATTGGCGGCATGGGGGTCTTCCAAATGACCGATGGGGCTCAGATGACCAGCGGAAAAGAATCAGGCGCGGCTAACGCAGAGGCCTGGCAGGAAAAGGCCTCTGGATTTGCTGCCCTCGAACGCCGCATTCAAACACTTCTGCAAACGCTGGGCGCGGATGAAGGCCAACCCCCATCTGATGGCGTTCAGGACTCAGCGGATACGATCATCGATCTGGAACAGACTCGCCAGGAAGTCGACCGGTTGGAGCCGGAAATCCGCAAGGCGAGCGAGCAGATAGCCAGCGAGAATAAGCGCATCGAGCAGATGGAAGCCACACAACGCCAGCTCGAGCCGGTTGCCGGGATCGAAGTGGACGTCAGCAGCCTACGCAACTGGCGCTATACATTCTCGGTTCTGGGCACCATGCCGACGGCCAATATCGAGCGCCTGGAAACCAGCCTGTCTCGCACCCCGCACATCCTCCTCCCGCTTCGCCAGGATAAACAGAACGCGATCGTCTGGCTGGCCGGAGCGCAGAGCAATGCCGATGTTCTCGGGCGGGCGATGCGGAGTGCTTATATCAACGCGCTGGCTGTCCCCGAGGGGTATCAAGGCACACCGAGTGAGATCATCAATACTCTCCAGGTCTCCATTAACGAAGCCCAAAACAATATTACCGGGCAGAGGAAGACCCTGGCCGGCCTTCGTGGAACTCTTGAGAAACCTCTCCAGGAATTACTCTGGAAGGTTCGCGCCAGCCGCCTGCTGGTAGATGCCGTCGTACACTCCGGAAAGCTCCGCTACACATATTTTGTGGTGGGCTGGTTACCCCAGGTCAGGTTTGATCGCTTCAAACAAACCGTAAAGCAGGCTTCGCAAGAGACCCTGATCGAGAGCTTCCCGATCAACCGCAGCCACCCCGATCCAAACGTGCCGGTTTCCTTGAACAATCCCCGGCTGTTGAGCCCTTTCGAGAACCTGGTGACCACTTTTGGCCGTCCGCGCTATAACGAGATCGATCCGACCCTGGTGATGGCCATCATGTTCCCCCTACTATATGGGGCCATGTTCGGAGACGCCGGCCAGGGATTGGTTCTGGTCCTGTTTGGTATCCTCCTGGCCAGCCGCCGGATCAAGAAACTGAGCGGTGCAGCCAGTTTGGGAGAGTTGATCATCGCCTGCGGATCGAGCGCAACCATTTTTGGTGTGCTCTATGGGAGCTTCTTCGGGTTCGAGAATGTCATCCCTGCCCTTTGGATGCGCCCGATCGAAAATATCATGCAGATCCTCATTATCGCGATCGTAGGTGGGGTCATTCTGCTCACCATTGGTTTCCTGTTAGGGCTTTACAATGCCTATGTTGCGCGGGATTGGTCGCGCTTCTTCTTTGACCATTATGGCCTGGTGGGGATGGCGCTCTACTATTCACTTCTAGGATTAGCGGTTAAGGTTTTTCTGGGGGATAAATTTCCTGTTCCGACTTCGGTATTTGCCGTTATCGCCATCATCTCGGCGCTCGGAGTGGCTTTATCCGAGGTGTTCATTCACCTTCTGGAAGGCCACCGGCCGTTGATCGAAGAAAGTATGGCCACGTACCCAATCCAGATCTTCTTTGAGCTGTTTGAGACAGTAATTGGCTTCCTCAGCAACACGCTTTCCTACATCCGCGTCGGCGCCTTCGCCGTCGCACATGCCGGTCTCAGCAACGCGATCTTCATTCTGGCCGGGCTGACCGGGCCTGTAGGGGGCGTCGGCTACTGGATTGTGGTGTTCCTCGGCAACGTGTTCATTATCGGCTTCGAAGGGTTCATCGTTGCCATTCAAACCATGCGTCTTTCTTACTACGAATTCTTTACCAAGTTCTTCACGGGCGGCGGGAAGAATTATGAACCGCTGAAGCTTTACCCTTCCCGGCAAGAGTCATGAGCCTGCAGGTGGCTTGAAGTGAATTTTGACCAGTTCGCAAGATGAGGTCATCCATTGAAGGCTCAGAGATCCGAAAATAAAATCAAGGAGAGAAGACAATGACAGTTATCTACGCAGTATTAGTGGGGTTAATTCCCGTCCTACCAGCCGTAATGTATCTGATCTACCACCGCAAAGGAAATCTGACCGGGGCAACCCGCCGCATCATTTTGGGACTGAATGGCCTGAACGGGATCCTGCTATTGATGGCGATGGGCCTGTCGATCGTCTGGATGCTCTCTCCACAGACAGTCCATGCAGCCGGTATTCTGGCTCAGGCCGGAGGGGGCGATCCCTACGCTTCCCTGGCAGCCGGCATCTCGACGGGACTGGCCTCCCTCGGGGCAGGCGTCGCGGTGGGCGGTACGGGAGCCGCGGCGGTCGGGGTGATTGCTGAAAAACCGGAATTCTTCGGACGCTCGCTGATCTTCGTGGGTCTGGCTGAAGGGATTGCGATTTACGGTTTAATCATCTCCTTCCTCGTGTTGAACCGGTAGGAAGATCATGAAGGTGATGGTCGTTGGCAATCCGGAGGCGGTCTTAGGATTCTCGCTTGTGGGAGTAAACGGGCGAACTGCCGCCAGCGCCACTGAGGCCAATCAGATCCTGGATGAAATCCTGGAGTCCAGCGATGTTGGGGTTATCCTGATCACTCAGGACGTGGCCGGTTTGATTGCCTCCCGGATGGAGGATCTGAAGCTGCACAGTACGGTCCCTCTGGTGGTTGAAATTCCCGGGCCGGGTGGCGTCAGTCCAGACCAGGCCTCCCTGAGCGAAATTGTGCTCAAAGCGATTGGGATCAAGTTGTGAATCTTGCCAGCCGAATTAATTCTGGCTGGTATCGTGGAAATGGATCGGGAATCGAAATATGGCAACAACGTTGGACGATAATATTGAGGCGTTGGCCCGCACCATCACCGACGAGGCTGAGGCAGAGGCGGCAGAAATCCTGGCCGAAGCACGGCGGAAAGCGGAAGATATCCGGCGGCGGGCTCAAGAACAGGCTAGCGCGGAGCGAAAAGCGGCCCTGGACCGCGCAAAACAGGAGTCCGAGCGGCTGCGGGGCCAGTCCGTGGCGACCGCGGAGCTTAAGGCCCGCAATCTCTTGCTGGAGCGACGGGAAATCCTTCTGGAAGAGGTGTTCAGGGCCGCTGAGAAAAAGTTGCCGGACATCCAGAAGCAGCCTGATTACGATCAGATCACGTGTGATTTATTGCGCGAGGGCATCACCCAGTTGAATGCCAGTAAAGCTGTCGTGCGGGCTGACCCTGTGACGTTGAATATTTTGACGGATCAGGTCAGGGGGGAGATTTCCCGGGATTTGAAGGTGGAGATTACGGTTGGCGAGCCCCTCGAAACAGGCACCGGTGTGGTTGTCGATACAGGCGATGGCCACCTGCGCTATGATAATACCCTCGAGACGCGGCTCAGCCGGATGTATCCCAGCCTTCGTTCGACAGTTTATCGGATATTAACCGGAGAAACAAAATGAGTGAGCGAGTCGGTACGGTGACGTGGATCAATGGGCCGGTGATCCGGGCCCAGGGTTCTCGCCATGTGAGCATGCTGGAACTGGTTGAGGTTGGCGAAGAACATCTTGTGGGCGAGGTGATCGGCCTGAACGGGGATACGATCACGGTCCAGGTATACGAGGAAACTTCTGGCATGCGCCCGGGGGCGCCCATGTTTGGCACAGGCCTGCCTCTTTCGGTCGAGCTTGGGCCGGGCCTCCTGACCAGCATTTTCGATGGGGTGCAGCGGCCCCTGCCGGTCATCGAAAAACGCCTGGGTTCCTTTATCGACCGCGGGATGCATTTGACCCCGCTCTACCGCAAAGCGAAGTGGGGCTTCACCCCCTGCATCGGGGTTGGCGACGAAGTTCACGGTGGGACGATCCTGGCGACTGTGCCGGAGACGCCGGCCATCGAGCACCGCGTGATGGTCCCCCCAGAACTGCGCGGGATGCTGACCTGGATTGCTCCTGAGGGTGAATACACGATCGATGAGCCCATTGCCCGTGTCAAGGTCGGCCGCAACGAGCAGGCAGTTACCATGCTCCAACGCTGGCCGGTCCGCCGGCTGCGGCCATACCGCTCCCGCCTGGGACAAAACATTCCCCTGATCACGGGCCAGCGCGTGCTGGATACGTTTTTCCCCCTGGCGAAAGGCGGCGCGGCTGCCATCCCGGGCGGTTTTGGGGCTGGTAAGACGGTCACCCAGCACAGCATTGCCAAATGGGCGGATGCCCAGGTGGTGGTCTATATTGGCTGCGGTGAGCGCGGCAACGAGATGACCGAGGTGCTCCAGGAATTTCCTCACCTGGTTGACCCGAGCAGTGGGCGACCATTGATGGAGCGCACGGTCCTCATCGCGAATACCTCGAATATGCCGGTGGCGGCCCGCGAGGCCAGCATTTACACCGGGATCACCATCGCGGAGTATTACCGCGATATGGGCTATCACGTGGCCTTGATGGCCGATTCAACCTCTCGTTGGGCAGAAGCCCTGCGCGAGGTGTCCGGTCGTCTTGAGGAAATGCCCGCAGAAGAGGGCTATCCTGCTTACCTGGCCAACCGCCTGGCCGAGTTCTACGAGCGGGCGGGGTATGTCGAAACCTTGAACGGAAACAGCGGTTCCGTCAGCGTGATTGGCGCCGTTTCGCCGCCTGGCGGCGATTTTTCCGAGCCGGTTACCCAACACACCAAGCGCTTTATCCGCTGCTTCTGGGCGCTGGATAAGGCCCTGGCGTCTGCCCGCCACTTCCCTTCCATCAACTGGCTGGACAGCTATAGTGAATACCTGGAGGACGTGGCCCTATGGTGGCAGGACCAGGTCAATCTGGACTGGTTCAGTATGCGCAACGAGGCCATGGAGCTGCTCAGCGAGGAGAGCCGACTGTCTCAGATCGTAAAGCTGGTCGGGCCGGATGCGCTACCGGATGAAGAGCGACTGATCCTGGAAACCGCGCGCCTGATCCGCGAGGGCTTCCTGCAGCAAAGCGCCCTCGATGATATCGACCAGTATTCCACGATCCAGAAGCAGATCCGCATGCTGGACCTGATCCTGCATTTCCACCACCGGGCGGAGCGCATCATCAAGCGCGGCGCGGCGATCTCGGTGATCAGCAGGCTGCCTGTGGTGGACAGTATCATCCGCATGAAGACGCAAGTTCCCAATGACAAGCTGGATGGATTGGACGATGTACAGCGGCAGATCGACGAGCAGATGGACAAGTTAGATATGGAGTATAAATGAGCGAGGTAATTGGACTCGGTGGTCAAGAAGTCATCGGAGTTGGGCGGATCGAAGGCCCGATCCTGGTCGTCGAAGGGGCGGCGAATGTTGGCTATGACGAGGTAGTCGAAATCCTCGACTCACAGGGACGGCTGCGCCGCGGCCGCGTGCTCGAAGTGGGCGAAGGATTTGCTGTGGTGGAAGTCTTCGCTGGAACGACCGGCCTTTCCATCGACGGCACCAGCGTCCGATTCCTGGGGGGGCCGCTGCGCATTCCGGTCTCCGAAGAAATGCTCGGGCGCGTGTTCGATGGCCTGGGCCAGCCGCTGGACGGCGGTCCGCTGCCCCTGACCGATCATTTCGCCGATATCAACGGCCAGCCGATCAACCCGACGGCTCGGGTTTATCCTCGCGATTACATTCAGACCGGCGTATCCGCCATCGACGGAATGAACACCCTGGAGATGGGCCAGAAACTGCCTCTCTTCTCCGGCGCGGGTATGCCCCACGACCAGCTTGCGGCGCAAATCGTACGCCAGGCCACCCTCGGCGCTCCGGCCGGGGAGGAGAACCCGCACAGCGAAAAGTTCGCCATCGTCTTCGCCGCGATGGGCGTCAAGCACGACGTGGCCGATTTCTTCCGCCACTCGTTTACCGAGAGCGGCGCCCTCACCCGGGTGGCTATGTTCCTCAACCTGGCGGATGACCCGCCCGTGGAGCGCCTGGTTACTCCACGCGCGGCCCTTTCCCTGGCGGAGCATCTGGCCTTCGACCTGAACATGGCGGTGCTGACCGTGCTGACCGACATGACCAACTATTGCGAAGCGCTGCGCCAGATCTCCAACATCCGCGGCGAAGTTCCCAGCCGCAAGGGGTACCCGGGCTACCTCTACAGCGACCTGGCCTCCATTTACGAACGGACCGGCCGCATCCGCACCAGCACCGGATCGATCACCCAGATTCCCATCCTGACGATGCCTAACGACGACATCACCCATCCGGTGCCCGATCTGACCGGCTACATCACCGAAGGTCAGATCGTACTCGGGCGCGACCTCAACCACTCGGGGATTTATCCGCCGATCTCGGTGCTCCCCAGCCTGTCGCGCTTGATGAAAGACGGCATCGGAAAGGGGCGCACCCGTGAGGATCATTCCCACCTCTCGGCCCAGTTGTACGCCTCCTACGCCCACGTGCAGGACGTGCGCGCGCTGGCATCGGTGATCGGCGAGGAAGAGCTGACCGAGATCGACCAGCAGTACCTCAAGTTTGGTCATGCCTTCGAAACGGAGTTCATCAACCAGTCCCTGACCGAAAACCGGACGATCGAGCGGACCCTGGATATCGGTTGGAAGCTGCTCTCGATGCTGCCCAGGGAAGAGCTCACCCGCGTCAGCCTGGAGGAGATCCAGAAGTATTACAAGGAAGATCATGGCTAAGGTGAATATCCCGCCCACTCGCAGCAACCTGATCCGCGTCAAGCAGGATCTCAAGTTCGCGCGCGAGGGCTATGAGATTCTGGACCGTAAACGGGAAGTCCTCACCGCGGAACTGGTCCGTGTGGCACATGAAGCGGAGATCCTCCAGAAAGAAGTCTGGCAGTTGCTGGAAGGCGCTTACCGCGCCCTTGAAAAGGCAAAGCTGACCCTGGGCGAGGAAAAGGTGGAATGGGCGGCTCTGGCGGCCAACAGAACCGTCGATGTCCACATCCGTTTTCGCGGTATCATGGGTGTGGCCATCCCAGTGATCGACGCCGAGGGGGAGCCCCAGGAAATGTCCTACAGCCCAGGAGATACCAATGCCTTGCTGGACGAGGCGTCCTCGGCCTTTCGCGACGTCCTGCTGCGCACCTCTGAGCTCTCGATGCTGACCACCACTGTGTGGCGGCTGGCCGGAGAGCTGCGTAAGACCCAACGCCGGGTCAACGCCCTCCAGCACATTTTCATTCCCCAGTACGAAGAAACGGTGCAGTTTATCGTGGCTACCCTCGAGGAGCGCGAGCGCGAAGAGACTTTCCGTCTCAAGCTGCTCAAGACGCGCAGTGAAAAGAAAAAGGAAGCCGAGCGCGAGGCAGCGGCCGGCTAAAGCGAATATTGGGGCAGTGAAGATTCGGAGTTGTTTCTTGACGACCCCTAAGGGTTTTTAAAATCCTCAGGGTTTTCTTTTCGAGGGTAAGATTGCTGTAAAAACTGGCGGTGGTAGAGGACGATGCTGCCCGCGGTGGCGACGTTGTAGGAAGCCCGCTGGACCGCTTCCAGGGCAATAACCGCGTTGCAGGCTGAAAGGATTCGCGACGGCAGGCCGTTCGTCTCGGACCCGAGAAGGTAGATCGCCTGGGCAGGGTGAACGAACTGCGAGAGCGGCTGCCCGCCCATCTCAATCCCAACCAGGCGGGCTCCCTCCGGCCGGGCTACCAGGAAATCTTCAAACGTCTGGTAGTGACGCAGGGGGATGTGATAGGCCGAGTGAAACACGTCGGTGTGCATCCGCCGGGAGCGCCCGCCGATGGTAAAGATGCCCGCCGCGCCGAGCTGGTACGCCGAGCGCCACAGCACGCCGATATTGGGGTCGTTGTTGGGCTGGAAGATCCCGACCTCGAAATAGCCTTGCATGGTCTTAGATGAAAACACTCCGGCAAAAAAAGTCCCCGTCCATGGTTGAACGGGGACTTTAGCCTTTCAAAGATCAACGTCGAGGACCGCGATCTCCACCGTAGCGGTTGCCGCCGCGATCGCCTGGCCGCCCGCCGCGGTCGCCTCTACCGCCGGAATGGCCGCGGCTACCGCCGTTGCCACCCCGGTCGCCGCCGGACCTGCCGCCCCCACCTGGCCGCCCTTTGCGGTCGTGCTCCATTGCTTCCTCTGGCGTCCACCCTTCGAGAACAGCCTGGCGCGAAAGGCGGATCTTGCCCGCCGGGTCGATATCGATCACCATCACAGTGATCTCATCTCCGACCTGGACCACATCTTCCACTCGCTCGACCCGTTCGGTGTCCAATTGCGAGATATGAACCATGCCGTCCAAATTGGGCAGGATCTCGACGAATGCGCCAAAGTCCGTCGTCCGCACCACCCTGCCGGTGTAAATTCGCCCGATCTGGGGTGATTCGGTAATCGCCTCGATCCGCTCACGGGCCAGGGCTTCACCCTCCCCGTTCGAGCAGGCGATATAGACCGAGCCGTCATCGTCGATGTCGATCTTGGTCCCGGTTTCTTCCTGCAGAGCGCGGATGTTTTTGCCTCCTGGGCCGATGATCGCTCCGATCTTGTCCACGGGCACTTTGATCACCGTGATCCGCGGCGCGTGAGGCTTCAGCTCGGGACGGGGCGCCGGAATTGTTTCCAGGATCTTATCCAAGATTTTGATCCGCGCCTCACGAGCCTGGACGAGCGCCGCAGACATAATCTCGGAGGTAATCCCCGCGATCTTGATATCCATCTGCAAGGCAGTGATCCCGCGGTCCGTCCCGGCGACTTTGAAGTCCATATCGCCCAGGTGGTCTTCGAGGCCCTGAATGTCGGTCAGGATGGCGTATTCGTCGCCCTCTTTGATCAAACCCATTGCGACCCCGGCTACCGGGGCTTTAATCGGCACGCCGGTATCCATCAGGGCCAGGGTCGAGCCGCATACGGATGCCATCGAGGAAGATCCGTTGGAGGAGAGCACCTCGGAGACCAAGCGTAAGGTGTAGGGGAACTCACTTTCGGGCGGGATCACCGGCACCAGGGCACGTTCCGCGAGAGCGCCGTGGCCGATCTCACGCCGTGAAGAGCCGCGCAGTTGCTTGACCTCGCCCGTGGAGTAGGGCGGGAAGTTATAGTGGTGCATATAGCGCTTGGCTTCGGTCGGCGTGAGGCTGTCCAGCTCCTGGGCTTCCTTCGGCGTGCCGAGGGTGGCCAGGGTGAGGACTTGCGTCTCACCACGGGTGAAAATCCCCGAGCCATGAGCACGGGGGCTGTAACCCACCTCGCACCAGATCGGGCGAATCTCGGCCAGATCCCGGCCATCAGGCCGCAGGTGCCTGCGGAGGATCCGATCGCGAACCACTCGCTTATACACTTCATCAAAAGCTGCCCTGGCCAAGGGCGCCAGTGTTTCATCCTCTCCCGCGACTTCGGCCACGACGACTGCCGTAAGCTCATCGATGGCGGTGTACAGCTCGGCTTTCGTGTGCGGCTCGTCCAGCAGCCTGGTGATCCGATCCACAGCCAGGGCGGTAACCGCTTTTTCGATCTCCGGGTTCGGCTCGTCCAGCTTAACCTCTGCCTTCGGTTTACCAACTTCGGCGGCCATCTGGAGCTGCGCGTCGATCAGAGGCTGGATCGAGCGGTGGCCCAACTCGAGCGCGGCGACCATGTCGGGCTCGCTGATCTCGCCGGCGCCGCATTCGACCATTAAAATGGCATCCCGGGTACCTGCAATCCTCAGATCCAGGTCTGATTCGTCGATTTGCACGTACGTGGGGTTGATGACAAACTCACCGTTCACCCGGCCGACCCGTACAGCCCCGACCGGTCCTGCCCAGGGAACGTCGGAGATCATCAGCGCGGCGGACGCGGCGTTGACGGCGAGGATGTCCAGGGGGTTCTCAGGGTCCGCGGAGATCGAGAACATGATCACCTGGACCTCATTGCGCATCTGCTGGTTGAAGAGCGGTCGCAGCGGTCGGTCGGTCAGGCGCGCGGTCAGGATCGCCTCTTCGGTCGGTCGGCCTTCTTTGCGGAAGAAGGACCCGGGGATTCTCCCCCCGGCGTACATGCGCTCTTCATATTCGACGGTCAATGGGAAAAAATCGATGCCCTCGCGGATCCCGCCCATGGTGGCGGAAGCAAAGACCATCGAATCTCCCAGGCGGATGGTGACCGCGCCACCGGCCTGTCCGGCCAGTTTGCCCGTCTCAAAAGTCACCTGCTTTCCACCCACGGTGGTATGAAATTGTTTTCCTTCAGGTTGCATTTTGCTTTACCCTCTAATTCCCACCTGGTCAGGGACTGAGAGCCAGCAGGGACATCACGGTCCCGGCTCCCTCTCAATTCCCAACCGGTGGGTCGATTTATTTTACAACTGACTAATCTCAATTGTAATCTAGTTCGCCGACGCGATCAAACCTTAGATATGCGTTTAATTTTGTCGACGTTTATGGGCCAATTCAATTGGATCCCCAATAAATAATACGAGTAGATGGGTAATCTCACCGCATCTACTCGTAGCATCTGAACTATTTTTGACGGATGTTCAATCGCTCAGTCAACGCCAGGTAGCGCTCGTATTCAGTCTTGCGCAGATACGCCAGCAACCTCCGCCGCTGACCTACCAGCTTGAGCAAACCGCGCCGGGAAGATTCGTCGTGTTTGTTCCCCCGCAGATGATCCGTCAACTGGTTGATGCGCTGGGTGAGCAGCGCGATCTGAACGCCTGCGGAACCGGTATCGTTATCGTGGACGTGAAATTCCGCGATAACTTTGTCTTTCAATTCTTTTGTAAGGCTCATGACGTCTGCTTTCTCCTCGTACAAAATGTGCTTGAGCAGGTCTCCATGCCCGCAGCCGCGCCGCAGGCAGGTCCAGTCAGTGGGGGATATTATACCATAATCAGCGGGGTTTCCAGAGTCTACGTATTGCCTCAATAAAAATGTAACTTTGTAAAGTAACGTTGGCTCAAAAAGAATGTTACCCTAGAGCGGAATTTGGATCCGCAGAGGGAGCCTATGATGAGTCAACGCAGCAAGCGGGAAATGATTGAAGCCGTCCGACCACGCTACCTGAAAGCCAACAAGACCGGGAAGGAACACATCTTGAACGAGTTTGTGGCCACGACCGGTTATCATCGCAAATATGCCATTCGCGTGTTGAAACATGGCTCCCCTCCCCAAGGGCTCAAAAAGCCAGGTCGCCGCAAGGTGTATCGCGGCGAAGTGGTTCAGGTCTTGGAGCAGGTATGGGAGATCTGTGGGCGGATCTGTTCCAAACGGCTCCAGCCCTTTCTGCCCGAGATCGTCAGCGTGCTGGAGCGTTGTGGGGAACTGAGAATGTCCCCCGAGACCAAGACCCTCCTGCTGGGGATGAGCCGGGCTACCATCGACCGCTGTCTGCAACCGGCTCGCTTTCTCCCCCATCCGCATGGCTTGTCGACCACCAAACCCGGCAGCCTGCTCAAACAAGCCATCCCCATCCGCACCTTTACCCCCTGGGAGGACGAGCGGCCAGGGTTTCTGGAAATCGATTTGGTGGCTCATTGCGGGGACAGTGTCGAAGGCAGCTATCTCAACACCCTCACCGCCACCGATTTGGCCACCGGCTGGACAGAATGCCTGGGATTGGCCAACAAAACCCAGGCAGCTGTCTCCCAGGCCATCCAGCAGCTGCGCCAACAGCTGCCCTTTGCTCTGCTCGGTCTGGACTCGGACAATGGCTCTGAATTCATCAACGACACCCTGCTGCGTTACTGCCAGGCCGAACAGATCACCTTCACCCGCTCGCGACCCTATCAGAAAAACGATCAGGCGCATGTCGAGCAAAAGAACTGGTCGGTGGTGCGCCATACCGTGGGCTACGACCGGCTGGAAAGCGCGGAGGAATTGGCCCTCTTGCGCTCGATTTACACGGACTTGCGGATCTATATCAACTTCTTTCAGCCCGTGCTCAAGCTGAT
>DATKLX010000062.1:0-6526 GCA_035542155.1 Anaerolineaceae bacterium
AACCTCCCTGCGGAGGTTGTTTTTGTAGGGTTGGGGACTGGCTAGTCGTGACGGGTGGGTCTCGGAGTTGGGGTCACCGTAGCCGTCGGTGTTGGCGTGTTGGTTGGCGCGACAGTGGTTGGCGTCGGCGTGCGGGTGGGCGTATTTGTCGGCACGGTGGTAAAGGTCGGCGTGCGGGTAGGCGTATTCGTCGGCGCGGGTGTATTCGTCGGCGTGATCGTCGGCGTGTTCGTCCACGTGGGCGTCGGCGGCCTGGGCGTATAGGTCGGGGTCACGGTCGGCGTGCGCGTCCTGGTGCGGGTAGGCGTCACAGTCGGCGTATTGGAAGCCGTCGGCGTGACAGATGGAGTTGGGGTCTTGCTGGGCGTCGGAGTGATCGACGGCGTCGGCGTGATGGTTGGGGTCCGCGTCCGCGTTGGCGTCGGGGTGATGGTCGGGGTCCGGCTGGGCGTGGGTGTAATGGTCGAAGTTGGGGTGATGGTTGCGGTCGGCGTGATCGTCGGCGTCTTGGTTGGCGTCCGGGTTGGTTTCGGAGTATTGGTCGCCCTGGGTGTATCGGTAGGTGTGTTCGTAGGCGTCGGGGTATCAGTCGGTGTGATGGTTGGGGTCGGAGTGACGGTCGGCGTCGCCGTGAGCGTCGGCGTCGGCGTCACCGTGGGCGTCTCGGTGGGTGTATTCGTCGGCGTCTCGGTCGGTGTGTCAGTCGGCGTCGGCGTTTCGGTGAGGGTAGGCGTCACAGTCGGCGTCGGGGTATCCGTGTTCAGGAAAACGCCGGGCCCTCCCGGTGGGACGTTGACCACTTTCGAGGTGCGGAATTGTTCGATGACCCCGCTGCGGTGGCTGTAGAGATGGATTTTGGCCCACATCTGGGTCAGGAAAGGCAGGATCAAGGGGTGATTGAAATCCACTGAGACGGTCACATACTGGCCGGGAGACCCCGGGTTTTCAACCGGACTGCAGGCCGCCATGGTGGTGGGCGTCGAATCGGTAAAATCCTCCGGGACGCAGACGGTTAGCTGGATGTAATGAGGAAGGCTGGAGTCGGTGATGGTATCGTCGCGGGAAATGGCGAAAATCCCCGCGTTGGTGGCGTCTTTGATGGAAGGAATACGGGCAAAATTCTGCAGATGCCCATTCGCTGTATCGATATCCGGGATGCCGGCGGCTTTTAATGCGTTGACGTTGGCCGTCGTATCCTGAATCTTGCAGTCGCGAGTCCCGTCACCGGCATCCAGGGCTGCTTCCGTTGGGTACATCGCACCGATGGTCGAACCAAAGGCCGGGTTTACGTAACCTGCCTGGCAGTACTGCACATCGTATTCACCGGTCACAGCGTAGCGTAAGCCGAACCTTGCCCCGTTTTCGATGGAAAGCCAGGCTTGGAATATTCTCGCAAACTCGATGATTCCGAAGATGACCAGCAGCAGTACCGGGAGGATCAAGGCAAATTCCAGGACACCCTGGGCCTGGTGGGGAGAGCGCCGGTCGGTGGTTGGAGGGGCAGAGCGATGAAAAAGGAATGATCTCATAGGGACCTGCTCTTAATGAGAGATGCGGGTGTAGATTTTCGAGGCGATCTGCTCAAAGATGTGCTGGAGCTTGGTGTCATTGGGTGCGTAATAATAGTTTCCGCACTGGTCTATATCAGCGGGTTTGCCGCCGCAAGTTTCATCGATGGTTGGATCGTTATCATAGCCAACCGCGGCGATATAGCGGAGCAAATAAGCGCCGTTCGAGTATCCATAATAGTCCAGAACCTGAGGGCCAAGGCCAATGGTGAATATTGTGGCGCCCTGTCCGCCTTCTCCCCCCGCGTAATGGAGGGAGTCGAAGCACCAGGAGTTGGCATTGGTTGGGGTAGTGGAAGGGCAGCCGACATAATCGGCCATATCTCGGGCGTAATCGTCCGCGTCGTATTGATACTGGATAAAATCGAACGCATTCAGAGCAAACGGATCATAATGGTTATTCGGGTTCTTTTTCGAGCGGTTATTCAGGCTGTGGCGAGAATCTGGATCCGTATCCGCACAGGCTGTGCCGTCATACCAGGTGGAATAGGGGCAATAGCCGTGTTCCAATAATACGGTACCGGTGCCATCCACGATTGGATGGTCGGTGACGTTGGCGGCTCCATCGGTCAACAGCACGACGATCCAGACCGCGTCTCGCCGGCGTTGATAGTTAAACTGGTTGCCGCCTAGGCGCAGCGAGCCGCCAATATTGGTCGACATCCTTGGCGCCGGATTGTTGTAATTCCGATCATCTGTAGGCTCCGGTGGGTCGGGCGTCTCTGGATAAGGGCTGTCCGCGTCTTTATAGACCGTCATTCCATTGATCACGTTTTTTGCGGCCGTTGCGCCGGTGAACCAGACTGATTGGCTGGCAAACGATCCAGACCCAACTGCTTGAGGCGCAGAGGCGTTAAGATCGAACTGGATGATCGCCACCCGATCCAGGGGAAACTTAAGGCGATCAATGAATGAATTCGCCGCTGCTTTCACTTCCGCGAATGGATGGCAGTTATTCCCCGGGTTGCAGTTGTCTGGATTCCTCATGGGGTCATCATCATGAAGCAGGTTTCTGTCTGCGTCATAGTAGGCCATGGAATTGGACCGATCCAGGATGAGAACGACGTCCAGGCTTGCGGCCTCGCCGATCGCCTGAGCTTTGATATCCGTGCCGTAAAACCCGATCACGGGCAGGAAGAAAAAGGTGACGTGCCCTTCGGCGATGACGCGGATCAATTTGCGCCGTGGGGTGGGGCACAGCTCTGTGTCGGTGGCCTGCTCCTCGGGGGTCAGGGTATCGCAGGTCTGGACCGTGACTTTGGTGGGGTCGTAATTGTTCAGCTCAATAAATTGTGCGGCAGCCTGAGTCTGAGCGTCGATATCGGTGAACTCGCGCATCTGGCCCGCGGCGGCGATGGCTGCGGCGTCCACGGCCTTTCTAAGCTGGGCATAATTGATCAGCAGCACGCCAAAATCGACCACCAGGCCTACGAACGCCAGGATGCCCACGAACGCCACCGCGATGATCACAATGGCCTGGCCAGAATTTCGACGAGTTGGGGAGTGACGGGATGATTTCTTCATGGCATAGCAGGCGAAAAATTGGAAAGTTAAGGAATCGGCGTGGCGGTCGGCTCGGCCGCGGAGATGGGCATGATCGCGTACACGTGCATTTTCACCGGGTCTTTGAGGAAGAGGGTGATCCAGGGGAGACTGAGCACCTGGTGATAATTGTAAAAGACTTCGACGACGATGATCCCGGTGTTGGGGGCAGAGCCGAGCTTAGCATCGATCTCCGCGTTGGTCAGGGCAGGATGGCAGGTATCATCTGTATCGGGATCGCAGGCGCCGCCGCGCCCGAACAGGTGCCATTCTCCATTCGTTTCCGGGTACGGGGCCGGGTCGTTTGGAGGGCTGGGCCACCGGTAGGTGCGGGTGTGATTGGCGACCCCGATCACGGAAATCACCACATCATCTTTTCCGGCGTCGAACCTGACCGGATAGATGGTTTTCGCCACCAGGCAGGCAGCCTGCTTGTAGAAATCCAGGGTGGTTGAACAGTCTGCCCCGGTTAAATCTCGTTTCTTTGGGTCGCCGTCGCTGTAATACCGCGCGGCTTCCCGGGCTCCATCCAGAATATTCAGGTACTGGTTGAGGAAGAAACCCAATTCCACCAGCCCTGAAAAGATCATCAGGAAAATGGGGAGAAAGATGGCAAACTCGACAAAGCTTTGCGCTTTGGGAGCGGGCTGGGATGGTTTCCCCCGGTGGCGGATGCGGCTGATTGATGCTCGTATCATAGTCTGACTTTTCGTCTCGATATGAATTTAGCTGAACTCTAGCTACATCATATGCGAACCATCTGGTAAAGTCAACCAACAATCGCTTAACAGAATCGAGTTGTCATTCAGGGGTAACACAATTGTAACAAAAAAAGGACTCTTGCTATTCTTCCTTCGGCGGAGCGGTTGGCCCATAGTCCAGCACCGCCCGGACCTGGGAATTGGCTTCGGCGGGGCCGATAATCTTCTTCTCCTCCAGCCGGTCGATGATCCGCGCGGCGCGGGTGTAGCCGATGCGCAGGCGGCGCTGGAGCATGGAGATCGAGGCGCGCCCCTCCCTGCGGACCAGGTCGGTGGCTTCTTTGACCATCGGATCTTCCTCTTCCTGGGGGGTCATATCTTCCCAGATCGGGATCTGCTTCAAAGGAACGCCCTGGGGGGGTTGGTCGACCGGCTGCCCGGCGTAAGGCTGCGCCTCGGCGGGGGCGGCGAACGCGCGCCAGTAGAGGACCAGGTTCTGAATCTCGCTGTCCGAGACGTAAGCCCCCTGCAGGCGCACCGGCGCGGGCGCATCCGGGGCCTGGAAGAGCATATCTCCGCGGCCCAGCAGCCGCTCCGCGCCTGGCTGGTCGAGGATGACCCGGCTGTCCACCCCGGAGGCCACGGCAAAGGCGATCCGCGCCGGGAAGTTGGCCTTGATCAACCCGGTGAGCACGTCGACGGAGGGCCGCTGGGTGGCCAGGACCAGGTGCAGCCCGGTGGCGCGGGCGAGCTGGGCCAGGCGGGTGATCGTGCGCTCGGTCTCGTCGGGGGCCAGCATCATCAGGTCGGCCAGCTCGTCGATCACGATCACCAGGTAGGGGATCTTTTTCTCCCCCCGGGCCTGGAGCCTGTTATTGTAGTCGACGATGTTGCGCGCCCCAGCCTGCGAGAATTTATGGTAGCGGTTGTCCATCTCGCGCATCATCCACTGCAGCGCGCCGACGACCCGCTCCGCGTCCACCACCACCGGGGCGAGCAGGTGGGGGATGCCGTTATAGCCGGTCAGCTCCACCCGCTTGGGGTCGACCAGGATCAGGCGCAGGTCGTCGGGGGTATTGTTCATCAGCAGGCAGCTCAAAAAGGAGTTGACGCACACCGACTTGCCCGAGCCGGTCGTACCGGCGATCAGCAGGTGCGGCATGGCGGCCAGGTCGGCGGAGACGGCTTTCCCGGCCACGTCTTCGCCCAGCGCGAAACGCAGCGGCGAGCGGATCTTCTGGAAGCCCTCGCTCTCGATCACGTCCCGCAGGGTGACCCGGCTGATCTCAGTGTTGGGCACCTCGATACCCACGTAAGCCCGCCCGGGGACCGGGGCCTGGATGCGGATGCGCGGGGCGGCGAGAGCCAGGGCCAGGTCGTCGGCCAGGGCCACGATCTTGCTCACCCGCACGCGGGTCCGCCCGGCGCGGTTCTCGATAAAGTCGGGCTCCAGACCGAACTGGGTAATGGTCGGCCCGCGGTGGATCTCGACGATGTGCCCGGGCGCGCCGAACGAACGCAGCGTCTCTTCGATCAGCGCGCCGCGCTCTTTATCCGCGCCTTCGTTGACCGCGGCGGGGATGCCCGGCTCGAGGATGGTCTCGACCGGCGGCAGCACCCACGGGGGATGGTACGGCTCGGAAAGCGGGCCTGCGGCCATGGGGATGGTCGCGCCTCCGCCAGGCATTTCGGGCGTGGGCGGCCGGTTGAGCGGGGTGTAATGATCCTGCTGGATGGCGGGTGAAGAAGATTCCAGGTTGGCGCCGGCCGGCTGCGGGCGCGAAGAGAGCAGCCGGTCCCAGGCGGCCCGCAGGCGGGTCAGGACGGGTCCCAGCCAGCGGAAGATCTCGGGGATGGAGAGATCCAGCAGCATCGTCAAACCGATCAACAGCCAGGCAACCAGGACGATCACAGCGCCCGCTTCACCCAGCCCTCCCACCAGTAGCTGCAGGATCAGGTTGCCAATTCTCCCGCCGCCGCGGCCCGCTTCGGCCAATGCCGCGCCGCCGCCGGCAAACAGGTGGGCGAAGGCGAGCAGGTTGAAGTATAGCAAAACCAGCCCGGCCAGGCGTTCCACGGCCAGTTGCGGCAGCGTTTCGATGTTGCGCAGGATCAGCCACACGCCCACCCCCAGCAGCGCGATGGGCAGCAGGTACACCCCCCAGCCAACCCCCTGCCTCAAGAACTCGATCCACATGCCGGTGAAGCTGCCCTTGTTGATCGATAATAAGGAAAGCAGGGTCAGCAGGCCCAGGAGCGCCAGAAAGGTCCCCACCAAATCCAGCTTCCGCTCGGGGGAGAGGCCGGCCAGGACAGGCCTGGATTTTGCCCTGGGCGGGGCCGGCCGTCTCGCTGGCGGGTTGGCCTGGCGCGGGGAAGGCGTTCTTGGTTTTGAGCCGGTTCTCATCGGGCGCTTTTGGGCTGCCGAGCCGGGAGAACTTTTGCGCGCGCTGGCAGAGGTCCCTTTGATAGCGGTCCGGGATTTGCTGTTCTTCTGGCTGGAGGGTTTCAGGAAATTGGGCACAGGTAATTTCAGTGGTTGCAAGAAATCAACCAACATTATAGCATAGGAACATTTGTTTCGTTTTTTGCCCGGCTTTGGCGCATTGGGAATCGCTGTTTCTTCTCCGACCACGATAGATCCCAAAGAACCCCGGCTTTGAAATAGAAAGCAGGCCGGATTTCTTCAATCCGGCCTGCTGGAAGGATATTTAG
>DATKLX010000063.1:0-7772 GCA_035542155.1 Anaerolineaceae bacterium
TGTCTGTTCACAACTCCAATATACTCAACCAGGTCCTTTTTGTGCGGTTTTTCTGCCTCCATTTCTTACTTTTCTAATTCATTCTTCAGAGCTGGCAGCTCGCGCAGGTCAGCGTTGATCCCAGAGACCGCCCGACCCAGCTTCGTGCGCTGCTCGACGTAGGCATAGAGGTGGGTCCGTTTCAGGTCTTTCAATTCCCACACCCCGCACTGCTCCACCAGATAGCGCCAGATGCGCAGGTAGCTGGACCAGAAGCGGTAGATGCTGTCGTCCAGCCGGGCGGGGCGCCAGTTGGGCTGGCGCAGGTGCTGGAAGCGCTCCAGATCGAGCACCAGCCATTCTGGCAGTCCCTGAGTGTGGGCTGTAATGTCAAAAGGCGTGACCTTGTACTCCAGCATGCCCCGCTCGTGGCGCAGGAAGCGCTTGAACTTCACCAGTCCGTTGAGGTTGTTGCGGGTCCACACCTGGCTCTGGCTCTTAGCACGGACATACTCCTCGGCTGGCCGGAAGTCGTCCTCCAGGTCGATCCGGGAATGGTGCTTGAGGTTGAAGCCCAGAACATGTCCAGCAGCGGTAAGGTAGATGAGCCGGGTGGTGAAGGCGCTGGTCCCGCCGCTGGAGAGCCACTCGCGGTAGCGTTCCAGCAAGGCGATGTTCTCGGGCGGCCAATCCTTCGTGGAATGCGGCCGGGGCGCTTCAGCGGGCAGGTTCTGGTCGCGAGCGTAAATGAGTGCCTGATCGTAGATTTCGGCGACGGTAGTAGCTGTCTTGGGCGGGCTCATGAGGCCCAGCTTTCCAGTTTTTCGCAGGCAGCGTAGTAGTCCTGCTGGACCTGCGGATCATTAGCCTGAACATAGATCTGGGTGGTCTCCAGCCAGCGATGGCCCATGAGCTTCTGAATGCTGGTGACCGGGACACCCGCGTTGAGCAGGTCGTTGGCATAGGGTGGAAGGGCGGCGCGTTACCCCTTTGCAGAGGCACGTTTCCGCCCAGCCCCCTCCAAACCGGACGGGCAACTTTCGCTGCATCCGGCTTTCCCGCATAGCAATCCTAAGATTTGGCATGATAGGCGGTGTGACAGGCCCGGCAGAGCAAGATGGTTCTCTGCTCCATTCCGGACTGCGCCACATTGCCCATTCCTTTCTTGTCTCGTTTGGCTTTGACCAATCGGTTGGGATGATGTACGTACAAGGTCACCCCGCTCATTCCACAATGTTCACACTTGAGATCGGCTCGTTCGCGCGTTTCCAGCTTTTTGTGAAGGCTGCGGCCTTGCGCCCACCCTCGGTCGATGTACGGTTGGATATCCTGGACTTCACTGACCCAGGGTAGTCCGATTGATTTCCGCGGCAGGGTTTTGTGCCAGATGAAGCAGCGATTTTCCAGGGTAGAGGGCTTGCCAGGCTTGTACACGTAGAGCCCTTTGCAACCGGTGTGGGGATCGCGAGCATAGTGGTTTTTCATCACCTTGGCAATGGAGCGATGATGGCGTTTGCCCAGGTAGTGGACGGTGCGCCAGTAGATGACCAGGGAGAGCTTGCCTCCGATGACGTTGTTGTTGTGGGCATAGCGATAGTAGTTGGACCAGCCCCGCGCCACCGCATTGACGTTCTGGAACACGTCGTATTCAGGAGCCTGGGGATAGCGGGTGGCTTGTTGGATTTTGGCGACGACATTGCGGACGGCTTCTTTGGGGGTCTCCAGAAACATCCATCCGGTTCCATTGCGGTTCTTGCGGCCTTGCAGGTTATAGCCCAGGAAGCGCACCTTTTCTTGCCAGTGGGTGACATGGGTCTTGTCCTGGTTGAGGGTTAGCCCCAGACGGAGCTGCATCCATTCGGCGATCTGTGTTTTGAGTTGGAGCGCGTCAGCTTTCGAGGCATCGCACAACAGCACGACAAAATCATCGGCATAGCGGGTGTAGTAGGTCACTTTCCGAGGGAGGCTGCGGGGTTGCAGGCTGCGCAGATACAGCTTCTCGCGCAGTTCGGCTCGAAGACCCTCCGGGGTGGCTTTCTTGGGCATAGGGCGTTTTCCATCCAGGCAGCGTTGAATGTCCATGATGCGATGGTGCAGGCGCATGTACTCTGGATTGCTGCGGGCATTGCGTTCTGTGGCTGTTTCCGGGTGCGGATTGACTCCCCGCTGGGTTTCCAGCCAAGTATCCAATTCATGCAGGACTACGTTGGCCAGGATGGGGCTGGCGATGCCGCCCTGGGGTGTCCCAGAAAAGCTCTTTGCGAAGCTGCCGGCTTCCATCACTCCGGCCTGGAGCATTTTGCGGATCAGGTCGATAAAGCGCTCGTCTTTGATCCGCTTGCGCAAGCAATTCAAGATCGCCCCATGCGGGATGCTGCCAAAGCAGTCAGTGATATCCCCCTCGATAATCCATTTTGCTCCGCTGCGGTAGGCTGTGGAGATCTGGCGCAGAGCTGTGATGGGGCTGTGTTCTGGCCGGAACCCGTGGGAGCATTTGCGGAAGATGGGTTCGTAGAGGGCTTCCAGAATGAAGGCCACTCCCGCCTGGACGATCTTGTCTCGGCTGGCGGGGATGCCCAGGGGACGGAGCTTCCCATTCTTCTTGGGGATGTACACTCGCCGCACCGGTTTGGGTTGGTAGGTGCCTGCCTGGAGTTCATCGCTCAGACGGAGTATGGCCGGGTTGGTCATATCCGCCATCGTTTGCCCATCTACGCCTGGGGTTTGGGCTCCTTTGTTCCCTGCGATGCGTCCTTTGGCTATTGCGAGCAGGCCCGGTTGTTTCAAGAGTCGATACAATCGGTCAAAGCGTTTGCTGGGATCTCCTTTCGCCAGGATCTTGAGATGTTCAAGTTCCGCAGTCACATCAGCCATAAGGTCTAACACCTCCGTATGTGTCTCTAACTTGAACGCTATGCCTCTGGCCCTTCGCCTTGTGCGCGGCTTTCCCGCACTCCCTGGGTGGGCGTTACGCCACCGACTACTATGGCCAGTCTGTCCCACCCGGACCCGCTGCGTCCCAAGAACGTCTCCCTTGGCAGGGAAGGTCGGGTGGTTCCCCGGTAGCTGTCTGGTTATGGGAATGGGGGTGGGTTGGTTTCCGAACACGTTCTCTCTGACAGAGAGCTTGAGGGCTGGGTTCTTCGCACATACAGGCGCTTGGAACCTACCTATCATTCGCTCAGGGTTCTCCGCCAAGTTTCGCTAGACGGATGACAGCCCTCCTGACCTCATAGACCGAGTAGGTCAGCCCACGGCTTGGTCATGTTTCACCTTCGCCAATTACCGGCTAACCCGTCCCATTCACTTCAGAACGTTTGCCTTTTGAGGGTCGATCTCCCTCTCACAACTCGCTCTTTCCCCTGGAAGCTGACCAGCCCAGGGCTTCTTGGAGCTCTGAACCGCCAGGGTAAGAATACCCGTTCCTGTCAACGGGTAGCGTTCGCTAACGCAATAACCAGACGCCCGAACGGGCGCCCGAAGCTGTGACGGAGACGATGAGCGGTGAGGCGGCTGTCGGCCTCCTCCCGGTAGCGCATCAGGCGCAGGTGAATGGCCGTGGTGGACAGCCCGTGCAGGTGGTAGCCCAGAAAGACGAAATCGCAGGCCACTTTGGGACGGGCTTTCAAGTATTCCCGCAAGGCGCGTTCAGCCTGGGGCGAGAGGTAGACCGAGCGTTCCCGCGAGCCTTTGCCGCGGGCGACCAGACGAGGCCGGGGCTCGTCGAGGTACAGATCTGTGAGCAGTAGTCCGGCTACCTCGCCGATGCGCAGACCGCATCGCAGCATTAATAAAAACATGGCTTTGTCGCGGGGATCCTGGATGGCCTCGAAAAAGGCGCGCAGCTCCTCCTCCTGAACGGGACGCGGCAGTCGCTGCGGCTGGCGCAGATTGTGACGGCGGGGCAGCACCGGACAGACCAGGCTGGGATCTTCGGCCGATAGGTAGACGTAGAAGGAGAGGATGGCGGCCAGGCGGCGGTTGATGGTGGCCGCTTTGAAGCCGCGCTCTGCCTGCTGGCTGATGAATTTGTCGACGTCGCGGAAGGTGATGGAATTAGGCGGAGTATCGCCGGTGAGGGTGGCGAACTGGGCCAGGTCGTAGCGGTAATCCTTCCAGGTGCGAGCCTGGGGATTGCGCCGCTGGACCCAATTGACGAATTCCTGAATTTCGGATAGCATAAAAATACCTCCTGTTTGAGCAAAATGTGGACTGGTCTCCAACATTCTACTCCCAGGAGGAATTTGATTCCTAATCCGAGAGAAAATGTCCGCTTAAGATAACTGGTCTTATCTTACCCAGTTCTCCCAACCGGATAGCATTATACCCAATTTGTATAATCCATTGGATTGGAATCGCTATGCCTATGTCCGCTGGAATCCAATCAATTTTAATGACCCGGATGGGTATAGAGCATGTGAAGACTCACAGGCGAATGGCTGTGGTAATAATCATTATGCGACGGCTTATGAACAACTTTCTGACGAAAAAAGACAAGATTATTTATTCTCACTAATGTTTTTAGGTTCAAGGAAAAATAATTCCTGGACAGTGGATGATTGGAAATATTACTATGGTCATAAGGACGAATTATGGAATGATCCTTCTTCATGGGTAAATCCTGATAATAAAACGGGATGGGATTTATTTGCGCTCCACGTGGACCGGCTTTCCTCTCACTATAGCTCGTCAGAAAAAGGTCAGTTTACTGAGGACTTTGCTCTGGCCTTTGGGGGAATACCTCGAAGTGCACCTTGGCCTCAAGCTGCCTTTGGTGTAAAAAACGGTCCAAAAACATTGAATTTTTTGCATGAAGGAAATGATGGTTTAGACTCGCACTATACAGATACTTTATCACCTAATGACAACCAATCTCACCACTATGCGGGGATATTTTTCCTAAGTTACCACGTTGGATCAGAGTCAGCAATAGCCATTAATTATTTTCGCGATACGGATAATCCTGGGGACATCAACCTTGGTAGGCAGGCAGCACTTGACGCCTATGTATTCCGGAATATTTATAATGATCCAAGACGCTTGTCGGAGGCCATTCTGCGACTTAAGTCATACCAAGTAGTAAAGGGGTACTAAAGATGAAAAAGCCACTCATAATCCTTGGTTCTGTATTTTTGCTAATAATAATGGCGATTTGCCTTTTTAGCGTGCTCTTGCAAAATCAGAATCCTTACAAAAGCAAACAGGACAGCTTAGCTAATGAGTTGGGTGTTAAGGTTACGGATTATCCATATCAGCATTCTTTTCCTGCAGGATATTTCAATGAAATTCTAAAATCCGGGATGACTGTTGATGAGGTGCATAAAATAATTAAGGGCTATGAAAAAGCTTACCGATGCAGATCACCGGTAGAGACATATTATTATCGAGAAGTTTACTATTATTATTCATTGGAGGATACAAAAGCTTTACGCTTTCAGGTTTTTTTTGATAAGCAGGAAAAATTTACTCGGCTAGAAGGTGAGGACGACGATAGCAGGACAATATTAATCAAGGATTGTGAATTGGGAATAATCGAACAATAAATAATCGATGTGGTTATTGAGCAACTATATTAATTAACTGGTAATTGGAAATGAAAAGATGGGCAGAGAGCGGTGTTACCCGCTCTCTGCCCTGTCGACGGTCGTCCGCAGGCGCTCAGGTCGCTCCGCAGCGTTGCCCTATCCTCTCACGGACACCCATATTGTAGCATCCGCAGAACAGGTTTATCGCTTTTTGGGCCATCGACAGGGCAGCGATAGAGTATTCGGTTTTTAAGGTACGAAAAAACAATTCCTATTTCTGCTAGGCAATAATTACTGGTGGCGCGTTTTGGTGTGTAAGGTTCGAGGATAGCACCTGCTTGAGATGGCTGGCAATTTCCAGCCGCTCCTTCTGGCATAGCTTTGGCTGGGTGAGCCGTTCCACCCAGGCCAGGAGCTGGGCCGGTTCCAGCACGTTAACAATTTCATATTCGGTTTCAGGTTTTGGTTTTGCCGGTGGCGGCGCTATCTCCAACCGCTGCTCCACCCGGCTCATGGCGGCGAAATAATCCTCGGCTACCGTCTGGTCGTAAGCGCGAGCGTAGATGAGAGTCGTGTTGAGTTTTTTGTGGCCGAGAAATGCCTGGATTGAGGTAATCCGGCAGCCTGCATTGAGGAGCTGCGTCCCGGCCGTGTGCCTGAGACGATGGGGATATACCTTCACCCCCACGATCTGGCCAATTGTCTTCAAACGGGACCGGATATACGATTTGCTGAGCGGGGCGTTGCGCACCAGGAAGACGTGGTCGCCGCTGCCCTCGCCGCGCACGGCCAGGTACATCGTGCCGGGCTATTGCTGCAATCAGCCCGTCGGCGTGGGTTGGATGTGGCTCGTCTTTTCGAGCACCCAGGCGGCTTTGCTGCTTTTGGGAGGAGCGTAGCGGGCGAACTGGTCGAGCAGCCCGGCGGCGGTGGTGTCCACCAGGACCATCTCGCGGTGGGCCTGGTCGATGAACTCTTCACGGACGGCTACGTCCAGGAATTTCAGCAAATGATCGTAATAGCCGCCAATGTTGAGCAACCCGCAGGGCTTTTGGTGGAAGCCCAACTGAGCCCAGGTGAGAACCTCGAAGAACTCTTCGATGGTTCCCAGCCCTCCCGGGAGGGCGATGAAGGAGTCCGAAAGGTCGGCCATCATCGATTTCCGCTCGTGCATGGATCCGACCACGTGTAAGGTCCCGACGTCGGTATAGGCGACTTCCATGTCCAGCAGGCTCCTGGGGATCACCCCGATCACCTGGCCGCCGGCGGCCAGGGCGGCTCTGGCTACCTGGCCCATCAGGCCGACTTTTGCGCCGCCGTAGACGAGGGTCAGGTTGCGGCGGGCCAGGGTTTCCCCCAATTGCCGGGCGACCTCGAGATACTCGGAGTTGGCTCCCGGGCTCGAACCGCAGAACACACAGATCCGTTTAAGCGTTGGCGGGTTGTTTGTCATCTTTCTAGCACTTTCAAGATTGATTTAAAAAGATCTTCAGCATAGTCAGAACGCGACAATTATACTTCACCAGTACCCCTCACTTGCCCTTTCAAACGTCATGGACTAAACTACCATGGAAATTTGTTGAATCGGAGTAGTGAACCATTGAGATTGTTCAATCAACGAGGACGGCTGACCGCCCTGATCCTGGTCTGGATCCTGACCAGCCTGGGCTGCTCGGTTTTTACCCGGTCGGCCGGGCAGGGCGGACCGGCCCCAACCGCCATCCCGGATGGGCAGAGCCGGCCCAATGCCACACCTGCGCTGCCTTCGCAGGGCCAGCCGTCGCCACTGCCCTCATCCGCGATCACTCCCTCCCTGTCCCCGACCGGCCTGGATGCGCTCGACCGCTACCGCATCCTCTTCCAGATGAGCGTGGGCGGGAAAAATGATAATGGCGAGGACAAAACCGGGAAGCTGGAGATCCTCCAAGAAGTGGATAAAACCGCCCAGTCCGAGCACCTCAATTATCACGCCGAAGGGGTCGCCGTCCGGGGAAAGGTCAACACGTTCGATCTTTACAAGCGGCAGGAGCAGGTCTACATCGTCATCCCGGAGGGCCAGCCAAATGCGATCTGCGCCGGATTCGCCGGAAACTCGATCGACCTTTCTGCCTTCGCGCCGCTGACCCCCGAGACCCTGGTCGGCAGCACGCAGGACAACAGCACCCTGCTCCAGAAGGGCGAGGTGGTCGATGGCGTGATGGCCGACCATTATCAATTCACCGCCGCTGCTCTGGCAAAGAGTGGATTCCAGAACGGGCAGGGCGATTA
>DATKLX010000064.1:0-4821 GCA_035542155.1 Anaerolineaceae bacterium
CGGCTCGTTTGGAGCAGGCAACTACGGCATGTCTGGGCGGGCATTCAATCCGCGTTTTCTCTGGATGTGGCCCAACGCCCGCATCTCCGCCATGGGCGGAGAGCAGGCCGCCAACGTCCTTCTGACGATCAAGCAGGATCAGCTTGCCCGCGAAGGCAACCCCCCGCTGCTGGCCGAGGAAGCCGGGCGCTTCAAACAGCCCATCCTCGAGGAATACGAGCGCGCCGGCAATCCATACTATTCGACCGCCCGCCTGTGGGATGATGGCGTGATCGACCCCGCCGAGACACGCCAGATCCTTGCCCTCGCCCTCTCGGTCATCCTGCGCTCTCCCCGCGCCAAAACCGGTTTCGGCGTCTTTCGTATGTAGAACAACTCAGCAAATGGCAAATCAGCAACCCTCCTACCTGGTCTCCGTTCTCCACTCTCTTCTTTTTATTTTCGGTTCTCGTTTCTTCTCGATTTCCTATGTTTAGCAAAATATTAGTCGCCAACCGCGGCGAAATCGCCGTTCGCATCATCCGCGCCTGCCGCGAGATGCGTATCCAGACTGTGGCGGTCTTTTCCGAGGCCGACCGCCACTCGCTGCATGTGCGTATGGCCGACGAGGCTCTGGCCATTGGTCCCGCCCCGGCCAGCGAGTCGTATCTCTCCATCGAGCGCATCCTCCAGGCTGCCCGGCAAAGCGGCGCCGAAGCCATCCACCCCGGGTACGGGTTTCTCTCAGAAAATGCCAGCTTCGCTCAAGCCGTCCACGATGCGAGGCTGGCCTTCATCGGACCGCCGCCCGCCGCAATCGACGTCATGGGCGACAAAGGCCAGGCCCGCGCTCGGATGCAGTCCGCCGGCGTCCCGATCGTCCCCGGCTACCAGGGTCCCGACGACGACCGCGCCCTGTCCGAGCAGACCGGCCGCCTCGGCTACCCGCTCCTGGTCAAAGCCGCGGCAGGCGGCGGGGGTAAAGGCATGCGCGTGGCTCGCCAGGCAAACGAGCTCCCCGAGGCCCTGGCCGACGCTCGCCGCGAGGCGCTCCACTCCTTTGGAGACCAGCGACTGATCCTCGAGCGCTACATTCCCCGCGCCCGCCACATCGAGTTCCAGGTCCTCGCCGACAGCCATGGTCATACCATCCATCTGTTCGAGCGCGAGTGCTCGGTACAGCGCCGCCACCAAAAGATCATCGAAGAAACCCCCTCCCCGCTCCTCGACCCTGAGCTGCGCGCGCGGATGGGAGCGGCAGCCGTCGCCGCGGCCCAGGCCGTCGGCTACCAGAATGCCGGGACCATCGAGTTCATCGTCGATCCCCAGACTCGTGAGTTCTATTTCCTGGAGATGAACACCCGCCTGCAGGTTGAGCACCCGGTCACCGAGCTTGTCGCCGGTCTGGATCTTGTCCACTGGCAGATCCGCATTGCTGCCGGCGAGCGGCTCACCATAAACCAGGAAGATCTGAGCCAGCGCGGGCATGCGATCGAAGCCCGGCTCTATGCCGAGGATCCGGTCAACAACTTTTTGCCCGCCGCCGGCCCGTTGCTGCGCTGGGTCAAGCCTGAGGGCCCCGGCGTCCGCGTCGATTCGGGTTATACCGGCGGGGACGAGATTACCGTTCATTATGATCCCCTGATCGCCAAATTGATCGTTTGGGCAGAGAACCGCCCCGCCGCCATCCAGCGCATGCTTTCCTCCCTGCGCCAGACGGTCATCCTCGGCCTGACCAATAACAACCAGTTCCTCCAGGAGGTGGCCTCCACTCCAGATTTTCAAATTGGCGACGTCTATACCACCTGGGTCGAAGAGCATTTTGGCGACTGGCAGCCTGCGCAGTGCAGTTTGCCCACAGAAGTGCTCGTGGCTGCCGCTTTGGCCGGATCCGCGGCCATTCCCGGCAGTCCTAACGGAAGCCAGGGTGCTTCGATGCCTGCCGACCTGGATCCTTACAGCCCCTGGCGGATCGCCAACAAATTTCGCCCTGGAGGATGAGAGGAGAAACGGTGCGGTACCGCTTTCAATCAACCGGCCAGATCTATGAATTGGCCCTCGAGCGCCAGGGTCAATCCCTGAGGGCCACCATCGACGGCCTGACCTCTTCGATGGATATCCTCAATTCCCAGGAGGGCCAGCTCACCATGTTGGTCCGGAACAGGCCGGTCACGCTCTTTTGGGCAGTGGACGGCCCTCGCTGGTGGATCTCATTGGATGGCTGCACCTTTTGCCTGGAAAAACCTTCTCTCCGCCGGGCCGGATCTGCGGTAGACTCGGGTGGAGGCGACATGGTTCGCTCTCCGATGCCGGCCCAGGTCCGCGCCGTACAGGTCCGTGAAGGCGATTCGGTCGAAAAGGGGCAGACCCTCCTTCTCCTCGAAGCAATGAAAATGGAGATCCGCGTCAAAGCACCTTCGATCGGCCTGGTTAAGCGCCTGCTCGTTGTCGAAAACCAGGCGGTCGAAAAGGATCAGCTCCTGGCAGAGATCGGAGGATAAGCAACCATGCCTGGAAAGTATTTTGAGGAGCTCAATGTTGGCGACCAATTCCGCCACGTCCAGGGCCGCACCATCACCGAGATGGATAATGTCCTTTTTTGCGCCTTGACCATGAACACCCAGCCTCTCCACTTGAACGAAGATTTCGCCTCTAAAACCCAATTTGGTCAGCGCCTGGTCAACGGCCTGTATACCATGGGGCTGGTGGTCGGCCTCACCGTCGCCGACCTGACCGAGGGTACGGTGGTAGCGAACCTCGGCTACGATAAAGTAATCCACCCAAACCCGGTCTTCCATGGCGATACCATTTATGTTGAGACCGAAGTACTCGAAAAGCGCGAATCGCGCTCGCACCCTGACCAGGGAATTATCCGGTTCAAACATACCGGCCGCAAACCCGACGGCACCATCGTCGTCGAGATGGAACGGACCGCGCTGTTCTTGAAAAAAGGTTCGGGAGGATAAATGCGGGCTCGCCGTGCTTTCCTCTATATGCCGGGGGATGATCTCCACAAGATTCAGAAAGCCACCACCCTGGGCGTGGACTGCATCTGTATGGATCTCGAGGACGGCGTCGCCTTCAATCGCAAAGAGGCCGCCCGCGCTACTATTCTCAAAGCCCTGCAAACGCTCCCGTTCGGCCGCGCGGAGCGCCTGGTGCGGATCAATCCTCCAGGCTCTGGGATGGAAGAAATTGACCTGAACGCTATCTTGCCCGGCCGGCCGGATGGGATCGTGCTCCCCAAGATCGGCTCTGCCAGCTCAGTCCAATGGGCCAGCGCCCGCCTGGCTGAAGCCGAGCGTGAATTTGGCTGGCCCTACGGGGAAATCATCCTCCTGGCCCTCATCGAGACCGCTCGAGGTGTGGTAAACCTCAAAGAAATCGCCGGAGCGGACCCCCGTCTCCAGGCTCTGATCTTTGGCCCGGAGGACCTCGCTGGCGATATTGGCGCGGTCCGCACCCGTGATGGCTGGGAGATTTTCTATGCACGCAGTGCGGTGGTCATCCATGCCGCTGCCTTTGGATTGCAGGCCATCGACATGGTCTTTATGGATCTCAAGGACCTGGAAGGGCTGGCTAGAGAATCTCAGGAAGGCGCGCGCATGGCGTATAGTGGGAAACAGGTAATCCACCCCCGCCAGGTTGGCCCGGTTCAGGAGGCCTTCACCCCCAGTGACGAAGCGATTGCGCACGCATTAAGAATCGTCCAGAACGCCACCCAACGCCAGGAGGAGGGTCAGGGTGCTTTTGCGCTGGACGGGAAGATGGTCGATGCCCCGGTCGTCAAAGCCGCCGAACGGGTTCTCGAGCGCGCCCGCGCCGCGGGAAAAATCGAATAAAATAGAGATGGTGAAAGCATCGAATCTCGCAGGCTGCTAGACGGCGCGGAAAATTAGAACCTGGCCTCCGCATAGGGTGGGTTTCAGGCTCCGGAACGGCCTGGCTCTCTGGACCACCCCCGCATCCTCCCGGGCTTACCCGCCCCATCATCCCGCGTGCTAGCATCCCCTGGCCCATCAGCCTGATACTGGACCTAAGGGGTTTTCAAAACCAATGTGTAGGGCTGTCCAGAAAAAAATTGGACAGCCCTCAATACGAATTTATCGATTCACGCCCCGCTTGTTTGAGCTGGGAATTACGATGGAGGAGATCAATCCGATCGTCTCGGCGATGGACCAGATTGCTAACCTGGAAAAAGGGTTGATTGACCGCTATATCCCTCGACCGACCATGGGACCGGAGGATACACAGAAAATGGTAAACACGATGCTTGCGGATATCATCGGTTCGCTCATATCCCTGGGTGTAATGCGAAAGATGAATCGGCAGAAGGCTATTTAAGCCTGCTTGAGCTGGTCTCGATAGACCGCGATTTGAGCGCAGTGCTCCCGCTTGTGACCGTAATACTGGTAGACAATCAGATCCTCGAGAGAATAATCATTGCCATACCAGGGGATCGTCCCGGGCTGGCGCAGTTGGGCTTCTGATAATAGCCGGACGAGACTTCTCACTCTCTCGTGGGCCTGGTCATACTCCGCAAGCACTTCGACTGGGGTTTTTTGCTGGCGCAATGCCACCTGCTCGCCGTTAAACTCATCACCTTGTTTCTTCAGGTATTCGTCAAAAACAGGGGTCGGTCCTGAATCGACAAAGGTCTGAAACACCTCCGCGAGCAGCCACTCGAAAGAAGCCAGATGAGCAAGAACATCCTTAACCGACCAAATCCCGCAGACACCTGGGGTTTCCCATTGTGAATCTGTCAGGCCTTCCAGATGCCGGTGCACCCACAAATGACCGTACATTAAAATCGCTTGCGTATCCATGGTTGAGCAGGCCTTA
>DATKLX010000065.1:0-18387 GCA_035542155.1 Anaerolineaceae bacterium
TGTTCAGCGGCAAGACTGATGAACTGATCCGGCGTTTGCGGCGAGCGACGATTGCGCGTCAGAAGGTTCAGGTTTTCAAGCCAGAGATCGACAACCGCTATTCGGTCCAGAAGGTCACGTCCCACGCCGGAAGCGTTTACGACGCAATTCCTATCCAGCGCGCCACGGACATTCTCAGGCTGCTGGACGACGATACCACCGTCATAGGAATCGATGAAGCTCAATTTTTCGACGACGGCATCATCCCCGTCGTTCAGGAGCTGGCCGAGCGCGGGCTGCGCGTGCTGGTCGCCGGCCTCGATACCGATTTTCGCGGGGCGCCGTTTGGCTGTATGCCCATTCTCCTGGCAATCGCTGAGCGGGTGGACAAGCTTCAGGCGATCTGCATGGTCTGCAGTGAGCCAGCCACCCGGACCCAACGGCTGATCAACGGCAAGCCAGCCGATTACAATGAGCCAATCGTTGTAGTCGGGGCCTCCGAAATGTACGAAGCGCGCTGCCGCGACCATCATCAGGTTCCTCATGATCAGGAGAAGGGCGATGCGTGATTACCATGAATTCCTGGCCGATGTGCTGATTTCTGAGGAAGAACTTCACGTGCGGATCGCCGAGATAGGGGCCCAGATCAGCCGCGATTACGCTGGCATGGATCTGCTCTTGATCTGTATCCTGCGCGGCGGGGTCATGTTCCTCAGCGACCTGATGCGCGAGATCACCATTCCCCACGCGATCGAGTTTATGGCTGTTTCCTCTTACGGGGTGGGCAACCGTAAAACAACCGGCCAGGTGCGGATCACCCTGGACTTGAATACCTCCGTCACAGACCGCAACGTGCTCCTCGTAGAAGACATCATCGACAGTGGGCGGACGATCGCTTCGGTGATTGAAATGCTCGAGACGCGTAAGCCGAGGAGCCTCTGCGTGTGCACTCTCCTGGATAAAGCCGAACGCAGGGAAGTACACGTCCCCATTCGCTACACCGGATTTATCATCCCCGACCGTTTCGTGTTTGGCTATGGCCTGGACATCGACGAGTATTACCGGAACCTGCCCTTTATCGGCGTGGTCGATCTGGACCGGTACGTGGTGGAGGAGTGATATTTCGCATTTTCAGCTCCGTCCAATATCCTGCTTATGCCGGTCGCTGGATCGCCGGATTGGGGGAGCGGGTAGTTGCGCAAGGCGGCAGCCCAGATCAGGCCCTTGCCTCAGCGCAATCGATCCGGTATAAAGAAAGACCGTGGATTGCATACGTGAGCACCCAAAATTCCTTAATTTTTCCCGAGATTTTTGAGTCTATCCGCGCAGCCGTTCCGCAGGGGAGTAATTTTTATCTGGTTGGAGGGGCGGTCCGGGATGCCCTGTTGGGAAAGGAAGCTCACGACCTGGATTTCTCTTCCCCTTCCGATCCCACCCCCATTGCTAAAGAAATCGCCAACGGGTTTAAAGGCGCCTTCTTCTCGCTGGATGACGAGCGCAGCACGGTCCGCGTCCTGTACACCCCTCCGTTGGGGGAACGCTATTCGATCGATTTTACCCGTTTCCGCGGCGAGGACCTGGAAGCGGACCTCCGAGGGCGGGACTTCACGATCAACGCGATCGCAATTGACACCCGCGAGCCGCAGATCCTCCTGGACCCGCTGGGCGGCTACGCCGATCTGCGCGCCGGCCTGCTCCGTGGCTGTGCTCCCACTTCATTCAGTGATGATCCCCTGCGCATCCTGCGCGGGATCCGCCTCGCGGCAAGCCTGGATTTCCACATTTTGCCCGAAACCCGCCAGGCCATGCTTGGCGCGTCTCCTGGACTGGAAAGGGTTTCAGCGGAACGGAAGCGCGATGAGCTCTTTCGTATCCTGGATGGCCCCAGGCCAGCTCAGGCGATCCAGGCGCTCGACTGGCTGGAAGCTCTGCCATACCTGCTACCTGAGCTGAATTACCTGAAAGGGGTCACCCAATCGCCGCCGCACACTCTGGACGTCTGGCATCACACGCTGACCGTGCTGGGATTTCTGCACGACCTGCTGGCGGCAATAGCCGGGGTTCCAGATAGTTCCGGGCAGAAAAACCCCTGGATCTTGCAGTCCGTGGAAAAATTGGAAAAATACCGCCAGGAGTTGGTTGCCCATTTCGCCGAAAGGTTAAACCCGAACCGTTCGTTGGCTGGCGTGCTCGCTCTGGCGACACTGTACCACGATATCGCCAAGCCGGCAACACGCGAGGAGGATGCGAACGGACGAATCCAGAACCTGGGCCACGAAAAATTGGGAGCCGAAGCGGCGGCAATGCGCGCCCAGGCTTTGCAGCTCAGCAATATCGAGTGCGAGCGGCTTCGCAAGATCGTTCGCCACCACATGCACGTCCATTCTCTGATTCAAACCGGGAGTATCCCAACCCGCCGGGCCGCGCACCGATTCTTCCGGAATACCGGTGATGCCGGGATTGATATCATCATCCTTACCCTTGCCGATGTACTCGGCACCTATGGCGCAACGCTCACCTGGCCGGTCTGGAATGCCTACTTGGAAACCGGTCTCGAGTTGATGAAGATGTGGTGGGAGGAGCCGCGCGAGCTGATTCTTCCCAAAGGGATCCTCAACGGCCACGATCTGCAAAAAGACCTCAAGATGGCTCCCGGTCCCTGGATGAGTCTCCTGCTCGACGCGCTCCGCGAGGCTGAGGCAGTGGGGACTATCCACAATCGTGAAGAAGCCCTGGAATTCAGCAGAAGATGGTTGAAGTCCAACCCGGTGCGAGAACCTTGATCATCAAGAAAAAAGCGACCCGGCCGGCTGCCGGAGCGCTACGTGAGCTGGTAGATGCCATTCAATCAGGGCGGTGTGATGGCGGTCAGGGATACAACTCGTCGAGCTCAGGCTCGTAGAAGCAGCGGCATCCGTGGGGGTGAGAGCAGCCTTCGACCGGTAGGCCGGGAACTGCATCTTTTTCGTATGCACCACGCATCTCATAACAAACCGGGCAAGAATCTGAGCACACCGCGATTTTCACCAGGCGCACCCGGGGGTTGACCTGATAGCGTTTGAGCGCCACGGCTGTCGCTGAATAGATACTGAGATCGGCCTGGCAGTTGTTGCAGACCAGGGCTGTATCGGGTGATTGGGTTGAACAGCGAGTACAGGTTTGCACAATACCATCTCCCTCAGAGAATATCTCTACATCAATTGTAGTCGATTTCACGGGGTCGGAGGAACAGATCTGACTGAATATTTTTATGGATTTATTCGACGAGAGCGTACTGGTCCACCCGGGCTCTGCGGACCAGTGTATTCAGGTGAGCCATTAAGACACCACTGGGAACCGGCTTAATCAGGTAATCATCCGCCCCGGCATCCAAAGCACGGGCAACCATACCAGGCGAATCGAGCGCCGAGAGGATCAGAATTGGGGTATTACTGAAATCGCGGATATATTTACAGACCTTCCACCCATCCATTTCAGGCATCATTAAGTCAAGAATGATCACGTCTGGATCGTACTGGTGAGCCAGGGTGATGCCGTCTTTACCTGAATTAGCCGTATAAACTTCGGATGCTGCTGCTTGCAATATCAATTTCAACAATTCCGTCATGGCTGGGTCGTCATCAATGACCAGGATCTTCATTGAGCCTCCGAATTGATACACTCGCACATTGAATTGTGTTACACTATTATCCACCCGTCCCCCAGCGATTTACCTTGCAACCTCTTTACAATCCACTTTGGGCGTTTATACACATTTCACATGAATTTAACCCCCTGACCTCCGCTCCGTTATTGCCTCAACCCCTGATTCACACATTCCTCTCCCGGTTTATCCGTTAATCAGCTCTTCACTGTCTTTTCCTGTTTACTGCTCTCTTTTCCCATTTTGATTGGCGAAAAAACCCCTTTGTGATAGAATATTCACTTTGGAAATCCATACTCGATCATAACCCAAGCAGGGTTCTTGAATTCTTGGACTGCCAATTTTCTTAGGAGGAAGGCATGGTTGAAAAAAAGTGGGTCTATCAGTTTAACGAAATAGACCAGGCAGAAGCCTATGTAGGTGGGGACTGGGATAAAGTCCGCGGTCTCCTGGGCGGAAAAGGCGCAAACCTCGCCGAGATGACCCGGATCGGCGTACCCGTCCCTCCGGGATATACGATTACCACCGAGGCCTGCAACGCTTACCTGGCGGCTGGCGAAAAATTCCCACTCGGGATGTGGGACCAGGCTATGGCTGCCCTCAGCAAGGTTGAGACGCAGGCTGCCAAAAAGTTCGGCGACGTCAAGAATCCTCTGCTGGTTTCCTGCCGCTCTGGCGCCAAATTCTCGATGCCGGGCATGATGGATACAGTCCTCAACATTGGCCTGAACGATGTCACCGCAAAAGGCATGGTCGAGCTGACCAAAAACAAGCGCTTCGTCTATGACTCCTACCGCCGCCTGATCCAGATGTTCGGATCGGTGGTTTTGGGGATCAACGATGAAGCCTTCGAGGATGTCCTGGATGCCTACAAGAAGAATAAAGGCGTCAAGAACGACACTGATCTGGACGCCGATGATCTTCAGGCGCTCACCGAGAAGTTCAAAGTTGTCACTCGCGAGCAAAAAGGCTTCGATTTCCCTCAGGATCCGATGGAGCAGGTCCGCCTGGCGACCGAGGCTGTTTTCAAATCCTGGAACGGCAAGCGCGCCATCGATTACCGCCGCGCCACCAACATTCCCGATGATCTGGGCACCGCAGTCAACATCGTGACCATGGTCTTCGGCAATATGGGTTGGGACTCGGGTACCGGTGTGGCCTTCACCCGCGACCCGCAGACTGGTGAGAAAAAGATGTTTGGCGACTATCTGCTGAACGCCCAGGGTGAAGACGTGGTGGCCGGCATCCGAAACACCGAGAAAATTGAGAATTTGAATAACGTCCTGCCCGAGGCTTACAGCCAGTTCATGGACATCACCGCCAGGCTGGAAAAGCATTACCGCGATATGCAGGACGTGGAGTTCACCATCGAGCGCGGCAAGCTGTGGATGCTCCAGACGCGCAACGGCAAGCGCACCGCTCGCGCCGCGGTCAAGATCGCGGTGGATATGGCCAATGAAGGTCTGATCAGCAAGGACGAAGCCGTTCTCCGCGTGACGCCCGAGCAGGTCGATACCCTCCTCCACCCCCAGTTTGACCCCGCGACCAAAGCCGCTGCCAAGAAGGAAGGTCGTTTCTTAGCTTCTGGCGTGAACGCCTCCCCCGGCGCAGCCGTAGGCCAGGTCTATTTCGATGCCGATCTCACCGAGAAAAAGGCTAAAGAGGAGAAGCAAGACACGATCATGGTCCGCCCCTTCACCAAGCCGGATGACGTCCATGGCATGCTCGCGGCCAAGGGCATTCTGACCAGCGAAGGCGGCGCGACATCCCATGCCGCCGTGGTTGCGCGCCAGTTCGGCGTCCCCTGCGTGGTCGGCGCTTCCAGTGTCCACATCGATATGGACCGCCGCCAGATGGAAGTGGATGGCCGCGTCGTCAAGGAAGGCGAATGGATCTCTGTGGACGGGACCACAGGCGAGGTGTTTGTGGGCAAGCTGAACCTGACCGCCCCCTCCCTCGAAGAACAAACCGATCTGCTCACCCTGCTGAACTGGGCCGATGAGATCTGCGCCCGCCCGAATATCCGCAAAGCCCCCAACGGCTGGCCGACCCGTGGTATGCAGGTCTGGGCCAACGCCGATTACCCCAAAGACGCCCGCCGGGCCCGCTCCTATGGCGCAAAAGGCATTGGCCTCTGCCGCACCGAGCACATGTTCTTCGAGCCCGAGCGGCTGCCCGTCGTGCAGCGCATGATCCTGGCCGACACCGTCGAGGAGCGGGTTAAGGCGTTAGACGAGCTGCTGCCCTATCAGCGCGCCGACTTCGCCGGTTTGTTCAATGCCATGGATGGTTGCCCGGTGATCATTCGCCTCATTGATCCGCCACTGCACGAGTTCCTCCCCTCTGAAGAAACCCTCCTCGAAGAGGTCGTTACCATGCGAGCCAAAGGCGAGACGAAAGGGTTGAAAGAAAAGGAAGACCTCCTGGCGAGAGTACGCTCCATGCACGAGAGCAATCCGATGATGGGTCTGCGCGGCATTCGCCTGAGCATCGTCATGCCCGAAATCGTCGCCATGCAGGTTCGCGCCATCTTCGAGGCCGCGGCCGATGAGAAGCTCAAGGGCATCGATGTGCACCCCGAGGTGATGATTCCGCTGACCGGCCACGTCAACGAGCTTAAATACATCCAGCCCAGGCTGGAAGAGATCGCCAAGAAAGTGATGGCTGAGAAGGGTGTTACCTTCCCCTACAAGTTCGGCACCATGATCGAGATCCCGCGCGCCGCGCTCACTGCGGGCGAGATCGCCTCGGTCGCAGAGTTCTTCTCCTTCGGCACCAATGATCTGACCCAGATGACCTTCGGCTACAGCCGCGACGACGCCGAGCGCAGCTTCCTGGTCACCTACGTGGAAAAGGGCATCCTGCCCAAAAACCCATTCCAGACGATCGACCGTGATGGCGTTGGCCGCCTGATGCGCATGGCTGTCACCGAAGGACGTGCGACCCGAGTGAACCTTGAAGTAGGCATCTGCGGTGAGCACGGCGGCGATCCCAACTCGGTCGAGTTCTGCCACACTATCGGTCAGAACTACGTAAGCTGCTCACCCTTCCGTGTGCCAATTGCCCGCCTCGCGGCAGCCCATTCGGCGATAAAGTACTCCGAGGGCAAGGTCAACACAGACCTCTAAAACATGATCTCCCCAGGCATACCCTGGGAATTCAATCACAAGGTTTTGGCAGGGACTCTGCCAAAACCTTGTGCGTTCTCCAGAAATGAAAAGTACCCGAATGGGCCATTTAGAAGCCAAAAGACATTGGGAGAATTTTGGTATAATTGAATTACTATTTGCACCATCCACGTGATTGATGCAAATCAAGATGCCTTTGTGAACGATACCGGGATCATCCCGGTCTTGTTTTATGTGACAAACCAACAGGAGGGACTCCAAGAATGGAGAAACAGGAATACCTGGATCTTTACCGACAAATGGTGGTCATCCGGCGGCTGGAAGAGCGAGCTGCCGAGCTATACCAACAAGGTAAAATTGGGGGGTTCTTACATCTATATATCGGCCAGGAGGCAGTCAGCACTGGTTTGATTTCGGCGCGCGAGCCTCAGGATCGAGTGATCACCGCTTACCGCGACCACGGCGTCGCGATTAACTGCGGGATCCCGGTCAACATGGTAATGGCTGAATTGCTGGGAAAATCGACCGGGACCTCAAAGGGTAAGGGGGGATCGATGCACATGGCCGACGTTAGCAGGAACTATTTTGGCGGGCACGCTGTGGTCGGCGCGCACCTGCCGCTGGCAGCCGGACTGGCCCTGGGGGACCAATACCAGCATAACGATGCAGTGACAATTTGCATGTTTGGCGATGGCGCCACCAATATCGGCTTCTTCCACGAGGCGCTGAATCTTTCTAAAGTATGGAACCTGCCCGTCCTGTGGGTGTGCGAGAACAACCTCTATGGGATGGGCACCGCGGTCGACCGTGCATCTGCGGTTCACGAAATCCGCCAGAAAGCCTGCGGTTATAACATACCCAGCTCGTGCGTGGATGGAATGAACGTCATGGAAGTGCGCGAGGCGACCGAAAAGATTCTGGCGGATATTCGCAGCGGGAAGGGACCGTATTTCCTCGAAGCGGAGACCTACCGCTACCGCGGTCACTCCATGGGAGATCCGGAGCGCTACCGCAAGGCCGAGGAGATTCACCATTACCAGGAGAGCGATCCGATTGGCATTTACCGGAATTTCCTGCTCGGGTTGGACTCCATTACCAAAGAGGATCTGAACCATATCGATGACCAGGCGTTACAAGAGGTTGAGAAGGCGGTTGAATTTGCCGAATCGAGCCCCGAACCGACCCCAGAGGATTTATTCAAAGATATTTACGTCAGCGAGAGATGCTGATTAGAATGATAAGATAAGGATGCGACTATGGCGCGAATAACAATGCGGGAGGCAATTTCCCAGGCGCTCTGGGAAGAGATGGAACTGGATCCTCGCGTATTTATCATGGGGGAAGAAGTTGGGGTTTGGGGGGGCACCTATGCAGTGACAAAAGGGTTCTACGACCACTTTGGGCCTGAGCGGGTCAAAGATACACCTATTTCGGAGGCAGTGATCATAGGAGGAGCGATCGGCGCAGCATTAACCGGTCTGCGCCCGATCGCGGAGCTAATGACGATCAACTTTGCCTTTGCCGCGATGGACCACATTGTTAATGAAGCGGCAAAACTGCACTACATGTTCGGCGGGCAGATGGTACTGCCCATGGTCATCCGGGCAGTCGGTGGCGGCGGGCGCCAGCTTGGAGCCACCCATTCGCAGACTCCAGATGCCATTTTCGCCCATTTCCCAGGGTTGAAAGTGGTCTCTCCGGGCACGCCGGCAGACGCCAAGGGCCTGTTGAAGGCGGCCATCCGCTGCGATGACCCGGTCTTGTTTATCGAACACGCGACCCTGTACCAGGCCCGGGGTGAAGTGCCTGAGGGCGATTATACGGTCCCAATCGGCAAGTCCATCATCCAGCGCCCTGGACGCGACGTCACCATCGTCACGTACAGCAAAATGCTCGAGATTTCCACGAAGGCTGCCGATCAGCTCGCCAGGGAGAGTATCGAAGCCGAGATTGTGGATTTACGCACCCTGCGGCCCCTGGATATGGAACCAGTGCTGGAGTCCTTTAAGAAGACCAACCGGGCGGTGATCGTTGAAGAGGGCTGGCGCTCTTACGGTGTGGGCTCTGAAGTGGCCTCACGGATTTACGAAGAGGCCTTTGATTACGTTGATGCTCCGATTCAGCGGGTGGCGCAAAAAGAGGTACCGCTTCCCTATAACCGCGATCTCGAACAGATGGCGATTCCCAAGCCGGAGGACGTGATTGCTGCGGTGAAGGAGGTGATCTGATGGCTGAGACAGTCAACATGCCCAAGTTGGGCTTTGATATGGCGGAAGGGACCCTGGTCCGATGGGTAAAAGCAGAGGGGGAGGCGGTCAGCAAGGGTGAGATCCTGGCCGAAATCGAGACGGATAAAGCCACCGTGGAGGTGGAATCGCCATACAGCGGCGTGGTTCAACAGCAGTTGGTCGAACAAGGCGCGGTCGTTCCGGTGGGGTCACCGATTGCGATCGTTACTGCCCCCGGCGAAACCCTGGCCGAGTCAAAAGACTGGAAGACTGAGCCTATGCCGACCGGCACGCCCAAAGAAAGCGCCGAAGCGAAGGTCAAGCCCAAACCGGAGACCAACGGCGGCGTAAAACAGGCCGGGAAGAACGGACCGGCCGCACAGCCAGCCCAGACGCCGCAACAGCCGCCAGCAGAAGGGGAGATGCCGCATGCTTCACCGCTGGCGCGCAAGATGGCCCGCGACCAGGGCCTGGATCTGAGCACGGTTCACGGAAGTGGGCCGGGGGGACGAGTCGTACGGAAGGATGTCGAGGCAGCTCTGGCTGCGCCCGCTGCTGCCCGGACAGCTCCCGCACCTGTGGTTGCTCCGGCTGGCCCGGCAGCGCCCGTACCGGAGCCGCAGAAGGCATCCACCGTTCTGCCTGCTCCGGCCTGGATCTCGACCACAGCGTTTCCGGAAGATGAAATCGTTCCTCTCGAGCGGCTGCGGTCAGCCATCGGCCGGAGGATGGTGGAGGCGAAGCAGCAGGTCCCTCATTTTTACGTCACTCACGAATATGATATGGCAGCAGTGATGAGTTTGCGCAAGCAGGTCAACGAACACCTGCCGGAAGACCAGAAGCTTTCGGTCAACGATTTCATCATCAAAGCCACGGCCCTGACCCTACGCCAGTTCCCAAATCTGAATGCCTCGTTGAAAGGGGATCAGATTGTCCGCCATGGGCACATTAATATTGGCGTCGCCGTGGCGGTCGACGCGGGCCTGCTGACGGTGGTCAACCGGGACAGCGACCGGAAACCCCTGCGCCAGATCTCAGCCGAAGTGCGCGAAATGGTCAAGCGGGCGCGGAGCGGAAAAGTCAGGCCAGAAGATATCGAGGGTTCTACTTTTTCGATCAGTAACCTGGGGATGTATGACGTCGAGGATTTCGTGGCGATCATCAACCCACCTGAAGCAGCCATTCTGGCGGTCGGATCGGTCAAACAGGTGCCGGTGGTCGTGGATGGCGAGCTACGGGTCGGTTCGCGGATGCGGATGACCCTCTCCGCTGATCACCGGATTACGGATGGAGCTGAGGCTGCCCGCTTCCTGCAGGCCCTGGCACCATTCCTGGAAACGCCGGTTCTGCTGCTGGTGTAAACAAAAGAGAACAGAAAATAGAGAACGGAGAACAGTCGGCAAAAGACTGGTCTCCGTTCTCTGCTATCTCCCTTACGGATTCCGCGCGTAAATTCTTCGATAGATCGTATATAGCTCATAGATGCGCATGACGTAGTCGCGGCTTTCCTGGATGCGGATCACTTCGAGGAACAGGTCCGGGTCGCCGTCGGAAAGATCTTTCCAGGCCTGGGCGTTGCCGGGCCCGCCGTTATAACTTGCCAGCGCAGCGTAGAGATCGCCATCGAAGGCGGCCAGTTGCTGGGCCAGGTAATGGGCGCCGAGACGCACGCTGATCACCGGCCGGTACAGGTCGTCGGGGGTGAAGTTATCCGGCCAGCCCAGGCTGTTTGCCACCGATTGGCCGGTAGCCGGCATGATCTGCATCAGACCCCGCGCACCGGCAACGGATTCGACGAATCCCTCGAACAGGCTTTCCTGGCGGACCACGCTGAAGAGGAAAAGTGGTGAAAAGTCTTCCTGCCTGGCAGCAGGCAGGATCAGGTCTCTGAAGTAGGTCCCAAAACGGAGATGGTTGAAATACGCCGGTGCGTTGAGAGAAGCAGCGTCGTCCAGACCGGCAATAGTCAGGATCTGACGTGCGCCCAAAATAGCGGAGCGGTACAGGCCGTTGTCGTAATAGTAATTGACCAGACGAAACAGGTTGGCCGGGTCGGCGGAATATTCCTGGCGGAGGGATTCGAATTCGGAGCGCGCCGCATCATAGAGGCCCAGGCCCCAGAATTCGGCTCCACGGATGGTTCGGGCGTCTTGCTTGAGCGGCCCGAGGTCGTCCAGGTTGATATCTGATGCTATGCTAAATGTAGATCGTAACCATTTCTCCGCGTCAGCTCGCTCGGAGTTCAAATCATAGGCCAGGTCATAGGCTACAGGCGGATCGAAGGGATTGCGCTGGACCAGCAGGTCACGGGCGCGCTCGGAATAATAGCCGGTTGGGTCAAGACCAGCGGCCACCTGGAAGGCGATACCGGCGCCATCGGGATCGCCCATCTTCTGATCGAGCTTTCCAATCCAGAACTGAGCGGCGGACTGGTCAGAAACGTTCGTGGCCAGGAGCAATGCGCGCTGGAAGGTAGTTTTTGCCTCTGTCCAGTTGCTCTGGCGATAGCGGCAAATCGCAGCGAGGAATAGCGAACGGAAGGACTGTGGGTTGGATGGATATTGGTCGGCATGCTTTTCCCAGGCTGCGGCCGCCTGGTCCAACTGGCCGTCGCGCTCCAGGTTCCGCGCTGCCTGGAAAAGTAGATCCGGAGCATTAGCGCTGTCTGGGGCAGCGGCAACAAAATCAAGCAGTGTCCTGGCAGCCGCAGCGGGATCGCTCTGGTAGCCCCATTGGGTATCCGCCTTATCCTCCCACGCGCTTTCCCAGAACCGGTCGGCGGTATATTTCTGGATGACAATATCCCAATTAGCGATGGCCCCTTCGTAATTGCCCAGAGCGCGGAGTGCGAGGCCCTTATAATACAAAGGAGTGGCGTCGTGGTCGGGGGTCACGGCAATAAATCGGTCGAAGGCTTCGACGGCAAGATTGTATTTGCCGGCAAAATAATCGACCAGGCCGCGGTACAGCTCGTTAACGGGCACGCCGGCGTTTACCAGCGCGACGAGCGCCGAGTAGGAATCAAAGGACCGCGGATAGTTGGTCACCGCGTCGAGGAAGACATTGTAGGCATCTTCCGTTTTACCCAGGTGGAGGTAGGCCTGGCCGATCAGAAAATCGGCCTGCGCCTTGGTATAATCGTCGCTTGCGCCGTTCAGCACGGCGGTATACTGGTTGATTGAGGCCTGGAAATCGCCCTGGTTTGCGGTCGCCTGGCCAATTTTCAATAAAACGGGCAGCACCGGCTTGAGGCGGGGGCTGTTCACCGCGGCCTGGTAGGCGCCAATCGCGCCGTTATAATCCTGGGCGGCTGCAAGCGAATCGCCGCGCAGTTCCTGAACGTAAGAGTCGATTAACCCGGGACGCAGCTTCAGATAGTTCTGGTACGCGTCGGCAGCCTCCGGGTAGCGGCCTAACTTCCGGTATGTTTCACCCAGGTAGAAATATGCGGGGGCGCGCCGGCTCGAGTTAGGATAGCGCTCAACCACCGCTCGCAGCGAGTCCAGGGCGGCGGCAGCGTTGCCCTGCAGGAACTGCAACCGTCCCATCCCGAGCAATGCGGCAGCCATTACCTCCTCTTCGTTGGAACTATCCAGGGCGGCCTGATATTCGGAGGCTGCCTGGGCGTAATCCCCAACCTGCATCGCGTGCTCGCCAATTTCAACCCGAACCTCGGGTAAGGGGGTGGGCGAGGAGGTGGGGGTGGGTGAAGGAGTGGGGGTAAGGGTTGCCGTCGAGGTGGGCGTCTGGGTTGGGGTGGGAGAGGGACCGATCGCTATTGGCAAAGGGAGAGAAAATACAGTACAACCGAACCCCAGAAGAGCTACGATGAGCCAGGGCAAGATCCGCTTGGAGATCATACCTGCCTTATACTGGATTATCCAATCCATGTCAACCCTGGTGTACCCTCCACAAGGCTTTGACAAAGTCCGGATTGCATGTTAAACTGTGGTACGTTCTTAACAGCATGTGACGCTCTCGGCCGAGAGCGTCTTTTGGTGTCATCGTGCGAACCATAGAGTGGAACCCTGACCGGCAACAAGTACAAATGATCGACCAGCGACTGCTCCCTGGACGTCTCGAGATCGTGTATCTACAGACGTACCAGGAAGTGGCAACCGCGATCAGCGATATGGTCGTCCGCGGCGCCCCAGCTATCGGCGTATCAGCGGCGTTTGGCCTGGCGCTGGCAGCGCGGCAGTCATCCGCTTCCAGTGTAGATGGGATGCGAAAGGAAATTCAGACAGCGGCAGAGGTGTTACGGAGAGCCCGGCCTACCGCGATCAACCTGGGTTGGGCCCTGGATCGAATGCTGGCAGGATTGGACGCCGCCGCGCCCCAAACCGTAGGACAGGGACAGGCTATCCTGCTTCAGCTAGCTCAGCAAATGGCCGACGAAGACGTTGCCATCAACCAGCAGATAGCCCGCAATGGGGCAGAGCTGATCCAGGATGGGGATACGATCATCCACCACTGCAACACCGGCGCCCTGGCGACTGTCGATTGGGGCACCGCCCTGGGGGTGATCCGGATGGCTCACGAACAGGGGAAGAAGATCCAAGTGTTGGTGGACGAGACCCGCCCACGACTGCAGGGAGCCCGGCTCACTGCCTGGGAGCTGGATCAGTATCAAATCCCGTACGAAATCATTCCGGATAACGCTGCCGGGTATTTACTGCGCTGCGGGCGGGCCCAGAAGGTACTCTTTGGCGCAGACCGCGTCGCTGCAAATGGGGATGTGGCTAACAAAATCGGCAGTTACATGCTTGCCCTGGCGGCATTCGACAATGATATCCCCGTGTATTCAGTATTTCCCAGCTCGACGGCGGACCTCTCCGTCCCGGATGGGCGGGCAATCCCTATCGAAGAGCGCGATCCGGGCGAAGTATTGAATATACAGATCGACGGCGAGCGGGTGGCGCCTTTGGGGGCGCGAGCCTGCAACCCGGCCTTCGATATCACCCCACACCGGCTGTTTACAGGATTGGTCACCGAACGGGGGGTGATCTACCCGCCATTTCTAGTGAATTTGCCGCGAATACTGCGCAGGACTTCAAAAATCACATCGCGAAAGACCTTCCCATGAACATTGTCTGCACCGGCTCTATCGCATACGATTACCTGATGACTTTCCCGGGTTATTTCAAGGACCACATCATTCCGGGAAAGCTTGAATCGATCAGCCTTTCCTTTCTCGTTGACTCGATGGTGCGCCAGCACGGCGGGATCGCCGCGAATATCGCTTACGGGCTGGCTTTGCTCGGCGAGCGTCCCTATTTGTTTGGAACGGTCGGCCAGGATTTTGAGGAGTACCGGGTCCGGTTGGAAAATCAGGGGGTGGATACCCGCGGGGTGACAGTGATCCCCGAAAAGTATACCGCTTCCTTCTTCGCCAATACGGATCTCTCTAATGCGCAGATCTCCAGTTTTTATACGGGCGCCATGGCCGACTCGGCCAATTTATCCATGCACGATTTGCCCTTCCGCCCCGACCTGGTGGTCATCTCGCCAAACGACCCTCGAGCAATGAACCGGTACGTCGCGGAGTGCATAGAGCTGGGATATCCTTACCTGTACGACCCCAGCCAGCAGTTGGTACGGATGGACCCCGCGGATATTCGCCGGGGTACGCAGGGCGCCTACGCTTTGTTTGTCAACGATTATGAATTTGAGCTGCTGAAAAAACACACCGGGTTGACGCAGGTCCAAATCCTGAACCAGGTGGCTTATATGGTTGTTACATGCGGTGAAGAGGGAGCGCGGATTTTCGTAAAGGACCGGGAATACCATATCCCAGTAGCGCCCCCCCAACAAATCGCCGATCCAACCGGCGTGGGCGATGCTTTCCGGGGTGGTTTCCTGACCGGTTACCGCTTGAATCTGGATTGGGATGTTTGCGGCCGTTTGGGAGCGCTGGCAGCTACCTACTGTCTGGAGCAGCATGGTACCCAGAACCACGCCTATACCCCGGCTGAGTTCGTGGAGCGATATCAGGTTTACTTCGGCGTGGAGCCCGCCCTGGATGTGCTTCTCCGCCCGGAGGTGCAGAAACCAGCCCCAAGAAATTATTAGCAATTATCCAAACTGAGGAGGATCATGGAAAACTATCATGTTAAGGACATCCACCTGGCCGAAGGCGGCCGGCGGCGAATCGAATGGGCAGAACGAGAAATGCCCGTTCTGCGTCTGATCTGCGAGCGGTTCCAGAAGGAACGCCCGCTGCGCGGGCTGCGGCTCTCGGCCTGCCTGCACGTCACCACTGAGACCGCCAACCTGATGCACACTCTGCAGGTTGGTGGGGCGGATATCGTTTTAACTGCGTCCAACCCCCTCTCGACCCAGGATGACGTAGCAGCCTCCCTCGTGGCTCATCACGAAATCCCGGTCTACGCCATCAAGGGTGAAGACAATAAGACTTATTACAGGCACATTATGGCTGCCCTGGATCATGAGCCCCAACTGACGATGGACGACGGCGCGGACCTGGTTTCCACGATCCACAAGGAACGGCGAAAGCTGATTTCTACGATGATCGGCGGAACTGAGGAAACGACCACCGGGGTGATCCGCCTGCGGGCCATGGCGGCCGACGGCGCTCTGGCCTTCCCGGTGATCGCGGTGAACGACGCGATGACCAAGCACTTCTTCGATAACCGCTACGGAACGGGCCAGTCGACGATCGATGGGATCGTACGGGCTACCAACGTCCTGTTGGCAGGCAAGGCCTTCGTGGTCGCCGGGTATGGATGGTGCGGGCGCGGCCTAGCTTCCCGTGCGCGGGGTATGGGCGCGAACGTCATCGTGACCGAGGTTGACCCGCTGCCTGCCCTCGAGGCGGTGATGGATGGCTACCGGGTCATGCCGATGGAAGAAGCTGCCAGGGTTGGGGATATCTTCGTGACCGTGACAGGCGATATGAACGTGATCGACCGCCGCCATTTCGCGGTGATGAAAGATGGGGCGATCGTCGCCAACTCGGGCCACTTTAACGTGGAAATCAATATCCCGGCGCTGGAAGAGATGAAAGTTGCCAAGCGATTGGTGCGGCCGTTCGTTGAGCAGTATGAGCTGAAGGACGGGCGCCAGATCCACCTGCTGGGCGAAGGGCGCCTGATCAATCTGGCCGCCGCGGAAGGGCACCCGGCGAGCGTGATGGATATGTCCTTTGCCAATCAGGCGCTGGCCGCGGAATACATGATCAAGAATGCCGACAAAATGGAAAAGAAGGTGTACGGCGTCCCGCTGGAAATCGACCGCGAAATCGCGCGAATCAAGCTCGAAGCGATGGATGTCGCGATCGATACCCTCACTGAAGAACAGGTCAAGTATCTGAACTCGTGGGAAGAGGGGACGTAAATTACCTGACCACAATCTCGATAAAGAAGGGGTCGCCGAAAGGTTCGCCAGAAGGGGAGTGAGCCTGCCAGGCGCTGCGATAGCTGCCGGGATCGGAAGGGGCCTTGAACTCCATTTGAATGGCGGCCTCGGAGCCGCTGCGGGCGGGAAAGAGGGCCTGATCCTTGGCAGCGCCTAACTCCGGGCCGGCGATCAGGCGGATACGGTAGCGACTATCCCAGTTGCAGGTGCCGCTATTGCGGACCGACCATTTTTTGACCAGGTCTGCGCCGGGGTCTACCTGAGTGCCGTCCGGGATGCTCAGATCGGATTGGAAGGCCAGGTTATCGACGCAAGGCGGGGTGGGAGTGGGCAGGGAAGGAGGGGGCGCGGTAGCCCTGGCGGCTGTAGACGAAGCGACCAGGGTCGGCGGGCGATAGAAGCCTTCCGGGTTGCCATTGGGAGTGGGGGATTGACCCGTGCAGGCGCTGAGAAAGCAGGCTATCAGCAGCGCGGCGATCAGGGAATGGAATGAGCGTTGGTGAATCATAACCAGGCCTCTCAGGCCCATCAGAAAAGAGAAGAGCCAGCCTGGAGATTTTACCAGGATGGCTCCTGTGTAGTCATGTCATTCGTCCTCGCCGAAGGCGCCGTCGTCATTGCCGCCCCCACCGCCATCCACGGCCAGGGGTATTTCTCCACCTGTCGCGCGCTGGCGAACGGCCTGTTCGATTTCGTCAGCCAGCTCAGGGTTCTGGCGGAGGAACTCTTTGGCGTTCTCGCGGCCCTGGCCAAGGCGGATATCGCCATAGGAGAAGAAAGCGCCGCGCTTGGTGACGATCTCCAGCGAAGTCGCCAGGTCGACGATATCCCCGACCTTGGAGATGCCCTCGTTGTAAACGATGTCAAACTCGGCAGTACGGAAGGGTGGAGCGACCTTGTTCTTGACAATGCGCACCCGCACGCGGTTGCCGATCACCTCGGGGCCGACCTTGATGGACTGGATGCGGCGGACATCCAGGCGAACAGACGCGTAGAACTTGAGGGCGAGACCCCCGGGCGTCGTCTCCGGGTTGCCGAACATGATGCCGATCTTCTGGCGCAACTGGTTGGTGAAGACGACTGCGGTCTTGGTCTGATTGATTGCCCCGGAGAGCTTGCGCAAAGCCTGGGACATCAGGCGGGCCTGCATGCCCATGGTCGCGTCGCCCATATCGCCCTCGATCTCCGAGCGAGGGACGAGCGCGGCGACCGAATCGACAACGACCACGTCGACCGCGCCCGAGCGGACCAGGGTCTCGGCGATTTCCAGGGCCTGTTCGCCGGTGTCGGGCTGGGAAATGAGCAGATTATCGACGTTCACGCCGCAGCGAGCTGCGTAAGCCGGGTCGAGAGCGTGCTCCATGTCGATATAAGCCGCTGTGCCGCCCCTGCGCTGCGCTTCGGCGACGATGTGCTGGCAGATGGTCGTTTTCCCAGACGATTCAGGTCCGTAGATCTCGGTCACGCGGGCGCGGGGGATGCCACCGACCCCGAGAGCGATATCCAGCGACAGGGAACCGGTGGGGATGACTTCAACGGTCATGTGGTGCGCCTCACCCAGGCGCATAATCGAGCCTTCCCCATAGCGCTTGACAATGTCGTTCAGGGCCTTTTCCAGAACGACGCGGCGGGCATCGTCCATGCCCGAATCAGCGGGATTCAGAGGCAGGGGTTGAGAAGGGGGAGGGGACTTTCGAGGCATTTTTCGCTCCTAAAGGTAAAGTTACAGGCGAGAGCAAATTTGTATGACCGAAGAAGGAACCGGTCCTCACCTGTTGAAAAGGTACACAATTCGCGATGGACTCCCTGGGAATTCAAAACCTGGTTCTGCCGTGCGAAAACCGAGAAGGATGAACCCCATTTGATGTCTCAAAGAGTATTTTACAGGATAATTCGGAAAATGCGCGAAAGACCTGCAGAACTATGTTGATGTACTTACTCACCGCCAAATGGGATCGGCAAGGAGGGCGAACCCAATAAAGATTGGATCGCATCAAAAGCTGGAATACCAGCTAATTCTGCCGTGTCGATC
>DATKLX010000066.1:0-6339 GCA_035542155.1 Anaerolineaceae bacterium
TAAAAATGATCAGTGGATGCAGCAGAGTAAGTAAACTGTATTTTTATTGAGACTTGTGGAACCCCAATGGTCATTTTCTTCGCGAATCAGGAAACATCTTCTGCTACCCTCCCTCCGTTTTTTTTAATTCTTCAGAGCTGAGAATTAGGTATAATTATCGTAGAATTAATCCATTATCGAGGGGAATATACGAGTTAAGATTCTTGAGGAGGTGAAATGGTTCGTGGGATTGAAACGATGATCATCGGCGGCGGGCAGGCGGGACTGTCAGTCTGCTATTATCTTTCCCAGGCCGGAAAGGAGCACATCCTCGTTGAAAAGGCAGACCGGCCCGCGCACGTTTGGACCAGCGACCGCTGGGATTCGTTCACGCTGGTCACGCCCAACTGGGCATTTTGCCTTCCCGGCGCTCAGTATGATGGCCCCGACCCGGTTGGCTTCATGCTGCGCAGCGAAGTCATCGAACGCTTTGACCGCTACTCGGCCCAGATCAACCCTCCGGCCCAGTTCGGAGTCGAGGCGACCGCGGTCGATCCGCATGAGAGGGGGTTCCGCGTCCGGACCAGCGCCGGCGAGTGGCAGGCCCGCAATGTGGTCGTGGCGACCGGCACCCAGCAAATCCCCAAAATACCGCCTTTTAGCACTCATCTGCCAGCGAGCATGGTGCAGCTTCATACCGGGCAGTACCGCAATCCGCAGGCGCTGCCGCCTGGAGCGGTGTTGATCGTCGGCTCGGGGCAGTCGGGCTGCCAGATTGCCGAGGAGCTCCGCCAGTTTGGGCGGGATGTTTATCTGTGCGTGGGCCGGGCCGGGCGCGTACCGCGGCGCTATCGGGGGAGAGACTGCTTTTCCTGGCTGGCCGAGACGGGTTATTTGAGCCGCACCGTGGCGAACCTTCCCAATCCGGCGATGCGCCTGATGGGAAATCCACAATGGAGCGGAAAGGATGGAGGCCATTCGATCAACCCTCACCTGCTCTACCGGGAAGGGGTCCGCCTGTTGGGAAGATTGGTTGGCTTTGAAGAAGGCAGGCTGGTTTTTGGACCGGATTTGAAAGACAACCTGTCTGCGAATGACCAGTATGAGACAATGATTGTGCAGATGATCGACGATTATATCGTCAAAAACGGGATCGACGCGCCTGAAGAGGCTCTTCCAACGCTGCGAGATGGGTACGCCGCCCCTGAATTTCTCTACCTGGATCCTAAGGAAGCGGGGATCACGAGCGTCATCTGGGCGATGGGAAACGGGTTTGATTTTGGCTTTGTCCACGCGCCGGTCTTCGATCCAATGGGGTTTCCAATCGCTCCGCGAGGAATTTCCGAAATTCCGGGCCTGTTTTTTGCGGGCCTCTCGTGGGTAGATACCTTTAAAGCGGGGATATTGTTTGGGGTAGGTGAGATCGCCCGAGCGATTGCTGAGCAAATCGTTTCGCCTGCCTGAATGGCTTGATATTTTTGCATGGACAGATCGATTAAAATAGGCCCCATGCAGGCCGATTCCCATCAGATCGCTTCAGCGCGGATGCTGATCTCGCGCCTGGAGAGGTTATCTGCCGATTCGTACTGGGCGCACCGCTCCAGCGGGCTGCGCGGCTCTTTGTTGCGGGCGCTCGAGCGGATGGAGGAACACGGTGACGCTGTTTCGGGAGCGGCCCTGGACGAACTGATGGAGCAGGGCTTCCACATCCTCGAAAAGGCGGCCCGCGAAATCCGGGTCAGCGAGAAGTCCTAGACTCAACGCGGCGGCAGCTCGGGCGCGGCGCGGCTGGGGCGCGGGCCAAACTCGGGGAGCCCGGGCGGCGCGGCCTGCATCAGGGTGAGGATTTCGGTGATGGCGCGCTCGAGCTGCGCGTCCAACCCGGCTGCGTAATCCTGGGGGGTATTATCGATCTCGATATCGGGATCAGCGCCGTAATTCTCGACCCCCCAACCCACATCCTTAAACCAGAAAGAATACTCAGGCTGCGTTGTGACCGTCCCGTCGACCAGGGTTTGCTGCGGCCAGATGCCGACCACGCCGCCCCAGGTGCGCTTTCCGATCAGGGGACCCAGGCCGAGGACCTGGAAGCCATGGGAGAAGATATCGCCGTCCGAGCCGGCGTGCTCGTTGGTCAGGGCAACCAGCGGCCCGAGGACTGAGTCGGGGGGGTAGGGAGTGGGCTCGCGATCCCAGCGGGACTGGGTGTAGCCGACCCGCCGACGGGCCAGCTTTTCGAGGAGGAGCGAGGAGACGTTGCCGCCGTTGTTATAGCGCAGGTCGACGATCAGGCATTTGCGATCTACCTCGACGAGGAAGGCGCGGTGGAACTCAGCGTAGCCGCGGGAGCCCATATCGGGGATGTGGACGTAGCCGACGCGGTCCTGGGTGGCGGCGTGGACGCGCTGGCGGTTCCGTTCGACCCATTCGCGGTAGCGCGCCGGGGCGTCGGTGGGGAGGGTCTTGACGGTGATGCTGCGCCGGGCAGATCCATCTTCACTGGCGACGAGGAGGTTGACCTCGCGGTTGGCCTGATTGACGAGGGCCATCTCGGGCGAGTAGTCGGGGCGGAGGCGCTGGCCGTTGACCGCCAGGAGACGGTCGCCCTCCTGGAGGTTGAGCCCCGCCCGGGCGAGGGGGGAGCTGGCGTATTCGTCCCAGGGATCGCCCTGGACAATGTGAGCGATGCGCCAGGCGCCGGTTGCATCGTCGTAAGTGAAATCGGCGGCCAGATTGCCAAGGCGGTAGAAGGGGGAGGGGCGATAATCGCCGCCGAGCTCGTAGGTGTGGGAGGTGCCCAGCTCGCCCTGCATCTCCCACATCAGGTCGGAAAACTCGCTGCGGCTGGCGACGCGCTCGACGAGGGGAAGATAGCGCTGGTAGACCGCCAGCCAATCGACGCCGGACATCTCCGGGTTCCAGAAGTGGTCGCGCTGGAGGCGCCAGGCTTCGCGGAACATCTGGCGCCATTCGACTCCAGGGATGACCGCGGCCTTGATACGTTCGAGCTCGATCCAGCCGGTCTTGCGGCCGGGGCCCTTGCCGTTTTCGTCGGCGGGCTTCTGCCCGGCGCGCTGGACGCGCAGGCGGTTGGCGGCGCGGACGAGCATGACGCGGCGGCCGCGGTTCAGATCGAAGTCGCTAATCGAATTGAGAAGGGTATCCTCGCGTTGCTCGTCGAAATCATAGACGAGCAGGCGGGCGTTGGCGGGTGGGGTGAAATCGTACATCGAATCGCCGAGGGCGCCTTCGAGCGGGTAGCGAGTATAGAGGGGCTTGCCATCGGCGCAGGCCAGGATCCGCCCGTAGAGGCCCTCTTCGACCGGGAAAGCGATGACGCGCTGGCCGATCCCCTCCAGGTCAATGCGGATCTGTTCGGTCTTCTTCTCTTTTTCGGTCTCTTCCACGGCCGGAGGGGCGTTTCGCCCTTCTTTCCCATTGGTTTTTTGCTCGCCAGCCTTGTTCGGGGAAGCCTCATCTGTCTTCTCCTCGTCGAGTGGCCTGGGGAGGGGGATGAACGGCGAAGGGAGATCCTTTTGGAGGGTGATCAGGTGGGGCTTCATCCCACGCGGAAAGGAGAAGTCGAACTGGAGGTTATCGCGCACGGGATCGAAGGTGCGGTAACCAATGAAATAGATGTATTTACCCTGGGGGTCGAAGCTGGGATTGACGTCCTGGAGGACGGGGGGAGTGAGGGGAAAGACCTCTCGGGTGGCGGCCTTCCACAACTTCAGCGCCATGACGTGGATCGAGGTCGAGATGCTGTAGACTACCCACTCGCCGTCGGGAGACCAATCCATACCGGCGATGCGCGCCTGGGTCCCGCGGTCGATGAGGACCAACTCGCGCGTCTCCAGATCGAGGAAGAACAACTCGTAGCGATGGTTGCTGAAGACGATCTGGTCCTTTTTGGGGTTGACTGCCAGGCTGACCGGCCGGCCGATATCCAGGCCGTCGAAGCGGACGGGATCGCGCGCGCCTTCGCTGTCGAGGATGGCGAGGGCGTCATCGCCGCTGGAATCGTCGACCACGATCAGGCGGGCGCCGTCGTTTAGCCATTGCGGCAGGCGGTAGCGGACGCCGGATTCGATGGCGCTATGCTGGAGGACGGCGCCTTCCCAGTTGGCCAGGCTGAAAAGCTGGCCGCGGACGGTAAGGACGATGGAATGGCCCTTGGGGTGGAGGGCGGCGGTCTCGAGGTAGCGGCCGGGATCAACGAATCTGCGGTTGCGCTGGACCTGGGGGGAGAGCTGCTCGGCGTCCACCTGGCGGCTGCGCCCGGTGTGGGGATCGAAGAGATAGAGGTCCGCGCCGGCATGGTAGACGATGCGCACGCCGTCGCTGGAGGCGCCGCGAGCGTAAAAATCGACGTGGTCGGTGTGGCGGCGCAGATCCCTGCTCTGCATGCGGTTCCTGCCAGGCGGCAGGCAAGAGTAGAGGTTGCCCACGCCTTCGTGGTCGGAGAGGAAATAGACCCGGTTGCCGATCCACATGGGGCTGGTGAGGTTGCCTTTGAGCTCGATGAGGGGCTGGAAGTTGCCGGCGCCTTCGGGGTCGATCCAGATTTGGCCGGCAGTGCCGCCGCGATAGCGCTTCCAGCGGGCGGGATCTGAGGTGTTGCGGCCGATGACCCGCTCGCCGTGCGGTCCAAAAGCGATGGCGCGGGCAGGGCCGACCTGAATGCGCCGCGGCGCGCCGCCCTCGGGGTCGAGGGTGTAGAGGCAGAGCATGGCGGCGAAGGGCTGGGCGGCGTTGCTGGCGAAGGCAATCTTCCCATCGGGGGTCCAGCCGGCGGTCTGGATGTTGGAGCTGCCGAGATAGGTCATACGTTGGGCGGGACCACCCTGGGCGGGCATGCGGTAGATCTCGGCCTGGCCGTCTTCGCGACCGACAAAGGCCAGCCAGCGGCCGTCGGGGGAGAGGCTGGGCGAGCTGACCGCGCCAAGGTTGGAGGTGAGCCGGCGGGCGAGGCCGCCGCCGGCGGGGAGGGTCCACAGGTCGTCTTCACAGACGTAGACGATCTGGTCGTGGGAGAGGGTGGGTGAGCGGTAGTAGCCGCGGATCATAGATTCCTTCTCAGTTAGAAAATCGCCAAATGGTTTGTATTCATTATACTGAGATTGGAGGACAGAGAGCAGTCAAAGACGAGGACCGAGATTCGAGAACCGTAAGAAAAGAGAACAGAGAACGGAGAGAAGTGAAGAGCAGTGGTTGGTGATTCGGAGTTGGAGGTATTCGTTTCGGGGGTGAAACGAATGGAAACGAAACCGATTCGGAAGGGGAAGTAAACCAATTAATCGGTGATGGGGCAATCAGGAGGGATTGGTTGCTGGAATGGACAGGATGGGTTGTTAAAGGGCGGTGGGTTTTGAACGAATAGAAGGTCGAGAGCCGAGAACCGATATCTCTGGGTCGGATTTGGCCGGTTTTCGACTGCATCGTCCAGAATGGTACTCTGAAGGGTGGGTCTGGAAAACGACCGCGCCCTACGATGGGCAATATGTAGGATGAGTGTCTCGCCCGTCCAGGACCAGGGTCGGGTGGGACGGCCAACCTGGCGGGGCGCAAGCCGAGAGGCATGCGCTACAGCAAGGAGACGCAGGGCGTCTGGGAGAGGTTTCAACGGGAACCATTGGCGTCAGGACCACCATGATAATGAATGGCGTAGGGGCGCAGGGGGGGCACATTCCAGGACGCCCATTATCCAACGAATCCCCTGCGCTCTTCCACGTGGCGATCTGAGAATAGCACAAAGTGGGGAGAAAAAACAGACGTCAAAAATGACGGATTGACAAGGGGGAAAAGATGTGATCGAAATTGCTGTAAATTTAATCGTTCAGACTCTTGTGATCGATCGGTATGCTCGTTGTGTAGAAGGAAAAAAAGAGGGTGTAGGATTAAGTGTGTAAATGGGATCCCGAGTAAGATTAGCTGACCCAATTGGTGGAATAATTTTACTCCTGGTTCAATGACTGTTCAGGATTTTGTGGGTATTTGGATCCTTTGGGAAAGAAGTGGTCTTGAAGGTTTAGAAAGTGATCTCCTTGAAGCTGCTAAGAACAATCTCTGGATGGATGCAAAAACTCAATTAAATCGCGATACTTGGTGCCAAGTGAAATCTTGTTTCTTTGGTGTATTCAATTATCTAGCAGCTTGTCGGAGAGACTGACAAGCAAATACGACTAAAATGGTAAACTATCTGCATGAGCAGAAAATTTCGAACCGCCAATTACGAAGCGACCTTGAACCAGACAATCCGTCTGGAAGAAGCGCTGCCTCCCGAACACCTGGCGCGCTTCGTGGTGGATGTGGTAGCCCAGCTCGATCTGAGCCAGATTTATGAGCAGTACGCTCCGCAAG
>DATKLX010000067.1:0-21298 GCA_035542155.1 Anaerolineaceae bacterium
CCCCCCCCCCCCCCCCCCCCCCCCCCAAAAACCTCAAAATCGCATCTCCTCCGAATATTCGAATAGGTTCTTATTCAATTGGACGGCTGCGATGGGGGGTATGTTGGCGGATGTTGAGAAAATATTTCCCTGGAACCGAAATTCAGTAACAATTGGAATCCCACTCAACTATTACTATACCACGCGCCGGGACCGCATTCAATCACTTTCATAGTAGAATGTCCTTACCTCATGAGCATTCGATGATGGAACCGGCCCTGATCCCCCAAGTGATCCACACTCGCGACCTGGACGCCGCTACCCGGGAGGAGATCGTCCGCCTGTGCACGGAGGCTTTCCACAGCGACGCCAGCTTCCTCTTCCACCACCTGCCCGAGGACAGCCTGCACGTGTTGGGCTTCCTCGGCGGGGAGCTGGTCTCTCACGCCGTGCGCACCACGCGCTGGGCCCAGATCGGACGGGGGCCGCTCCTGAAAACGGCCTACATCGACGCGGTCGCCACGCTGGAGAGATACCAGGGGCAGGGTTTCGGTTCAAAGGTGATGGGCTGGATCGCGGAAGAGATTTCCAGCGAGGACTACCAGATCTGTGCGCTCGAAACCGACCGCCCCGGCTTCTACACCCGCCTGGGCTGGGAGGTCTGGCCGGGACCGCTGGGCGGGCGCAGGGACCGCGCGGTGATCCCCACGCCTGAGGCGCAGGGCCACGTTCTCATCCTGCGCACGCCTTATTCTCCGCGGATCGATCTCAACAACTGGATGACCATCGAGGAGCAGGGGCGTTTCTGGTAGAACCCCGGGGAAATCCCTCAAATTACCGCATGAGCGTTTTCTGTCTACCTCCAAAGGGGCAATTTCCTCCAACATAACAACTGTTCCCCAGAGTACCCGGCGGAGAATAGGAGACCAACAATGACGGCGGCAGGGAACCTTCACGGCTGGTCAGGCTGACGTCCCCGGCTCCAGAGGATGGGTATACCGCCAGGCCATCATTGTGCGATGGCGAATCCAGCCAGGCCTGTACCACGCTCGGATCGATGTACCCGGCCCGGACGCAGGCGCCTCCTGTCGGCGAAAACCCTCCGATAGCGGTGGAATCGATAGTGGGTTGAGTATTCCAGGTTACCGATTCATTCCAGGGGCTGGTCACACGCCGGAACTCGACCGGGAAATGAGCCCCGGTTTCGTCGTTGATATAAAGAATGACACTGTTAATCTTGCTCCCTGCCGGGATCGAGCTGAGATCGAATTGGATCAACGTCCAATGACCGGCACCTTTGTACGGACTGATGTGAAGCTGGGGATCCTTCCCGTTTGAGCTGTCCGGCCTGGTCCGGTCCACCCAGCTATCCTGGGATGGCAGGATTCCACCGCTCGGGTAGGGATTGCAGGACGCCAGAGTGGCAGTCGGCGTTAAAGCGACTGTCGGCGATGAGGTTGCTGACGGCGTGCTGGTTGCCGTGGGTATTGGGGTTCGGGACGCTGCGGGAGTTGGCGTCGGTGTGGAGGTAGGCACGCTGGTTGATGTCGCTGTGGGTGTTGGAGTCGGGGTGGCTGTGAAAGTAGCGGTGGCTGTTGCGGTGGAAGTGCTGGTGGGAGTGGGGCTGCTCGTCCTGGTCGGGGTTGGACTCGGCGTTGCCGTAGGGACCTGGGTAGGTGTTACCGTAGGAGTCGACGTGAATGATGGAGTGTACGTTAATGCGAAACAGGTCAGGCTGAACGAGACCGGGTCGAAGAACTGGTGGTTGGGCGCGTCGATGTACACTTTATCCCAGCCGGTGATCACATCGCCAGCCGTTCCGATGATCCAGGTATCCGACACCGACTGGGCGCCCGCGGCAGTGTAGGTCAGGGTCTGTTCTGGGGTCGTCGAGCCGTCGCTGCGCTCCCAGAAATAGGTGACCGTGCCCGCGCCGTTGGTGAAAATATTCGCGCTGAAGGTGAACGTCGTCGGGCAAAGCCCGATGTAGCTGGATGGGTTCACCGATGGTTCCACTTCGGTTACAGCAAAGGACGCATTGCTGTTGACCACGATCCGCACCCAGATGGGCTGGCTGGCGTTCGCGCCCACACCAAACAGGTTCCCGTTGGCGTCGCGCAGCATCCATTCGCCCTGGTACGTTCCGGCGCTGTCCGGAGCGGTGAGGTCGACGCTGAGATCGATCGTGTCGCCGGGGTTGACATTGTAGGGCAGAGAGACCATAGTTGGCCCACTCATCAGGTCGCCGGTGTAAAAGACCAGTGCATAGCTGGTCGTCCAGGAACAGGAGCCGATATTCTGCAATCTCCAGATTTTGGTAAATGAATCCCCCGGGGGGAAGGTGCTGCTATCGGGGACGGTCACGTCCCGGACAAAGCTGGCCTGATTACAGGGAAGTGGAGTGAGGGTTAGCGGTCCTATAGAGGTGCTGGTAGAGGTGCTGGTGGAGGTGGGACTGCCCGTCTCGGTCATCGTTTGGGTCAGCGAGGGAGCAGCGGGTGTGAAGGTCGCCGTGCGAGTAGGGGGAAGGAGTGATCCTCCATTCAAAAGGCAGCCTGTCAACAGGAAAGGGATCAAAAAGAATCCGGCTGCCAGGCTGACCCCGCGCCGGCCCAGGCGGCTTCCGAAAAACTGCTTAAGAAAACGATCGATCATCTGGAAATTCATGGGAACCTTTCACTTCCTTTTATCCGGCCTGCCCTTAACACTATTAATCGTTCAGCAACACCTTGCTCCTATTATAGATAGGTTACCACTTCAAGGAGAGGCTGAGATGATTCCAAAGTTGTATAAAAGTGCCAATTCTGAGGAGGAAGGATTGTATACAGCGACCAGCGCGAGGCCGCGGCCGGCGCTTACGAGCGTGCCCTGGCCCTGTGCGCGAACCCCGCCGAGCGCGCCTGCCTCCAGTTTCTTCTGGAGTAGCAGTATAATCATCCCTGAATTTGTCAATCCGTCATTTTTGACGGATTTTATTTTGCAGTCATTTGTGTTATTCTCATGATAGATGGTCTTTTCTGCCAACCTTGAAAAATTTCTTCCAAAGGCGATCAGTCTATTCGTTTCCATTCGTTTTTCGCTGGAACGAATGTCTCTCGATTTTTCAGGATTACACCTTCGATCCAGAGGAAAAGCAGCTAACTTGACTCACTGATCAGCAATTTCAAAATCAGCAAACCTTTCTTTTTCGTCTTCAATAACTCTATGCCCCACTGCATCTACTCCGGCGACAATCTGCCCATCCTCCAATCCCTCCCCTCGGAGAGCGTGGATCTGATCTACATCGACCCGCCCTTCAACACGGGCAAGATTCAGCGGCGGACGCAGATCCAGACCCTGCACGCCGGCGAGGGCGGGGATCGCACCGGCTTCGGCGGTCGGCGCTACCGCACCCTTCAGCTCGGGCGCAAAGCCTACGCCGACGCCTTCGACGACTACCTCGCCTTCCTCGAGCCGCGCCTGGTCGAGGGGCGCCGCCTGCTCAAGCCGCACGGCTCGCTCTACTTCCACATCGATTACCGCGAAGTCCATTATTGCAAGGTCCTCCTCGACCAGATCTTCGGGCGGGATTCCTTCATCAACGAAATTATCTGGGCGTACGACTACGGCGCGCGGACCAAGAAGAAATGGCCGCCCAAGCACGATAACATCCTCTGGTACGCCAAAGACCCGGCCTGCTACACCTTCAACCTGGACGCCGTCGAGCGCATCCCCTACATGGCCCCCGGGTTGGTCGGCCCGGAGAAGGCCGCCCGCGGCAAAACCCCCACCGATACCTGGTGGGCGACGATCGTCCCGACCAACGGCCGCGAGAAGACCGGCTATCCTACCCAGAAGCCCCTCTCCGTGCTGCGCCGCATCATCCAGGCTTCCTCCAACCCCGGCGACGCGATCCTCGATTTCTTCGCTGGCTCCGGCACCACTGGCGCAGCCGTGCTGGAAGCCGGCGGGGGGCGCAGCTTTATCCTCATCGACAGCAATCCCACCGCCATCGAGGTCATGGCCGCTCGTTTCGCCGGCGTCCCCGGAATCGAGTGGCGCGGCGCGCGGGGGGAGAACAGCCCGCAGTAAAACCAGGGCGGTGTCGGCTTAAAAAAGGAATTGTTCCATCAGTGCGTGATCAGGCAGTGCAGAGCAGATCTTGAAGGCAGAGAGGGAGGAAAGAAAATGGCTGATAGCCGGATCAATCAGCGGACGCTCTTGCTCGATGGGCGGAGGATGGGCTTTGCCGAATTTGGGGATCCTATGGGGAGGCCCGTCTTCGTTTTGCCGGACCTGCCCGGCTCGCGTTTTTTTGGCAGGCATCTGGAACTGGCGGCGCTGAAATGGCGCGTCCGGATTCTCTGCGTGGATTACCCGGGGATTGGTTTGTCCGATTCCTGCCCGGGATACCGCCTGCTGGATTGGGTGGACAATCTCCAATCCCTGGCGGAATCACTTTCGCTTCCGCGCTTCGCTGTGATCGGTATCTCAGGTGGAGCGCCTTTCGCGCTGGCTTGCGCCACGAAGATCCCGGAGCGGATGACCCGCGCGGTGGTCCTGAACGGGTTGGGCCCTTACTCGATCGCAGAAACGAACCCCTGGTGGGACGCGCAGGCCGAAGCGGATTTCCGCCTCGCCCGCGAAGATCCGGCTCAGTTCCGGCGTAACTGGGCGGAACTGTTCAGGCTCGGCCTGGAAGATCTGCTCGACGCGATCATCGCTCAACTCCCTCCGGTGGACCGCCAGGCGCTGGCCAACCCGGTGGTGGTCGAAGTGATCCGCGATGACCTACGCGAAGCATTCCACCAGGGGGCTGGGGGCGCGGTGGAACAGGCGGCGGCGATCTGGGGGGAATGGGGCTTCAACCTGCGCGAGATACATCTGCCGGTTTCGGTATTCCACGGCGGCGAGGACCGCAACGTACCCCCCGATGCGGGGGCGTACATCGCCAGTATGATCCCCGGTTCCCACGCGCGGTTCTATCCCGAGGACGGGCATCTCTCCCTGTTTATCAACCACCCGGATGACATCATGCGTGAGCTGATCACTGCTTCGGGGTCGTTGAGGTTATAAAAAACACAAAAAATCGAGAGCCGAGAACCGAGATCCGTTCCCATATCAATTGGTTACTCAGGTTCCAGGCGGTTTTTCACTTTCCTTCTACGCGTCTTCCTGACCCCCTGGATTGTCCCGTGCAGGACAGGCTGCTCTCCGCTCTCTTTTTCATCCGTACAATTTGCGATGCACCGCACTCAGCGCTCTCACCTGCTCGGCGGCGTGGTAGGAGGAGCGGACTAACGGGCCGCTTTCCACCCACTGGAAGCCGATCCCCAGGCCGAATTCCTTCAGCTCGGTGAATTCTTCGGGGGTGTAGTAGCGCTCAATCGGCAGGTGCTTGCGGCTGGGCTGCAGGTACTGCCCGATGGTGAGGATATCCACCCCCCAGGAGCGCAGGTCGCGCATCGCGTCCTTGATTTCGTCCATGGTCTCCCCCAGGCCGACCATGATCCCCGACTTGGTCAGCACGTCGGGCTCCAGGCGCCTGGCATTCGAAAGGGTCGCCATGGCCCATTCGTAACGGTCCTGCGGCTGCACGGTCTTGAACAGTCGCGGCACTGTCTCCACGTTGTGGTTGAGGATTTCGGGGCGAGCGCGCATCACGATCTGCAGCGCCTCGACGCTGCCCTTGAAATCCGGGATGAGCACTTCGATCGAGCAGCCGGGTTGCAGCTCGCGGATGCGGCGGATGACCATGGCGAAGATCGGCGCGCCGCCATCCTTACGCTCGTCCCGGTTGACGCTGGTGATCACCGCGTGGCGCAGGTCCATGGCTTTGACCGCCTGAGCCACCCGTTCGGGCTCGAGCCAGTCCATCGCGTTGGGCATGCCGTGCTTGATGTCGCAGAAACCGCAGGTGCGCGTGCAGATATCGCCCATCATCAAGAAAGTGGCGGTTCCACTGCCCCAGCATTCGCCCATGTTCGGGCAACCGGCTTCCTCACAGACGGTATGCAGGGCCTTTTTACGCATCAACCCCTGCAGCCACTCGTAGGTGTCGCCGGATGGAGCGCGCACGCGGATCCAGCTCGGCCGCCGGATTGGGGTAGTGTCGATCAAATCGGTATTTACTCGATCTCTGGTCGGATTACTCGCCATTTTATCTCCTGTAGTGTATTATACCTGTTTAGGAAAGAGATTCGAGAACAAAGCATGGAGAACAGTTACCTGGTCAATTCGTTTTTTTCTCAAGGCTCTCCGTGTGCTCTGTGGTGAATCATTACAACAATGGAGATTACTGATACCATCCATTTGTTGGGCGACCTGCTCGGCGAGGTGCTGCTCGCCCAGGAATCGTGGACTTTGTTTGAGATCGAGGAGCGTATTCGCGCGGCCGCCAAGGCGCGCCGCTCCAGCGACCCGCAGGAGGCTCAGGCCGGCGAGCACGAGCTTGACGATCTCATCTGCTCGCTGGACGTCCCCGCTGTGCGGGCGATTGCCAGCGCCTTCGCCCTCTACTTCGACCTGGTCAACACGGCAGAGGACAACTCGCGCATCGCCGCCATCCGCCAGGAAGCCCTCGCCAAGAACCCGGCCCCGGTTCACGATTCGATCGAGGAGGCCGTCGCTCAGCTCAAGGCCAGCGGGGTGACCGGCGACCAGATGGCCGACCTGGTTGACCGGTTGTCGATCGAGCTGGTCCTTACCGCCCATCCTACCGAAGCCCGCCGGCGGACGATCCTTTCTAAAATTCAGCGCATCTCGCAGTCCTTACTGGAGTTAGACCGCAAGGACCTGCTTCCCCGCGAGATCGAGCGCATCCATGCGAGCCTGCGCAACGAAATCACCACCCTCTGGCTGACCGACCGGGCGCGCACCGCTCAGCCAACCCCCACCGACGAGGTAAAAACGACCCTCTATTTCGTCGGCCAGGTCTTCTGGACGGCCCTCCCCCAGATTTATACGACGCTCAATTCGGCCCTCGATCGCTACTACCCCGGCCTGCGGGCCCGGAAACCGTGGCTGCGCCTGGCCTCCTGGATCGGCGGGGACCGCGACGGCAACCCCCACGTCACGGCTGCGGTGACCGCTGAGACTCTTCACCTCCACCGCGGCCTGGCGATCGAGAACCACCGCCACAGCCTGCAGGAGCTTTCGCGCCGGCTGAGTCTCAGCGAGCAAAGCGCGCCGCTTCCCGCTGCACTGCGCGCCTGGCTGGCGGAGCGGCCCTCGCTCCCGGCGCACGCTGCGCAGATTCACGCGCGCTATCCTCACGAGCCTTACCGCCTGATCCTCTCTCTGCTGGCCTCCGATCTGGCCGAGGCATCGCAGGACGACATGAAATCCCACCTGCTATCGGACGCACCCCACACCGCGCGGGTCCATCAAGAGGATCTGACCGCTCCGCTCGGCGCGATCGCGGCGGCAGTACCGCGCGCGATCGCAGAGGGACCCCTGGATACGGCCTTGCTCCAACTGGAGATCTTTGATCTCTACGGCGCCCGCCTGGACCTGCGCGAGGATTCGGCCAGGATCAACCGCGCCCTGGGCGAGACGCTGCGCGCGATCGGGCTGGCGACCGATTTTGAAGACCTGGAGGATCCTGCACGCACCCGCCTGCTGTGCGATCTGCTCTCCAGGCCGGCTCCACCCCTCTCCGCGAGCCCGGGGGTCACGCCCGCCGCCGCGGAGACCTGGGCGCTCTTCCACCTGATCCAGCGCACGCGTGATGTCTACGGTGATGAGCTGCTCGGTCCGTTTATCATCTCGATGACGCATGGCCCGGCAGACGTGCTTGCGGTCCTCGTGATGGCGCAGTGGGCCGGGTCCGCGGCAGGCCTGCAAATCGTTCCGCTATTCGAGACTATCCAGGATCTCGAAGCGGCTCCCGCGGTGATGGCCGACCTGTTCGATCTGGAAGCATACCGGGCGCACCTGGGGACCTGCCCGGGCGGCCAGATGGTGATGATCGGTTACTCGGATTCAAATAAAGACGGGGGTTTTTTGACCTCCAACTGGTCGCTGTACCGGGCCCAGGAGGCTGTGGCGCGGGTCTGCCGCGAGCGCCGAATCCCCCTGACGCTCTTCCACGGCCGGGGCGGGACGGCCGCCCGTGGAGGAGGGCCGGTCAATCGCTCGATCCTGGCCCAGCCCGGCGGCACGGTGGACGGACGCTTTCGCCTGACCGAGCAGGGAGAGATCCTTTCCTCGCGCTATTCGAATATCGACCTGGCCCTGCGCAACCTGGAGCAGATCGTCAATGCGGTCCTGCTCGCCTCGGCTCCCGCGGAAACTCCCGTCCAGACCCTGGCGCCCATCGAAGGGCATGCTCCGCTGCACTATAAGCTTCCCGCTCCACGTGCGCTGCCGGATGCCTGGCGCGAGGGAATCCAGGCCATGTCAGCGGCGGCGCGTGCGGCGTACCGCCGCCTGGTATATGAGACTCCTGGTTTTATGGAATTCTGGCGCTACGCCACCCCGCTTGAAGAGATCAAGAATCTGCGCATCGGCTCCCGGCCGGCTTCGCGCAAGGCGGGGGAAGAGCAGGTAACCCAGATCCGCGCCATTCCCTGGGTCTTTTCCTGGATGCAGTCGCGGTGCAACCTGCCGGGTTGGTATGGATTGGGGTCCGGGATGGAAGCCATCCGGGACAGCCACCCTGGCGGGCTGAATTTCCTGCGCGAGATGCATTCCTCCTGGTCGTTCTTTCGCATGCTCCTCGAAACGGCCGAGCTTTCTCTGGTAAAGGCCGACATGCAGATCGCCAGCCTGTACTCTGCGTTGGTTCCCGACCAGCAGTCAGCCGGGCGTATCTTCGCAATGATCCAGGAAGAATATGAGCGAACCGTACACTGGGTGCTTGCCGTGCAGAGCCAGCGGGAGCTGATGGAAGAAGAGCCGGTCATCCGCCGCACGACCCGGCTACGCAACCCGTACGTGGATCCTCTGAATTTCATCCAGGTGGAGATGCTCCGCCGCCTGCGCGTCCTGCCTGACCCGGTGGGGGAAGAGGCGCAGGCGTACCGCGAGGTCATCGTCTTGACGATCAATGGGATCGCGGCAGGATTACGAAATACAGGATAAAAAGCTGAACCAAGAAGAAAAAGAAATATATCGAGAACCGAGAACCGTAATTTCTTTACGGTTCTCGGTTCTCGTTTTTTTTATTCCGCCCTGAGCGCCTCAACCGGCTCCAAATTGGCCGCCCGGTTGGCCGGGTAGAGACCAAAGAAGCAGCCCACACCCGCGGAGAAGAACGTGGCCAACAGCACGGCATTCAGGCTGATGGATGGAGTGATTGGCGTCCCATTTGCCTCTGAGATCTGCGCGATCAGGTTCGAAATAACCCAGGCGAGGAGGACGCCAATGGCCCCGCCCAACATACTGAGCAACAGCGATTCGATCAGGAACTGGGCGCGGATATCTCTCTTGCGCGCACCCAGGGCTTTGCGCAGGCCAATCTCACGGGTGCGCTCGGTGACCGTGACCAGCATGATGTTCATGATCCCGATTCCACCCACCACCAATGAGATGCCTCCAATCCCTCCCAGGAAAACGGTCAGGGTCCCGGTGATAGACGAGGCGGAGCTGAGGATATCCGATTGGGATAGGATGTAGAAATCAGCCTGGGCGTTGTCGGCCAGGTGGTGGCGTGAGCGCAGGATCTGGGTGACCTCTGTTTCAGCCGCCTGTACCTGGCTGGAGGAAGCAGCCGAGATGAGGATCTGGTCGACCTGGTTCCGGTTCGCGCGCCGCGCCAGCCGGCTTTGAGCGGTGGTGATCGGCACCAACACCTGGTTGTCCTGCGAGCCAAAGCCGCCGCCGCCTTTGCTTTCCAGCACACCGATCACTTTGAACAGTTGGTTTTGGACGCGGATCGTCTGCCCGACGATGTTGTCGGTGCGGTTGAACAGGTTGGTGGCTACATCGGTCCCGATCACAGCGACCGCAGAGCGGGTATTGATGTTGTCGCTGGTAATAAACTCGCCCTCGGCGACGGTCAGGTTACGCATGACTGCATAGTTCGGGCTGACCCCAACGACTGAGGTCGAGGTATCCTGCCCGTTCGCGCTGACATCCCCGCGTATATTCAATACGCCGGTCACGTATTCCACGTCCGGCGCCTGGGAGGGATCGGAGAGGACAGTCACGTCGCTAAGCAGTAGCGGTTTTGGGTTGGTGACCCGTACCCCTGGTCCGCCTCCCGAAGAAATAAAGAGCAGGTTCGTACCAATGTTATTGATCGAGTTGCTGATCGAATTCTCCGCCCCCTGGCCGATGGCCAGCATCGAAACCACCGCGGCGACCCCGATGACGATGCCCAAAATGGTCAGGCTGGAGCGCAGCTTATTGCTAGTCAGGCTTCCAAACGCGTCTACCAGATATTGACTGAAGTTCATGTGCTTACCTCCGCGGGGACGAGCTCGCCGTCGCTCAGATGGAGGACACGCTGGGTTTGCGCGGCGATGTTGGGGTCGTGGGTGACGATGACCAGGGTGGTGCCGCGCTCCTGGTTGGATTTGAGGAGCAGTTCCATGATTTCTTTGCCCGATTTCGAGTCCAGGTTACCGGTCGGCTCGTCGGCCAGCACGATGGCCGGGTTGTTGACCAGGGCGCGGGCGATGGCCACGCGCTGCTGCTGGCCGCCGGAGAGCTCGGTCGGTTTGTGATCCATCCGATCGGCCAGGCCCACCGCTTCCAGTGCCGATCTGGCTCTTTGGCGGCGATCTTTTCCGGAGACGCCGGCGTAGGTCATAGGCAGCTCGACGTTGGACAGGGCGGTGGAGCGGGGAAGCAGATTGAAGCTCTGGAAGACAAAGCCGACCTTGCGATTGCGGATGCTGGCCAACTGGTCGTCATTGAGCTTTTCAACCGTTTCGCCGTCGAGGATGTAATCACCGCTCGAGGGGAGATCCAGGCAGCCGAGGATGTCCAACAGGGTCGATTTGCCTGATCCGGAAGGACCCATGATCGAAACCACCTCACCGCGTTGTATCGTGAGGGTCACACCACACAGGGCGTGAACCTCAACCTCACCCATCTTATAGGTCTTGACCAGGTCTTTGGCCTGGATGACCGAATGGTTACCATCCATCTTAATCCCCTCCCCCATTGCCACCGGCGCTACGGCCGCCACCGCCAGAGTTTCCAGCGTTGCCACCACCCTGGCGTTGGCCGTTAAAGTTGCCGCCGCCACCCGTCTGGCGCGCTCCACCACCACCGAAGATGCCAAAGAACCCTCCGAAGCCACCCGGGCGATTATTCGCAGCGGCCACAGCGGTCGCCGAATTGGCGACGACCTGGTCGCCTTCTTTCACATTTCCCGAGACGATCTGGCTCATCGTATCCGAGGTCAGCCCGATTTGCACTGAAACAGGAATGATTTGCGTCCCTCGCTTCACGTACACTTCATGCTGGCTGCCTACCAGGCGCACCGCGCGGGTCGGGACGAGCAGGGCATTGGCGACGGTGGAAGTGGTAATGGTCGCTTGGGAGGTCATTCCCGATTTGACATCCTGATCTGCATTGGTGACCTGCACGGTCACGGTAAAATTGACCGTCCCCGAGCTGGTTGTGCCGACCTGGCCTACCTGGACAACTTTCCCGTTGTAGGTTTTTTCCGGGATCGCGTCAAAAGTTAATTCTACGTCTTGCCCTACCTGAACGCTGTTGATATCCACTTCGGAAACCTGGAGATCGATAAAAATGCTGGATAGATCGTCGACGCGCACAGCCTGTGTTCCCTTGGTAACCAGGTCGCCTACCTGGACGGAGAGATCCGTAACCGTTCCGTCAAACGGCGCGGTCACATTAACGCTGTCGATCAATCCCTGTTCGGCGGTCACCTTGCTTTGCGCAGCGGCGATATCCGCGGCAGATGGACCATTTTTCAAGCGGTCGTAGGCGCGCTGGGCGTCATCGACCTGGGCCTGAGCCAGGGCCAGGGCTGCATCGGCGGTGGCGATATCCTGAGCGGAGGGCTTGCCCTTCACGTAATTCACATTGACCAGGGCCTTATCGCGGGCCTTCTTGGCGTTTTCCAGGTTGGCCAGAGCATTCAGACGCACAGGATCGTTTTCGGGCCGGCTGCTCACATTGTCATAGATGCCCTGCAGCTTGTCGACGTTATTCTGGGCCATGAGGTAATTGGCATTTGCCGCGGCGATCGTATCTGTTGTCCCGCGGATGTAATTGAGCTGGGCGCGGGTCTGCTGGACCTTGGTCAGGTTTGTCTGGGCCGTCGCCAGATTCTGCTGCGCCTGGGCGATATTCACCCTCGAATCTTGCAGATCCTCCAACGCCTGCTGAGCGGTGATCAGGTCAGATTGAGCCTGGAGCACCGCCTGGGGCAGGCTGCTGGGAGAGAGCGAAGCGAGGATCTGGTCCTTTGTGACCTGATCCCCGATTTTTACCGCCACGTTCCCCACCTGGCCATCGACTGCCCAGGCGACTGTGGCGTTCTGGTTGGAACGCACCGTACCCGTCGCCCCAACGGTGGAAGTAATTGTGCCTTTCGTCAGACGCACGGTCTGTACATTCGCAATGGCCGCCTGGCGCTGGCGGACCTGGGTGTTCCGGTAGTAAAAATAACCACCGACTGCCAGGATCAAAATGACTAGAATCCACCAGTACTTTTTGATGATTTTCATATCTCCAAAGATCTCCTTCAATCGTTATTTTAATACGAGAGTATTCGCAATCTATACAATCTCATCGGTTTTCTAGCGAAGCTGTTAAGAAGCAAGCGTGTTTCCCAATCGTAATCTTATAAAATTTAGGATACTCTTTTCGAAAGGGGAGGGCATGATCCAAACGGGCCAAAAAAGTACCCTAAGGGTCAAAAAGGGACCATGCCTGCCTGCTGGTAATATTGGTTTTGGCAAATTTATCCTCCCGATGGTTCCCGAAAGATCAGCTCATTATTGCTCACTTGTTGAAGTTCAATACACACAAAACAGATCTCCTCGAAAGAGGACAACTTAGATCATACCTGCGTTGGCGTCCTGGCTGTAGACGCAAGGGTCATGGACCGGGATGACAGCAGGCACATTCTTCTATGACGGGCGTCATCCCTGAGGGTGACCGGGATGAGGATCAACAGAAAAACAAACATGCTACAATAACGGCGTGAAGAATACTTCTGTACCATCCAGCCTCCTGACTGTATTTCGGGTATTCATCGTTGTGCGCCTGATTCTTGCGGTTTTTCCGCTGGTTGCGGGCCAGTTCCTTCCCCGGTTTCGCTTTCAACGATCCCAACCATATTCCTACCTGGCCATTGGCGAAACGCTGATCTTAATGGGTTATCTATCCTGGCCCTGGCTCCAAAAGCGCCTGGGGAAATGGTATATCCCGATTGCCCTGGGAATCGCCACCGTGGCTCCCATTCTGGAAACCTATCTGGCCGTGGATCTCCGTTTTGATGAGATCTCGCAGGTGCGCGCGTTTGCCGGCCAGTGGCAACTGGTGATCTTTCTTCTCGTGCCCCTGATCCTGGTAAGCTGGTTGTATGATTTCCGGGTGGTCGCTGCATACGTCGTCTTGCTCGTGCTCCAGGACGTGGCTTTCTTCGTGCTGACCCCTCTGGTGAGGATGGATGATGTACCGCTGTGGCCGCTCACAAGCGTCGCGTTGGTACGCACAGGGATGTACCTGCTCGTCGGTTACGCAGTCTCTCACCTGGCGGAGGAACAGCGCCAGCAAAACGCGCAGCTTGCTGAGGCAAACCGGCGCCTTTCAGCGCATGCTACAACGCTGGAGCAATTGACAATCAGCCGCGAGCGCAACCGTATGGCTCGCGAGTTGCACGACACCCTGGCGCACACGTTGAGCGCGGTTGCGGTCCAACTGGAAGCAGTGCACTCGTTATGGGATGCAAATCACGGCGAGGCGCGGACGATGCTGGAACGTTCGCTGGTGGTCACGCGGGAAGGTCTTCATGAAGCGCGGCGGGCGATTCAGGCCCTGCGCACAGTCCCTCTTGAGGATCTCGGATTCGAGTTAGCCATCCGCAACCTGGCTCAATCCATGGCGGAGCGCGGCAGCCTGAAACTCGACTTGCAAATTCCTGACGAGCTTCCCGGATTGGATGCAGAGATTCAGCAAAGTCTCTACCGAATCACGGAAGAGGCACTCCGCAACGTCGTCCAGCACGCGGGGGCGCACCAGGTCAGCATCGTGATCGAAAAAAGCGGCAGCCGGCTGGATTTGATCATCTGCGACGATGGGCATGGGCTGCGGCCAGAAGCGGAACAGGACGGCCATTATGGACTGCGCGGGATGCAAGAGCGCGCCGAGGCGATTGGCGCCCTGTTGTTTATCGAAAGCCAGCCGGACCACGGAACGACCGTCCGGCTACACATGGAGGCGGCTGTTGATTAATGTTGTTATCTGTGACGATCAGGTGGTTGTCTGCGAGGGGCTGCGGGCCATCTTGAGCACGGCTCCGGGGATCGAAGTGGTCGGTATCGCGAATGACGGCGAGCAGGCTATCGCGATTACTGCCAGCCTCCATCCGGATGTAGTCCTGATGGACTTGAAAATGCCGGTGATGAATGGCGTGGAAGCCACTCGCAAAATCCACACGCTGTACCCGGATGTGAAAATCCTGGTTTTAAGCACCTACGATTTTGATGAGTGGGTCTTCGACGCCATTCGGGGCGGGGCCAGCGGATATCTGCTCAAGGATACGCCTCGCGAAACGCTGATCGAGGCCATCCAGGGCACGGCCGCGGGAAAGACTTATGTCGACCCGGGGATAGCGGGAAAATTATTCTCCTACGTCCAGAAAGGGGCCGCCCCGCCCGATTCTTCGCTGACCCGCCTGCTGAGCGAGCGGGAGCTGGAAGTGCTGCGCCTGCTGGCGCGCGGCTTAAGCAACGCTGATATCGCCCAGCATCTCTTTCTCTCTGAGGGAACCGTGCGCAATTACGTTAGCTCGATTTTAACGAAACTAGAAGTTACGGACCGCACGCAGGCCGCTGTCCTGGCACTGCGCGCAGGCCTGGCGAACGCTCCCGAGGGCAGCTCCTCATGATCCTTTATTCCTAACCAGACTCTACAATTTCCAAACCCGCCTTGAACAAATAGCGATTCGCTGTCATAATAACTCTATTCGCTTTAAGGCAGGTAGGGTGACTGTCTGAAAATCTCACCATGAAAACCCGCAGGTTTCCGGACCAGGCGTAGCCGAGTCAGGGTACGCTCAAAAGGAAATCACTCATTTTCATCAAGGCTTTACCACCTGAGGGTTCAAAGGAAGGAAATCCGACGTCATGACCAGAATTCGCCTGGCCGTCGCGGCTGTCATTGTGCTGGTTTTCGCTCTTGGTCTTCGACCGGTGCAGGCAGCCCCCCTCCACGATGCGAGTTGCGGCGGGGTAAAATCTCCGGAAGTCAACGCAGTTGTAGAACAGCAGGTTGTTGAACTGATCAATCAGGAACGCGCCAGGGCAGGGCTGCCGCCGCTCAAGCGGGTCGCCCAATTGGACGATGCGGCGCGCTATTTTGCCCAGGATATGTCGAGCGACGACTACTGGCCGGACCCGTCCAAAGGGCTCGTGGCGCACGGCACGTATGATCGTCTGAACGGGAGTCTTGTCTACGTTTGTCCCTGGGATGCGCGGATCAAGTCGTACTATTCCAGCCCAACCGGTGAAAATATCGCTGCCGGGTTTGGAGATGCAGCCGCCGCGGTGAAAGGGTGGATGGCCAGCGCGGGTCACAAAGCCAATATCCTGAACGCTTCCAACTGGGAGACCGGCGTTGGGTATGCCGAAGGAGGAACCTGGGGAAAATACTGGGTCCAGGAGTTTGGGAAACAGCCGAGGGTGTACCCGCTGATTATCAACGACGAAGCCGCCGCCACAGGTTCGCGGGACGTCACCCTGTATGTGTACGGGACCTGGTCAGAGATCCGCCTGAAGAATGACAGTGATTCATGGTCAGGCTGGCAACCGTTTTCCAACCAAACCAAATGGCGCCTTGGGTCAGGGGTTGGACTCCATACCGTCTACGCCGAAATGCGCTCAACGAACGCATCGGCGATCAGCAGCGACACGATCTATTCGACAGACGCCGCATTTGACCTGGTATCGCCGACGAAGGCATTTGCGCCGGTGGTGAAGAACTAAGAGCTATTTTCGCCCGGTGATGTAGTTTTCCAGGTGCTGGATCATCAGCTCGCGATCGCTGATCACCTCTTTGACCACATCCCCAATCGAGATAATCCCGGCCAGCCGGCCTTCCTTTAGGACCGGCAGGTGGCGGATGTGTTTTTCTGTCATCAAGGCCATGCACTCTTCAATACTGTTTTCGGGGGTAATGGTAAAGACGTGGCTGGTCATAAACTCGCTGATCGGGGTGTCCAGGTCAATTTTTCCCTCCAGGCAAACCTTGCGCACGTAATCGCGCTCTGAAAAAATCCCTACCAGTTGATCCACCTCCGTGACCAGTAACGCGCCCACATTTTTATCGGCCATGAGCTGAAGGGCGCTGCGAACGGTGTCGCCTGGCTGGACCGACCAGACGGCCTGGCCTTTGTTTTGCAGAAGCTGCTTGACGGCGGTCATTTGTACCTCCTCATCTTCCCAACCAGGATAGCGGTAAATAGAGCCAGATGATTAATTCTACATAAAACAGATCCGAATTACAATCTTTTAGAATCTCTGTGGGATGATCCATCACAGGAAATCCCAATGAACCAATCATTTTTGTTTATGTACGGGAGCTTTTGCGAACCTTCAAACGCAAGCCATCGACCTGAACCACCTCGACGTTTGCGCCGGTTGGAATGGGTGCCTCACCATCGGCCAGCTCGGCGCTCCACAGCTCGCTGGCCACCTGGACGTTTCCATCGGGGTTCAGGTCGCTGCGCGCAATGCCAGTTTTTCCGATCAGTGTAGATTGCCTGATCCGCACCGGGATGCGCTGGGCGCGGACGCCGATCGAGACGATCGTGAAGAACACCAGCGCGGTAACCAGGCCAGTAACGACCACCAGGGGGACTGAGACCTGCTGGATTTCGGGGACGTTGGGTCCGTTGAAAAGCACCAGGGCGCCGATGATAAACGTACCCACCCCGGCCGCGGTCAGCGCGCCGTGAGTGGGCGCTTTAATATCCAGGATGAAGAGCACAAAGGCGATCGCCAGGAACAGCAGCCCGAACCAGTTGACCGGTAAGATCCCCAGGCCGTAAGCAGCCAGGGCCAGGCAAACTACGCCGATGAACCCGGCGATCCATCCACCCGGGCTGGACAGCTCGATAAGAATTGCCTGGACGCCGATGGTGAGCAGGAGGAAGACGATGTTGGGGTTAACCAGGACGCCCAGCAGTTGTTCGATGAAGGAATTGGGCAGCTCCATGGTCGTTGCATTGGCCGTTTGCAGAGTAATCACCTGGTCGCCGTTCATATGGACCTGGAAGCCGTCCAGTTTACGCAGCAGGTCGGGGATATCGCTGGCGATAAAGTCGACCAGCCCGACCTGGAGGGCTTCGTTGGCCGAGACGGCCCGGGCGCTTTCGATCGTCTCCTCGGCGAGCTGGATAGCCTCAGGACGGCGGTACTGGGCCAGGCTGCGGGCAGTGGCCTTAAGCGTGTTTTTGATTTTGCTTTCGAGGGTCTGCCCGATATCCTCGCCGCTCGGTCCCACCGGGCTGGCAGCTCCAATTTCGGTATCCGGGGCCATCGCCGCGGCGTGCCCGGCCAGCGTGATCAGGGTGCCCGCGCTGGCGGCCATCGCCCCACGAGGAGCGACGTATACCACCACCGGCACGCTGCTGCCGCGAATGGTCTGGACCATCTGGTTCATCACATTGATATCGCCGCCGGGAGTATTCAACTGGATGATGATCAAATCCGCCCCGCGCTGCTCGGCGTTGAGGACAGTCCGGGCGAGGTAATTGGCCATCGGGATGGTAATTTCACCATTGGCGGTTAAGATCGCCACCAGCGGCCTGGAATCTTGGGCAAGAGCAGACCAGGGGAACAGGCTGGCGAATAACGCTATAAAAACCCCTATGAGCAGCCAGGAACGGTTCTGCAGCGGGCGGTTTCTCCAAACCTTCACACCAATATCCTTTCTATACGAAGCCCTTCTGTATTATTATACAATCTACGGTACAATGTGGTATTCCGAACTATAGAATAAAGGTAAAATGGATGGAAATCACCACAGCGGGAACGTTTTTCGCGAATGAGGCATCATGAAGGATGAAAAACTGACCATTTTTCTATCACCCGGGGAGCTGTTCTGTATCGCGGGCTCATTGGGGCTGGCTACATTGCCGCTGGTCGGCGGCCATTACCGCGGTCGTTCCTCTGAGGAGATCCGTGAAGATATTAACCGCGGCCGCGAAGTGCTTGAATCGCGCGGATTAATCAAGCGCTTTGGCCTGCGCCAATGGGAAGTCGACAGCTCCCTGACCAGCCTGGTCGAATTTATCGCCCATCCGGAATATGCCCTGGTCGCCAGTTCCTGGCGCAAGAATGAGTTTAACCAGCAGGTATTCCTCTATTTCAAGGCGCGCCAGTGCCTTTCTCTGACCTATAAGGACCGCTTCTTCAACCTGACTCTGTACCGCGATCTCAAGTCGGTTTCGCGCTATGTTTTCACATGGTTGGGGATCGGGCAGCAGATCTCCAACGAAGTCCCCGAGCTGGATCTGCCAATCACCGACCTGGGCGCCCTCTTCCAGGATTTGTGGGCCGAAAATCCGGATTTCGATCCAGAGGTACTCAAAAAGGCTGGCGTCCCGGCCCACGACGCAGCGCACCTGTGGGAACAGTTGAGCCAGGTCACTGTGGTCAGCAACCTGACCCTGCTGGTCCGTGAAGGGGAACGCTTCAATCGCGAAGGACAGTTGTTCCTGCTTCTAAACCAGATTAACCTTTGGTTGTGTGAAACTCTCAAAACCGCGCCAGGCAGCCTCAAGTTCTCTCCACTCACCGCCGCCCGCGCGACAGGCAGAGTGGACCGCTACCTGCGCGGCAAGGCTGGAGAGGAGCCTGCGGCCAATGAAGAAGAGAAGAACGTATTCCTCTAGCCGTAATCGTCCCCGAAGAAAGCTCGCCCGCGACGGCGGGCTTTCTTGTTGCAGGCCATCTAATATTAATTCGACATTTTGTTAACGGATTTCTTGCGCAGAGTGAGTAAACTCATAAAAACAAAATTGCTTTGAAAGGAGCAGTAAAACATGGCCAAAATTATAGGTATCGATCTGGGAACCACCAACAGCGTGGTTGCCGTCATGGAAGGCGGCGATCCGGTTGTGATCCCCACGGCGGAAGGCTCACGCCTGCTGCCATCCGTTGTTGCATTTGGTAAGAACGGGGAGCGGATGGTTGGGCAAACAGCCAAACGCCAGGCCGTGATCAATCCCGAGAACACGATATTCTCGATCAAACGGTTTATGGGCCGCCACTACAACGAAGTGGAAGCCGAGCGCAAAATGGTTCCGTACAACGTTGTGCAGGGACCCGCAGGCGACGTGCGTGTGAAAATCCCGATCACCGGGCGCGAATACACCCCGCAGGAAATCTCAGCGATGATCCTGAGCAAGCTCAAGTCGGACGCCGAGGCTTACCTGGGCGAGCCGGTGACCCAGGCGGTGATCACCGTCCCGGCCTATTTCAACGACAGCCAGCGCCAGGCAACCAAAGACGCCGGTAAAATCGCCGGCCTGGAAGTGATGCGCATCATCAACGAGCCCACAGCGTCGGCCCTGGCATATGGTTTGGATAAGAAAACAAACGAGACTATCCTGGTCTTCGATCTGGGTGGTGGTACGTTTGACGTAAGCATTCTGGAAGTTGGCGAAGGGGTTGTGGAAGTCAAAGCCACCAACGGGGATACCCACCTGGGCGGCGATGACTGGGACGAGAAGATCTTGAACTGGGCCGCAGATGAATTCAAGCGCGACCAGGGGATCGACTTGCGCAACGACCGCCAGGCGCTCCAGCGCCTACGCGAGGCTTCCGAGAAAGCCAAGATCGAGCTCTCCAGCGTGATGGAGACCGAGATCAACCTGCCGTACATCACGGCTGACGCAAGCGGCCCGAAGCACCTGCAGTTGCGCCTCAACCGGGCGAAGTTCGAGCAGATGAGCGAAGATCTGGTCAAGCGCCTGAACGGCCCGTTCGAAGCGGCCATCCGCGACGCCGGGATCAAGGTTACAGATATTAATGAGGTCGTCCTGGTCGGCGGCGCGACGCGCATGCCCATGGTCCAGGATCTGGTGCGCAAACTGGTCAACAAGGAGCCAAACAAAAGCGTTAACCCTGACGAGGTCGTTGCGATTGGCGCGGCCATTCAGGGCGGCGTGCTGGGCGGAGAGGTCAAGGATGTGCTCCTGCTCGACGTTACCCCGCTCTCGCTGGGCGTCGAGACCATGGGTGGGGTGATGACGGTACTGATTCCGCGCAACACCACCATCCCGGTGCGCAAGACCGAGACTTTCTCGACTGCCGAGGACAATCAGACCGCTGTGGACATCCACGTCCTGCAGGGCGAGCGCCCACTGGCTTCTGATAACATGACCCTGGGCCGCTTCCGGCTGGATGGCCTCCCACCGGCCCCACGCGGACTGCCGCAGGTCGAGGTGACCTTTGACATCGACGCCAACGGTATTCTCAACGTGACCGCCCGCGACAAGGCGACCAACCGCGAGCAGAAAGTGACCATCACCGCTTCGACCAACCTGAACAAAGTGGATGTCGAGCGGATGGTCCAGCAGGCCAAAGAACATGAGGCCGAAGACCGGCGGCGCAAGGAATTGATCGACGCGCGCAACCAAGCAGACGCCCTGATATACCAATCCGAAAAAGCTTTGAAAGATCTCGGCGACAAGGTCCCCGGCAATGTCCGTGCGGATGTCGAGAGCAAGGTCAGCAGCCTGCGCCAGGCGATCCAGAGTGATGACATCAACCGCATCCGGCGCGAAAGCGAAGAGCTGCAGAACGTGGTCAACGCACTCGGCCAGCAGGTCTACGCCCAACAGCAGGGACCACAGGACACCGGCGGCTATGGATACAGCCACGGCCCCGATGGCGGCCAGGGACCGCAAGGTTCGCAGGGCGGCGGAGATGACGTCGTCGAAGGCGAGTTCCGCGAAGCCTAATTATCCGTGAAATCCAGGGAACACGAAGGTAGCGAAAAGGGGGAAAAGCGCTCCCTTCCCCTGTGAGTAAGAAAAAATCACCCCTGGACTTTGGCTCTTTGAGCGAAAGTCGAGCAGGAAAATCGAGGCGGGAACTGCTTTGCGAAAGGCAGTTCCCGCCTTAGATTCGGGCCGCACCCGCCACGGCGTTCTCCAAACCAGCTAACCAGGTCTCTTTTTTCC
>DATKLX010000068.1:0-10437 GCA_035542155.1 Anaerolineaceae bacterium
AGATTTGGCAATCGCACCATTTTTCGATATCCACTCCACAGGGCGATATTCGAAAAATCCCGGTATCCGAGATCCAACCCTGGCTCGATGCCCTGTGTTACACACCCTAGAGCCAGGTCCAATGGATAAAGTCTAGCTAAGTGTATCACAAATGGATTTTCCAAAAACGAGAACCGAGAGCCGAGAACCGACCGTACCTGGTAACCTCTTCTGGGGCGCTCCATGCCTCATCCTCATGCTGACCCCGAATGGGTTCAGGGCTCTATAAAACCCGTTGGCTTTACTGTTCCTTCTGGAATTCGAGCCCCTTCTCCCCCAGCGCTGCCTTCAACGTCTTGAGCGCGTTCGGCCCCATCCCGTGCAGCTTGAGGAGCTCCTTCTCGTTGATTTTGGCCATTTGCTCCAGCCGGGTGATCCCCGCCCCCTCCAGCGCTCGCCTCGCCAGCGCAGCCAATTTCGGCAAATCACTCTCTACTTCATTCCCATTCGTGTCTCCTGCTCCCTCTTCTCATGTCCTCGTGCTCTTTATGTTCTTCTATTACGATTCTCGGTTTTCGGTTCTCGGTTCTCACTTAAATCAAAAGGCGCCCGGTCTGTACAGGTCCGCGGCGCCTTTCAATGAGCAGGACAGCCCGTTTGTGCGTCCATACCGTTCAGGCATCCCGTTCTTGAGCTTCAACGAGCCCGGCCAGGCTCAGCGGCACAAACAAGACGAGAGCGAAGAGAATAACCACCCCCAGGACTGGCATAGCATTACCTCCTTACACAGAATGGCTGGTGATGGGTCACCAGGTGGATCCAGGTTGGGTTGGGGGATGCGGCTGCGCCCCCCATGCTTTTCAACATCTTACTATTACTATATACGATTCATCGGCCAAAAAGTTCCCTTACTGAGGTCTGTTTACGAAACCTTAACCTGGATTTAATCTGTCAGAATGGGGACATCGTCGCCACAATCTATTCCCCCGACACGGTCGAGGAGGCGTTCCAGGGGGCGATCCACCGCGTGGCCGATTTCCTCACCGGGATCGCGAAGATCCCTTTGAATGACGCCGGCATGCTGGTGAGCGTCACCGGCGCGTTGAAGTCCTGCCAGGTCGTGGCCTCGATGTGGCGCATGCGTCTCGAAGATCCCCGAAGGGGGCCCGCTTGCGCTTCGATAGATTGTCTTTCCTGATCCCCTGGTCGCAGTACCCGGCGGTTGAAACCGCAGCGACCCCTGCGAAGCCTCCTTGCGGAGGCTGGAGGAGGTTCTGGAATTACTGATGGGGGAGTCTGAACCGCAGATTGACTCTGATTACATGGATCCCGCAGTATAATCAAATTAAGCCAACTACCAGCAACTGCAAACCGCGGATTTGAAAAAGAGGGGATAGAATGGCAACTGGCATTAAAGTTTCGGGTGGATCAGGCCGCCACGTGGGAATTGGCTCGCTATCGAGAATTTGTCTATTGCTGGCATTGCTCAGCCCGGGACTTCAGAGCGCCGCTCCAATCGACTCTCAGATCTATTCAGCCCCAACGCTGATCGAACAATCCACTACCAGCGATCCGCCCGTCCCGCTCGAACCGCCCATTGGCGCCATTGAAATCAAGCTGCTTCCAGGCTTTCCCTATAACCCGGACATCCGCGGCCGGGTACATCCTGGATCCTACGTCTATATCCAGATCTGGAGGGACGGTAAACTGGCCGCTAATACCTTCACCGGAAGTGATCAGAACGGCGATTACCAGACCCAGCTATACACAGAACCCAACTTGGATCCAATCCGTCCGGGGGATGAGGTTCGCGTGTTCGATGGGCAGTCCACCTATTCGATGACGATCGCGCCAATCCAGGCCTGGGCCGATCCGAGAGCGAATCTGATCTCCGGGTCCACACTGCCCGGGATGAAGATTGACCTGATCCTGGTCGACAACCTCCAAAACCCCTGTCAGTGGACGACGATCCAGAAATCCTTCACGTTAAACTCAGATGGAAGCTTTCAATTCAACCCTGGCGATTTCAGCGCCAATGCGTCTATCCTGATCCACGCGCGCTACCCGAATGGCAACAGCAGTTGGGTTTTCATTCATGCCTATCAATTATTCATCGACCGCGCCAAACCGGGCCAGGTTCGCGGGTACTATCGTCCCACCACAACCCTGGATGTTCATCTCATCCGGGAGGGGGCCCTGCTGGAAAGCGTGTCGCTTCAAACGAATCTTCGGGGCGAGTTCAACCCCACATTTTCCCAAACGCCAATCGAGGGCGATTGGATTGAAGCCTATCAGGCTGGGCAGCCTATCTTGGGATACTATCTCGCTCGTCTGGAGGTCAGCTACGATCCCGACCTCAACCGGATCCAGGGCCAGACTGTGCCAGGCCGGAAGGTGTGGATCATTGTGAACGACCCTTCGGCGCGCACCGATTCCTCACATACTCCCGTGGGATGTAGTCCTACCCTGGGCTGCGCCAACATCATCGCCGGACCGGACGGCCAAATTCAATTGACCCCGCCAGCCTGGGTCGCGCCTGAAAGCTCGATCGTGGCAACTCTCTATGATACCTACGGAAATTACCAGATCCAGACGGTGCTGGTATCTCTACCGAGTATCCAGGCCAACCTGTCCGACCGGAATTTTTCTGTACAGTGGAACCGGTCCGTTCAGAATGCTACCGCTAGGCTGTTCGATATTGAGGATAACAAGATCGCCGAAACCACGCTCTGGTTGGAAAGCGGGGCGCGCACCTACTTCAGTCTCGGGGAGCTCAAGCCAGGCTACCGCATCGAGGTGACGGATGGGACGACCACCCGAACTCTGACGCTGCCGAACGCGTTCCCGCGCCTCCATCACGGCTCGAACCAGATCAGCGGCCCCGCACCCAACGGGCGCGCGACCCTGGATTTCGTCAACGGAATGCAACGACCGGAGTCCTTCACCGATCAATGCCTGGAAACCAGTATAGTAAATCAGCAGTATCAATTCACAATTCCCGGGGTTACCTTTCAGCAGTTTGACAAGGCTTATCTCGTCCTGGTAGATGATGTGGGGAATGAAATCGTCTCCCGCCTGTACCCTTTTTCCCTCAATCTAAATATGGACCCTTTTTCTCCTAACCAGAATTTTGTAGCGATCGGGACGGAATACCCCGACACGCGAGTAGACGTCATCCACGAGCGCGGGGGACAGATCATTGGATCCTACCTCGGGCTCCAGGCCCAAAGCAGCCTTACCGGGGTCGGGCTGAGTACAACGACCTTCAAGGCTGGGGACATCGTTCACATCCTGACCAACGATGGCAACAGCGTCGATTTGACCATCCCCGATTTGAGCGTCTGGCTTAACACTGCTCAAAATCGAATCGAAGGGCACGGCCCGCCCAATACCATCCTGGTTGCTGAGTTCCTCCAGGACCGGCATTATCCGGCTGACAGCGGTTATCCGTATCTCGTCCAAACCGACAATCAGGGCAGCTTTTCTGTGGATGTGGACAACCTGTTTTGGGCAAGCTGCTATCCACTGTCATCCTCAGACCCCTGCGCTCATGCGGCCGTGACCTACACGGACTCGAATGGATTTGCCATCACCGCTCAGGGGCCACGTCCAGCGCCCATCGCCGCGGATGGGTATGAACCCGACGATGCCCTCCAGAGCGCGTGGCCCTACAGCGGAACCATCGAGCAGCACACGTTCCACACCTCCACGGACCAGGACTGGATTTCGATCCCCATCGGGCAGCAGGATGTAGGCCGGCCCTTTCTCTTTCAAGTCGACAATTTCGAACGCGGGATGAACGTGACCGCCAGGCTGTTCAGTTCGGAAGGTACGCAACTGTTCGATAACACAGATCTGTGGTCGAAAGAGATTCACAGTTTTTCCTATGAGTTTTCTGTTCCAGGGACGTATTATCTCCAGCTTATCCCCGGCAGCCTGTACAGTGCGGGTTTATGCGACTCACGCTATAGCATCATGATCAATCCCTATCGGATGTATTTTCCGGTGATCAGCAGATAGATCCTGTACAGATATAAATCATGATTGCCAATCTCTCCAGGATGATCACCTCGGCGACTGTACAGGTCCTTAAATCACAGAATGATAAAAACGAGGGCCAGTCAAACAGTTTCCAGCCTGGACAGGCAGGCTTCGTAGTAACCGCCGTGGTTTCAACCGACGGGCCTTGCGACCAGATTGCAGGATAGACGTTTCGCCCGACGAGGATAACCTGTCTTTTGGGCCCCAGGCGAGCCCCCTTCGGGGATCTTCGAGACGCATGTGCCACATCAACACCATGGCAAACCCGCCCATATCGCCATGCGATCATCACAACGGACCTGCACGCTTCCCTTCCTTCTCAGGGAAGCGGCCGGCGAAGTACCTGGTGTCTTTTCCAGGTGGGGTTAGGTTCTATCTTCGAAAATCGAAAATCCTTCTTGCCATTTCTCCCATCTTCACCCGGGCCCAGTCTCGCAGGCTGACCCCTCTGCCGTGCCCGAAGTACCGGCTGTGCCCCGCGAAGATCTCCCACTCGGCCAGCGGATCCCAGCGCAGGTCTTCCTTGCGGCAAAAGAAAATCTCGCGGCCCGGCACACCGTATTCCAGGTTGAGCTCCATCGGGCGCATTGTGCGGCCGAAGGCCATGATCGGCGAGGGGCAGGGGCGGGTGGTCAGCACGTACGGGGTGGGGATGTTCTCCAGGGCGCGGGTGGCGTAGAGGTCGACGGTGTAATCCAGCCAGTGGAAGGAAGTCGTCAGGCGGTCAATGCGGTCAGGGAGCAGCTCGAAGAAGGAGTCGTAGACCGCGGTGCAGTCGCGCCGGGCGGGGAAGGAGTAAGCCCGCGGCTCACGCTGGATGGGGACCTGGAAGAAGGGCGTCGAGCGAGCGAAGTGAGTCCCTTTATCCCCAAAGCCGGTGACCAGCGACTCGCGCGGGAAGGCGAAATATTGGCCGCTGGCTACCAGGAAGCGCGCCAGCCAGGGGAACCACTCGTCGCCGCTGAAGCGTCCCCAGCATTCGTGGAAGGGAGCGTGCACCGCCTGCTGCGTGGCTTTGGACTCGCGCCAGGCGTGGAACGCCGCCCACTGCTCGCCGGTAAAGGCCAGTCCCTGGATGTAGGGCGCCTGGATGAAGAAGACGTCGCCCGCGTCCGGCAGTGGGATGAAGGGCTGCCGGGTATAGCTGTTGAACCACAGCCCGTAGAGCGAGAGCCCGCCGACGCACTCGTCTCCAGCATAGGCCTCCAGCGCCTGGCTGGCGTAGGCGTAGTACTGCGGAGAGACCAGCAGGTCATCTTCGAGGAAGACGATCGAGCCGAACTCGCCGGTAAGATCGCCGCAGGCGTAGAAATGCTCGACGGGGCCCAACCGCTCCTCGCGGGCGCGGATCTCCTTGGGCCCGAAGGGCCAGATGAAGCTGCGCGCGACCTGGGCCACCCGCTGGTGTCTGGCCGACTCATCGAGCGAGATCACCAGCGGGATGCTGGCCCCCGGCGGGTATTCGGCGGCCTGGAGGCTCTCGAGCAGGCGCTCCAGGGCGAGGGGCCGGTTGAAAGCGCTGACCACGATCGCGGGGTTCATCTGGCGCGCGCCTCGCGGATCAGGCTGCCGGCCACAGCGTCGAGCATGCCCCGCAGGCTGAGCTGGACAGTCCTTGGATTGGAGGGCGGGACCCAGCCGGTGGGGAGCACCTGGTCGGCGAGGACCAGCGCCGCCGCGACCTGCACGCCGAGGGCCTGTCCGACGCTGAACAGGGCGGCGGTCTCCATGTCCACCGCGCAAACCCCCTCGTTTTGCCAGGCCTCGATCTCGGTGGGCATCTCGCGGAAGGGGGTGTCTGTGGTCCAGGCCGCGCCAGAGCGGATGACCCTGCCGCTGGCAACCAGGTTATTCTGCAGGAAGGCGGTGATCTCCCCATCGGCCTCGGCCCAGCGACCCTCGGGCAAGTAATGACGGGAGACGCCCTCGTCCCGCGCGGCGCGGTTGACTACCAGCCATTCGCCGGCCTGGGCCTGGGGCTGGATGCTCCCCGCCAGGCCAAGGGAGATGAAGCGCTTCACCCCGAAGGCAACCAGCTCCTCGACCATGATCACCGCTGCCGGGCTGCCCAGGCCAAAATTCCCCGCCACGCCGACCTTCTCCCCGCCGATGCGGACCAGGCACAGCTCGCCGAAGAAGTCCTTCACCCGCCGCACGATGAAGCTGCGCCGGGCGTAATCCATCAGGCTGGGCTGGTAGCAAAGGATGACGGTCTGGGGAGGATTGACTTTGGGCGGCTTGCCCCGCCAGCGCAACTTCAGGTCGTCAGCGGCGGAAAAGACAGGCATTTCTTTCATTTCGATTTACCCCGGGTCATGAGCCAGAACAGGATCGCCTGGAGGCGCTCGCCGAAAACTACCGCCCAGGCTACGCCCATTGTACCATTGGCCCGCGCCAGGAGAATGGCCCTCCCTCTACGAGGGGACGACTGCGGCCTGGCTTATCTCAGCATGTGGTCGCTCTCGCTGAACGTGCCGATCCTTCTGCGTACTCCCGGCGCGGTTCTGTCTCGCCAGGGGGCGTATTGAGAAAAAGACGAGAACCGAGATCCAAGAACCCTTTCTTTGTTTGAGTTCGTGTCGTACAATCGTGGGGGTGACAATCAAATCGCACGCATCGATTATAAAAATCAGCATTTATGAAAACTGGGCCTCCTGAGGCGCTGGAGCACGTTTTCGAACGGCAGGCGCATCCGTACCATATGTGGGACGGGATCAACAGCATCCCTGCCGGATTGGAAGATATCCTCGCGCAGCCGGCGGTCGAGGCGATCCATGAGGCTTCACGTGCGGTGCAGGAAAAGTCGCCGATCCATCTCCTCGGGTGCGGAACCTCTTATTTTGCCGCCGGGGCGATCGCCCTGGCCATCCAGCACATCGCCGGCCTGCCCGCTTATGCCTGGGAAGCCTACGAATTCCTCGCCTATCCCCCCGTCGCCCTGGAGGGCAGTGCAGTGATCGGCATCTCGCACACCGGTAGCACGCCGCCCACAGTCCGCGCCGCCGAAATGGCCCGCTCCCTGGGCGCCTGTACCGTGGCCTACACGGACGCCGCGGAATCAGCGCTGAGCCGGGCCAGCGAATGGCGCGTTGCCAGTACGCTGGGGGTCGAGCCGGCCCTGCCCAAGACGCGCAGCTATCCGGCTACCCTGCTGCGCGGCTACCTTCAGGCCTGCGAACTGGCCCGCCTGAGCGGGAAAGAGGCCAGCGGGTGGGAAGCCGCGCTGAGCAAATCGCCATCACTGGCCCGCCAGGTTCTCGCCGGGTGCGAAGCGCAGGCCAGAGAGCTGGCCGAACGTTGGAACACCCGCCGCAGGATCGTCGTATCGGGCGGCGGCCCGCAGCACGTAACCGCTCAGGAAGGCATGCTCAAGCTGACCGAGACCGCCCTGGCCACCTCAACCTCCTGGGAGATCGAGGAGGCAGTCCATGGTACCTGGGCCTCCACCACTGAAGACGACCTGGTGATCCTCCTCGCCATAGACGGCCCCGGCTACGAAAGCGCCGCCCGCCTGGCCGGGGGAATGAAGACCATCGGCTGCCAGGTCTGGGCGTTGACCGACCGTCCCTGGGAAGGCCATGCCGTCGATGCATTGACAGCCCTGCCCGCGGGCGAGCCGGAGCTGTTCATGCCGCTCTACGCCATCCTGCCGATCTACCAGTTCGCCTATTTCCTCGCCCTGGTCCGCGGCCTCTCTCCAGATGCCATGGGCATGGACAACCCGCGATTCTTCGAAGCGCGCCTGCAAATGCGCTCGACGATTGGATGAATAATGGATACCCTCATCGTCCACGGACAGGTAATCACCCCGGGGATCGTCATCAGCGATGGCTCCCTGGGCATCTCGGATGGGAAGATCCGCGCGATCTATTCCCATTCGTCCCTGACCGTCCCGCAGGGCGTCGAGGTGATCGACGCGGACGGCCTCTATGTCGGGCCCGGGCTGATCGACACCCACACGCACGGCGGAAACGGCCACGATTTTATGAATTGCGGAGAAACGGGCCTGGACGAGATCCTCACCTGGCTTCCCTCCACCGGGGTGACCCGCGTGGTCCCAACTCTGGCGGCAAGCTCACACGAAGCCGGCCTGGAGATGATCCGCTGCCTGGTCGAAGCGATGCGCCGCCCATCGCGCGGGGCGAAGATCGTCGGACTGCACCTCGAAGGACCTTTCCTGAGCTTGGAGAAACGCGGGGACCAACCGGCTGAAGCCGTGCGCCTGCCGGATCTGGCCGAGATGCAGGCATTGATCGCGGCAGGCGAGGGAGCGGTGCGCATGGTCACCCTGGCCCCCGAGCTTCCCGGCGCGATCGACCTGGTCCGCTGGCTGGCCGGCGAAGGGGTTCGCGTCAGCGCCGGGAACTCGGCGGCCACCTACGAGGAGACCTGCGCTGCGATCGAGGCCGGGCTGAGCCGCGTCACCCACCTGTATAACGCCATGCCGCCCTTCGACCACCGCAGACCAGGCCTGGCCGGCGCGGCCCTCAGCCGCGCCGAGTTGTGCGCCGAGATTATCCTGGATGGAATCCACGTCCACCCGGCGGCAGCCCACGCCGCGCTGCGCGCCAAGGGCGCCGACCGCCTGATCCTGGTCACCAGCGCCACCCAGGCGGCAGGCCGTGGCGATGGCGAGTACACCAGCCCGGATGGACAGAGGATCTTCGTCAAAGACGGCGCCGCACGCCTGGAGAACGGCAGCCTGGCGGGTAGCATCCTCACCCTGGATCGCGCCGTTGCCAATGCGTGCGCTTTCTTCAACCTGCCCCCCGAGCGCGCCATCCAGCTCGCCAGCCGCTCTCCCGCGATCAGTCTCGGCCTGTCCGAACTCGGCGCGCTTCGCCCCGGCTGCACCGCCGATGTGATCCTCTTCGACGCTGGGATCCACGTCCAGGCAGCCTTTGTCGCCGGGCGGAGAGTCTATCCTTACCGTTAGTATTCAATCTACAATCAGAAATCCTTCAAGAGCACGCTTTCCGGCCCGCGGTCGATCTCCCATGGGTAAACGATGTGGGCGTCGGTGATCGCGGCGTAATAATCCGGGCGGACTGTGCCAAACAGGTTGCGGTAGGGATTGAAGTGCATCACGCAGGTAAAAGGCATCCCCCCCGCGCCGGAGACGCGGTTTTTCACCGCGGTGATGGTGCGCCCTGAACCCCACACGTCGTCGATCACCAGGATGCGCTTGCCTCGCAGAAGGTTATCCTCGGGGAACTGGAAGAACTGCGGCCAGGCAAGCAGCTTGCGCTTCTCGGCCTCCATCTGGGAGGGGAAATCCACCGCCGCGGTAAAGATGTAGTTGATCTTCATCGCCTCGGCCATCATTCCCCCAGGGATGATCCCGCCCCGGGTGATCATCAGCATGGCGTCGAACTCGCCTTCCAATTGGGGGAGAAGATGATCGATCAGGCGGTCGATTTCATTCCAGGTCAGTATTTCACGGCGCATCGGGTTCGGATTCATGCTATTGTGCCTCTACGGATTTGAGATGGGGAGCCAGGGCGGAGGCCAGGGGAGCCGGCGCGCTCACCTCCTGGTCTTGCCCTTCGTGTTGAGCCAGCCCGGCGTCGCGGGCCCAGAGATACAGGCAGGTACGATATACCGCTCCCGCATACGCGGCGACAACCACGGCAGCGAGGATAAACAGGCTGGTCACCAGGACCCCCGCGCCCAGGCCGCCGATTACCCCGGCGGCTGCGCCGTTGCTGGCCCGGATCAGGCTCACGGAGAGAAACGTTCCTCCGACGATCCCCACGCCACCCAGGACCAGGTCGATGGCTGTAGCGACCAACCTCACCCCCACCTGGTGGGCTTCGGGGTTGAGCAGCCGCCCGCGTGAAATCTGGTCGACCCGCGCCAGGACTTCCTTCAAGCCCAGGCTCTCAATGACCAGGATCGGCAAGGCCACCTCCGCGTCCTCATCCCAGATGGCCGCCTGCGGGTCGCCTGTCCGGGAGCGTTTGCGCGTGATTACAGGCCCTAACAAGCCGGTGACCAGCTCCGCCCCAGCCAGGCCGAGGATATCCTGCCAGCGGCTGCGGAGCAAGGCGCGGGCGCGGTCCAACCGTCCATCCCCCTCGGCCAGGTAGCCGAAGGCGAGATAGACGGTCATGGCCGAGAATAAGTAACCCACGGCGACCAAGGCGCAAAAAAGCAGAGCGGCAAAAAAACCGGTCACCACCTGGCCGTAGGTGCGCTCACTGAGAAAATACACCGAAAGGGCCATCGGCACGAAACCGATCGGCGTGACAACCAACCCTGCCAGGAGGGTATACAAGGAAGGTTTCAGCAAATCGGGGTCAGCTCGGGCCATGCGCCAGGCCTCTATCATGAAAGCATAACCCCGTTTAAGGCTCTCAACCATGGACGGTGCAATTCCTACATTAAGGATTTGGTAGGTTTATTATAGCAAAGGAA
>DATKLX010000069.1:0-13151 GCA_035542155.1 Anaerolineaceae bacterium
TATTTTCAACTGGTTTTATTATCTGATCATGGGGGGAAAACTGGCACTGGCGCTGGGACTGGCTGCCCTGCGCCTCAGAAATGTAGCCGGTACCCCCAAGCCGTAAGCGGCGGCATCAGAATCCCCATAACCAGCCGCCGGTGGCGAGACCTGGAAAAAGCTGCCGGGTCTCTTTATGATTTAACGAGCCTGGATGGAGAACCGGTACTTCGCGGGTTGGGTGGTAAAACGGGTGATCCCGCTTACCACCAGGACGACACTTTTCTGGGATGGATCGATCTGAATGGGAATTTCGACTGTCTGCCCCTCTCCGGAGGAAATGGTTTCCACCGAGGTTTCCTGCCCCTGGGTGATCAGTGCCAGGCGAAATTTCTGAGGGAGCTGGTTCTCAATACGGACGAATCCTTCTCCTATCCAACCACCATCATCCGTCTCGAAGTCGGTGTCGTAATTGATCTCGGGGATCGCGATATCATCCAGAAGTAATCCCTCCCCATTGGTGGCATCATCGGTGACATATTCGAAGCGCAGCTCGACCTGTTTCCCGGCATAGGCAGAAAGATCCACTTTTTCTTTGATCCAGCCAGGGGATGCATCGTTATAGGCCCAGCCATAGCTATTCCCGGAAATATTCTGGTCTGTCATCGCGGGGGTATGCAAAATCGTCCAATCTCCACCCTTCTCTCTGACTTCCAAGTAGACAAAATCGTAATCTTTCTCGAGGTCATATCTGGTCCAGAATTCCAGAGTAAGTGAGCCGGTCTGGCCAGAAAAATCAAATGAGTGGGTCAAGCGCATATCCGATTCGTCACCTCTGTTCGACCAAAATACATAGGAGCCGGAGTGAGGCTTTGCGACCAGGTCAACAGCAGTCGAACCGGAAAATCTGAGAATATGCCGGCCTGGACAAGTGATGCGAATGTAATCTGCGCCGTACTGGTCTACTTCCCGGTCCTGGCCCCCGATCGGGCAGCGGTCGATGGTCTCGCTGGCTTCGACCTGGGGTGCTGATTCATAAATATGGTACGTAAATCGTCCGTCGCCCACCCGCGGGTCATGCAAATAATTGGCGACAACCCAATCGCCAAAAACGTCATCGGCCCGGAGCGGTTTTTGGGTGCGAGGGTCGACGATTTTGTAAGTAGCTAACACCTGGTCGATGCTCGCCAAACCGTTGCTGGCTTCACCGACCAGGGATTTTGTCACATCTTCCCCGAAACGATCGAGGAAAAAGGTCAGGAACAGGAAACTGGCGCCGTAATTTGGTGCCGTTTCCTGAAAGCCGCCAGGCCAGTTATTGAGCTGAAGATCAGGGTTGGCTGCAAAGGAAAAGTCAAACCCGCCAAGATCGTAATCGTTCAGGAATTCTGCAAGAACGGAAAAGCCTTCATTCATCCAGGCATCTTCATTCGGGTCGCGATGCCAGTGAATCATGTGCTGAAATTCATGGGCAAGGACGCTGTATGTGTATTCCGAACTCAACCCCAGGCGGTTGGCATTCAAGAAAAAAATTTCGTGCGCGTTGGAGAATTTTTGCACCTGGGGAGGATATTCGTCCCCTGAGGAAAAATAACCTGCCACAGATTTTCCCAATCCACGGGTGAACAAAATATACAGGTGGACGTCATTATCTACTCCCGGGCTCCACTCTGAGCCAAAAAACTCACGGTTGGTCGGGTAGATCCTGTTCTCGAAGTCCTCGGCCAGGCTTTTCAGCTCAACCAGATTTAATTGAACGTGATCCTCTTCCCAAAAATAACCGTGGGGCGTGATGTATCTGAGGTTCGCCCAGGATTCGGTCTTGGTGTTGGTATCGGTGTTCAAGACGAAAAAAGACCGCCGGTCTCCGATCTGCAAGGGAGTAGATAGCGCCGGGACAGTTTCAGGGATATTTCCAATCCTGGAAAGGCGCTCAGCCAGGTCGCGCCGGTTGGCAACCGGAACGACCGCGGCGTTCAGGGTGTTTTCGGTCTGCCCAACCCCTTCCGGCGGAGAAGCCTGGTTTTGCGAAGGGTTTGGGGGTGCAATGTTGTCCTCGGATTCTGATGATGGGCCTGGCTGCTGCGACGATGCAACCAGCGTAATGACCGGCGTTGGTTGCCGGTTGTTGAGCGGGCAATCTGGCTGGCTGAAAAAATACACGCCCACCGCAATAGCGGCCACAAACAGAACACATACCCCACTGAAAATGGCGACAACCACTAAAATTGAAGGAGAAGTCCTTTTCAAGCCGGTTTACTGATTTTGAATGCAGGGATTTCATCGAGATGGGTTGGTGCGGTCGATGTGGGCGACTGCGTAACCCAAATCTGCTGGCCGGCCGCGGTGACCAATCCTTGCATGATCCACAAGTAAGGGAGGGCAAAGGAGTCTACGCTGAAACCTTCGGCAATGAGCGCCACCACTCCCACCATTCCGGCCATTCCCACCACGCGAAGCAGGGGATCTTTTTGTTTCCACAATCCGCGCCCGGTCTGAAAGAGAAGAAAACACCAGGCCAGAAAAAAGGAGAACCCAACCAGCCCGGTTTCAGCTAGAATTCTTGTCCACAGGCTTTTCGTGTTGGGAATAATCTCCGAATGGTTCATGATATCGGTGATTTCTTTGAGCTGCCACGAAAAAGGTGGAAGGGATTGTCGAAAATAGAAACCGGCATTACCGATACCGACCCCCAAAATGGGATGATCGTTAAAAATATTCCATCCTGCTGCCCAATAAACGGCTCTCTCAGCAAAGCGGAGCTGGTTGATATAGTAATAGGAGAACTCTGCTGGAGTCTCAAACAAAGCAGCGATGCGGGGATCTTTCTGGCTGCCCAGGCGCGCCACGCCATAAATTCCACCCAGATAGCCGGCCAGAAAAACCAGGGCGATCAAACCAGTCACTATGCCGGTGAAAACGAGCCTGAAACCCGGTCTAACCGAAACATTTCTCTGGATCAGGTCGCGAAGGAGGTTGATCAGGAAGATGTTGGCCTTGAGCAGCAGGAAAGCAGCCACCAGCCCCAGTCCCAGCCAGCCTATCCGGGAATAAGAGAAGAACATAGCCGCCAATCCACCCGCCAGGAGGATATTTTCCAGGCTGATGCCGAGGAATTTGAAGCGGTGCGCACTGTAGCGGACGAGGCTGGCCGCGATCCAAATGGGAAGATAAAGCATGTTCAACTGGTGGGCCAACCAGGATGGCTCGAAGGCAAACCCGGTCGTGCGGCCAAGAAACAGGCCGCTCACCGAAATTAAGTTTTCCTGGATATGAACCATCCAGGCGGGATACTCCTTGACCACAAACGTGAAATAGACCTGGGTAAGCGACCAGGCCAGCATCACCAGACCAGAATAATTGATCCACCGCAGAGTCGTGCGAAGGCGGTTGATAGATGCAGGCCAGGTTGAAGCAACCAGGTAAAAGCAAACACCCACCGCCAGGGTAAATAGCTGTTTTGCCTCGCGGGAAAATATGGACTGGTTTTTCAGGTTAGGGGTCGCCAGGAAATAAGCTGCCAGAGAGGAAAGAATCGCAACCAGGACAAACCCCCAAAAAGGTGCAGTGGGGAAAGCCAGTGTTCCCCGCTTGAATAGGTATGGAATGAGCCAGAACACAACCAGCCAGATGAGTGGCAACGCCGAGGGCGCAGCGACCATATCGGAGCCGGCCAGCCGGGCGATGAGGGGCATGCTGGAAATCGGGAGCAGGACGATCACCAGAAGCCAGGCCAGGGGAAAGCTGGCCTGAAGGATATGCAGCCCGCGCTCACGCAAGGCGGGCCTTCCTCCAGAGGTATTCTGGCACATTGGACTGGACAGCCAGGATCCCAAGGAAAAAACCGATCAGGCTTCCAGCCAGTACAAAGGTATTCCTGGCGAACGCGGCCGGTCGCGATGGGACCACGGCGAGATCTGAAAGATCGAATAATAACGCGTGGCTGACGCCACCACTGGCGATCCATTCAGTATTTAAGGCAGCTACCGAGGCAGACAAATCGCCCTGGATTTGTTCGACCGTCTGAAGGGAGCAGGCCGGCTGGCCTGTCGCAGGTCCCATACTACGCTCCAAGCATTTTTCAAGCGAATCAATATGGGTACGAAGAACGTACACCTGCCTGGCATGCCCGGAAGCTTCGACCAACTTCGCATAGGCAGTTTTGGCCCAAAGGTTAGCTACCTTCGCGGCCACCTGTGGGTCAGAGTTGCGGTAACGAAGCTCATACACTTCGTTATAGCGGTCAATGCTGGCATTCTGTTTGAACTGCTCCGGTGTGATGGAAATATTTTCGGCTTTGGCTGCCGTTATCACCTGGTCGCGTACAGCGGAAGAGGTGAGCAGGCTGTTCGCTGTGGAAAGAATGATCTCCTCATCTTGCTGAGGAATACTGCCGGTTTCAATCATGTTGATGTGGAAAAGAAAGCGGGCTTTTGCCTCGTAAATTGGGGGCTGGAGCCAATCGGCCGCCAAACCCGCCAGCCCACCCAGGATCATCATCAGGACAATCAGCCACCAGTTGCGGAAAGAACGTTCAAGCCAAACGTAAGGGACCCATCCCGGCTGCTGAGACGTATTCGATGCCATAGTAGGGGTAATTATACCTGAAAGACGACCCCAATCCTGGCCTGGCACTCAGCGCGAGACAATGGGCAGGTAATTCTTGTACGGCAGAGTGATCTGGAAATTCAATAAGGTGATGTTTTTCTGGCAGTCAGCGTAGGTATCAAAATAACTGCGATCGGAGATCGGATTTCCCTCCAGATCACTCAACCAGATGTATAACGAATGGGAGGAACCATAAACCTGAGTACCCAGGTCCACCTCATAACCGCCGGGTCCATAATTGGTCGTGTTGCCGGTCAACCCAAGAGTATCAATCGTTTTTCCATTCAGTACGCCCCGGACGTTAACAACCAGCAGTTTTACAGGATTCCCGTTTGAGTCGAAAACCTGGCCAGCAACGGACTGGATTGCACAGCCTAACGCGGGCCGGGAAAAATTCGGAAGATATTTCGGGCTGCCGGATTGGACCTGGTAGCGGAACTGCATTGCCTGGCCCTGGGCTGCCGGGGCTGTGGGTTGAGGCTGGAAGGTAACGGAGGGTGGGTCGCCTGGGGTGGAGGTTGGAACCGGGATCGTCGCTGTGGGGGTGAGCAATGGGATGGAGATCTGGGTTATAGTAATGTTTGGAGGCGTGCTTGAGGATTGAGGGGGATCGATCGGTGTTGACTCAACGGAGGTCCCGGCCTGGATGAGGGGTGTGGAGATCGACGGGACGACTTTACAGGCTGTTGCCAGAAAAGTCAGACAAATCAACGAGAAAGCTCGGAAAAGGTGATCTTTCATTCCAGGGAAAACCAGGCCAGATAGAGACCAGATAACATACCTTCATGACTTGCTGCAATATCCATACCAAACATCCCTGAATGGTTGATAACCGGAGACAAGGCGCTAGAAGTGCCGCTGGATACCTCTCCTGCAATTCTCACCCAAAAGACCCCGAAAGGACATTTCAGGGCCTTTGCTCAAATCCGGGTGCGGGGAGCGTGCGCTTATTCAGCCGAAGCTGTTTTTGGAGCGCGCAGGCTGGAGAGCTCTTGCTCGAGCTCTGCCCGGCGTTTTTCTGAGGCTGCCTTCATTTCCTGCTGAATCTGGCTTACATAATTACGGGTATGGGAGCGCAGGTTCTTGCCGGATGCGGGGGTGTATAATAAAGCGACCGCAGAGCCAATCAGCGCACCGATGAGCAAGCCACTAAAAAAATTGGATCCTCGCATAAATCCCTCCCATGAATGACGATAGCATTTCGCCTGGATCGATTTCCAGGTGTTGCAGAGATCTTTTCACCCAAATTATAGATCAATATATCTATTTTGGTTCTTACGGAATCTCCGCAGGAGGGTGATCCATCACGGGAAATCCCAATGAATCTCTATTTTTGTCGAGCAACAGTAAATAAAATGATGAAAATGCCAACGATTATCCATAAATGTTGACTGGCTGCCCGGAAATATTGTAAACTCGACCTATGGATACGATGAATACGAACAAACGCTGGTGGGATTTACTCTCTGTGATTTTTCTGGTGATCACGGAGATGACCGTCGTGGCCCGCCTCTACGCAACACAATGGACTACCGGTTTAGAAAGAATCGAATACCTGACCTTCCTGGGGATCGTCCTGGGCCTGGCACTCGGGCAAAGCAAATTTTCTCCCCGAGTCGTTCAACTGCTCGGCCTCGCCTATACTATTATCGTCGTACCATGGCAGATGGTCTCAGAGCAAACGAAGGATGCCTTGTGGAGTGATCGTCTGGCCAGCCTGGTGGGCCGTTTGACGATCGTCACAAACCAGTTCCTCAACCATCACGTCGTCGATGATTCTATTTTATTCATCACCTTGATGGCTTTTCTCTTCTGGCTGTTAGGGATGACCGCAGGATATACGTTAACCCGATATGGGAACCCGTGGACGGCAATCCTCCCTACCGGCCTGACGTTATTCATTATTAATAATTACGACTCGACCTTACCCTCCAGCGGAAGGTTTATCGGCACATTTCTGTTTTTTGCCCTGCTGATCATCGGGCGATTGACGTATTTGCGTTATAAAACGAACTGGCAGGAACGTGGGATCGTCCAATCACCGGAAGCAGGGTTGGATATCGGAAAAGCGGTGATCGCCGCTGTGATCGTGCTCGTACTGCTTACCTGGACCGCCCCGGCGATAGCATCGAGCTCTGAATCCGCACGCCAGTTCTGGGAGTCGATTTCGCACCCCTGGGATACCGTGCGAAATCGTTTCTCCGATGCAGTGGCCAGCTTGAAAGGTTCCGTCGGACTGGTAGCCGATTTCTACGGCGATTCCATGCAACTGGGAACCGGGACGCATCTGGGCAATGATCTGGTGATGAAGATCGACGCCTCCAGCCCTCAGCCGCCCGGGAGCCGCTATTACTGGCGGGCGAGAAGCTATGATACTTATAGCAGCCGAGACGGGTGGCATACTACCATCACAAACCAGAAGACTTTTTCCCCGAAGGATAGTGAGATCAAGTATCCAAACTGGGTTGGTCGGGAGACGATCCAGTTTACCATCTCGTCGCGAATTTCCCAATTGCGGACAGTCTATACCGGCCCAGCGCCTTTGTGGATCAGCCGGCCGGGGGACTTGGTTTTGGATTATGCGGATGATGGGTCTGCGGATGTCGCGACTATCCTGGCGACCCCTCCGATCAAGGCGGGGGAAACATACCAGGTGCGATCCTGGGTGGGAACACCGGGCATTGTCGATCTGCAAAAATCGGGCGATACCTACCCACAATGGGTCTCCGATCATTATCTCCAACTTCCGGATCATTTCTCTCCACGAGTGAAGGAACTGGCAAGAACGATCACCAGGGGGACCAAAAACCCATACGACGCCGCAGACGCCATCACGAAATACCTCCGGTCCAACATCACCTACCAGAATTCAGTACCGAGTGCGCCCATAGGGGTCGATCCCATCGAGTATTTTCTATTCGATGTCAAAGGGGGGTTCTGCAACTATTATGCTTCTGCGGAAGTGTTGATGCTGCGTTCCTTGGGAATTCCGGCACGGATGTCGGTCGGTTTTGCTCAGGGACAGGTCCAGCAGGGCAATGACACGACCTTTTACGTACGTTACCGGGATGCCCACGCCTGGCCCGAAGTCTATTTTAATGGATACGGTTGGGTAGAGTTCGAGCCAACCGTATCTCAACCCGACCGCCAGCTTCCAGCGGCCAGCCTGGCCGGCGCCGGCGAGGGTGCAAACCAACTGCCAGACATGTATCTGAATGCTGCAAACCGCGGCCTGGCTCGCGAAGACACCAATTTGCCAGAGAAACCTACCGGTGACCGGTCCACCACGGTGCCCAGCGTACCTGTGCGCCGGCTGCCAACCACGGTCTGGTTGGGGTTTGGCCTTGGCTGTTTGATGCTGGTTTGGGGCAGCTATAATTTACTCCGCTATCGCTTTCAGGGAACTGCCTTCCCGATCCTTCTCAATGAAGCCATCGAGCAGCGCGGGATCACGGCTCCAATATGGCTGCGATTGTGGGTCAGCAGGGTTTCCCTATCTCCAGTACAAAAGGCTTATAATGGGATAAACCGGTCTCTGAGAATATTAGGCAAAACTGCCCCGGTTTCCGCGACCCCCACGGAGCGAGCGATCAGTCTATCTGCGGTATTACCCTCGGCTACTGAGCCCACCAATATTCTGGTGAACGAATATGAGCGCGACCAGTACAGTAAGAATCCGGGGGACAATACTGCCGCTCACCTGGCATGGAAAAAGATTTGGAACCTGACCATCCGCTCCTTGATCAGGCGGCTGCTTCACCGGGAATAATCCACCCCAATATACAAGGGGAAATCCGCACCGCAAGCGAATACCAACGGAAAATTCATGAACAACGTCACGATTCCATCTGATGCAACCCTCTCCAACCAGGTTTTTCAGCTCAGCCGCCAGGTCGATCAGATGGTGAGCCTGATTTTTCAGGCCAGGCCCGCTTCCCTTCCCGGCTCGGTTTATGATGGATTAAGCCGCTTATCGGCAACCCTGGCTGAGGTAGCCGCAAAAGTCAAAGAGCAGGATGCTGAACGGCAGAACCTGCGCGCTCTGGCGGGAATCGGGGAAGTGGTAAACAGCTCCCTTGAGCTGGATGTCGTCCTGAGAATCGTCATGGATACCCTCGTCCGGCTGACCGGCGCTGAGCGGGGATTTCTCATGCTGCGAAATGAAACAGGGGAATTAACCATCCGAATTGCCCGTAACTGGGAGCAGGAATCGATCCAATCCTCGGATGCTGCTTTCAGCCGCACTATCATCAACCGGGTCGCCCAGGAGAGCCAGCCAGTCTTAACCACTAACGCCCAGGAAGACCCTCGTTTCGAAGGTCAGGAAAGCGTGGTCGCTTATAACTTGCGATCGGTTTTATGCGTTCCCTTGATGGTGAAGGATCGAGTGATTGGGGTAATCTATGCGGATAATCGCATCCGCAGTGGGATCTTCACCGAAGTAGAGCGGGACTTGCTGGTCGCCTTTGCGAACCAGGCGGCCGTTGCCATAGAAAATGCGGGCTTGTTTGCATCGGTCAATCGCTCGCTCGCCGAGGTCACCGAACTTAAGAATCTGATGGACAATATTTTTGCTTCCATTGCCAGTGGGGTAATCACCTCAGATATCGAGGCGAATATCACCCTGTGCAATCGGGCGGCCGAGTCCATCCTGGACCATCCGGCGAAGGATCTGGTCGGGCGGCGGTTAGATCGATCTATCCCAGGATTATCTCCATTCTTGACCGCTCCTCTCAACCAAGTGTTGCAGTCCAATCAACCGATCATTGGGCTCGAATGCAGCCCGGAGCTGCCAAATCGAGGCACGGTTGATTTGCGTTTCAATTTATCCCCCCTGGTGGATGCCCAGCAGACGACGCAAGGTGTGGCGATCGTACTCGACGACCTTACCGAGAAAAAACGCCTCGAAGCGCAGAGGCGGCTTCTCGAAAGGATGGTTTCGCCGGCAGTCCTGGCTCAGATCGACCCGGACAGCCTGCAATTGGGAGGCCACCGCGCAGAAATCACGGTCCTGTTCGCGGATATCCGCGGCTTTACCTCGTTTAGTGAAGGGTTGGACCCCGAACGGTTGGTGGCAATTCTTAACCGCCACATCGCAGCGGCCGCAGAAGCAGTTCTTTCGATGGAAGGCACGATCGACAAGTTCCTCGGGGATGCGATTATGGCCTGGTTCAACGCCCCGGTTCCCCAAGCGGACCATGTCTTGAGGGCAGTCCACTCGGCCGTGGCGATCCGCTCCGCAATCCAGGCGATCCACAAGGATCTGCCGCCCCACTTGCGCCTGTCCTTTGGGGTAGGAATCCACTGCGGGGAGGCAGTCCTGGGCTGGATGGGGACTGAACGGCGCCTGGAGTATACTGCAATTGGAGACTGCATCAATACGGCGAAGCGGATCCAGGAAAATGCGGCAGGGGGAGAAATCCTGATTACAGCGGATTGTTACCAGCGGGTGAAAAATCAGGTTTCCGCGGTCCATGCACCGCCGATCCTGGCGAAAGGAAAAAGGGAACCGCTGCGGGTTTACCGCGTCAATGGCCTGATCTAATTCATCTAATTCTTTTCGAGCGTGTTCCAGGTCTCAGTGACAATCTGGAATAACTGTTCCATCCCCAGCGACAGTGGTGGGGTGAAAATCGACTCCTGCAGAGTGTGAGCCCCTGTCCCACGGGTCATCCCGATGCAAATTGCACTCAGGCCACGGCTCAGGGGGATATTCGCGTCTGTGGACCCGATCCCCGGGATGGGTTGGATCCCCAACCCGCGCAGACACCGTTTCGCCAGCTTGACCAGGGGATGATTGGCAGGAATTTCTCCGGCCGGACGGTTCCCGATGATCTCTGCTTCCAGGCGGACCCCGGAGTCAGGATGATTAAAATCGTGGACCAGATTTTCAACCCGGTCGATCAATTTTACCAATGATTTAGGATTTTCAGAGCGCAGATCGATCTCACACCAGGCATATGGTGCGATGGTATTGATCGAGATACCCCCTTGAATGATGCCAACGTTCAGGATTGTTTTGGGTTTATCGGGAAGGGGGATTTCCGCCAGGCAATTGATAAACCGCGCCAATTCGTGAATGGCAGATGGCCGGCCAAAATCGATCCAGGAATGTCCTCCCTGGGTGTGGCAACTGACCCGGTACCGCCGAACCCCTAAACCCCGGTAGAAAATTTCTCCCAGCCCCATTCCCTCGAGGACCAGGTAAGCCAGCGGGCTGGCTTCATGCTGACCTTCAAAACGATCGACGATCGCGCGGATGCCTTTTAAATCTCCCAGGCCTTCTTCCCCGGTTGTCCCGATCAACCACAGGTCCCCAGCCGGAAGGAATCCTTCTTCTCTATATCGCCAGACCAGGCCGATCAGGCAGGCGAGACTCAGGGAATTATCCCCGATCCCCGGGCCAGAAATCCGGTCCGGGGTACGGATGAGCCCTAATGGAGTCTCGCGAGGGAAGACGGTATCCAAATGGGCAGTGACCAGTACCGGCCGGCGGCCGAAATCCATTCCAATGAACCGTGCGAGAACATTTCCCATCGCATCTATTTCAACATCCGCTAACCCTTCTTCCTGGAAAATACTGGCAAGAAATTCGGCCCGTTTCATTTCCTCGGAGGTAGGCGCGGGGATCTTCTGGATCTCGCAGGCCAAATCCAGGATCCGCTGGATGGATGGATCACCAGGGAGTGGGCTCATGCTTTTCGAATCAAATTTCTCAAGGAGCTGATCCTTAATTTGGCCAGGGGGGGGTATGCGTCCATCGTATAGAATACGCCGGTTCCTTCGAGAGTGAACGAAGCAGAAATATTTCCATATAGAACAGCTTCCAGAGGTAGATAGGTCGTCCGGAATCCCGCTAAAAAGCCACCGCAAAAAGCATCCCCGGTTCCAGTGGGATCGACGAGACGGGCTGGATAGGCTGGCACGATCCAACGAGCATGGCTGGCATGATCATACAATATCTGGCCGCGGTCTCCGCGCTTGATAACGATCAGCTCACAACCATAACTTGCCAATTCCTCGGCCATTGCCCAGAGGTCACTGGTCCGGCCCTGGAAAAGATTGCGAATTTTCTCCTCATTGGTGAGGAAGGCCGTCAGACCAGAGAGAACCGCGGGGATCCCATCAAAGAAGGTCGGGTTCATGTATCCAGGACCAGCATCCAGGGTGATGGTGGTAATATGCCCCTGCCGGAAGGTCGAGGGCAGGAGCGTGTGAGCCAGATAATCCATCGGGCAAATGTGGGCCGACCCGGCATCCAGATAATCAGAGGGGATATCCGTCAGGCGAGGGGAGAGCGGATCCATTCGGATCCGGCTATCTATTCCACCAGAAGGGGGGCGATAGTCGAGCAGGCTTTTAGGGAATGGATAGCCAAGGCGCGCGAAATGAGCCACAGGATCTTCTTCCAGCGAGGTACCCCCAGCCGTGTACCCAGTGAAACGACGTAAATCGACCGGTTCGGGAAGGATATGGATCCCGTGGATATCAAAACCGCGCTGTCTGATATTGGAGATCCAATCCTGGGGATAATTATCGCCAATCCTCCCTAGCAGACCGATTCCCTGTTCCCATAAGGACAGGCCGGAAGCAGCGTATAAGAGACTACCTCCCAGGACATCCAGGCATTGGGAACTGTCTGGTAAGAGGAGAAAATCCCTTTGGAGCTTTCCAGCAATAACAAAGCGTAGGGTGGGAGTGGTTCCCGGATCCAGCATACTATCTGGCGGGGACTTTAATCTTTGCCGATGTCCGCGATCATGCGCAACAGGCCTAATACCCCCAGGCCTACCTTCACTCCTTCGCCAGTACTTAACCTGGGCTCAACGTTTTGCTGTTCAGCGCGTTGAAGGATTATATAGGCTGCACCCAGGCCAGTCAGAAGGCCGATCGCGGCGCCAATGATCATGACTCTCGTCTTCCAGGTGTTATTATTTTCCATAATTGCCCTCTAACATCAAAATTATACCCAAAAATTAACGGAAGATCTTTTAAGGCTTTCTCTTGACTACCGTCTGAACCCCGGCGATCCAACTTCTTACATCGATCACGGGACGGGCTAACCGGTCAGAAAATTCCTGGATCTTTTTCCCATAATGATCCACATAGATCTGGGCGAGGTGACTGTACCCAGGCAGGATTTGAAGGAGACGGGTGACGCCGAAAGCCAGTGCGCCAAAAATCGCCAGCATGATCAGCAGGATAACAAAGAGCGGAAGAATGAGAAAAATAGCGGAAATATTCCCCCAGCGGGCAACCTGCTGGTTCGAACCCAACGCAGCCAGTACTCCCAGGGCTGTCAGAATGATCGCACAAAGGAGGATCGGTAATAGAATTTGCTGAAAGGCTTGCCTGCGATGTTCTTGATAAGTGACCGGGTTTGGAGAGACATTTTGATTACCAATTCGGTTGTTCATGTCATTATTTTAGCATGACCTCAGGAATTATTGATAGGGAAAAATGGTGAAAGAGAAAAAACACAATGTTCAATTTGCGGATAGACATAAAAAGAAAAAATCAAGTATAATACTGTTGATTATACAAAGGATATATTTGATATTTCA
>DATKLX010000070.1:0-11775 GCA_035542155.1 Anaerolineaceae bacterium
TTTCTTGGGTACATTTTAATTCTGGGGCAGGTTTTTCATTGGCCTGGGAATTCAGCCCCTCGCACTGGACAGTTTTGGAAATTCAGGGAGCTTGCCCCAAAACGTGAATGCACCCTATTTCTTTGCGTAAGTCCTAATAAGTATCTATCCGAAAATTATTGGGAAGGTAGCGATTAAGTAGAACAGATGATGGCTGCGCCAACATTATATCCTATCCACCCGATGAGTTGATTAACTGAGGAGGTGATCCTCACCGCAGGGACCCTTCCTCCTGGTATAATCTCTTCCATGCCTTCCTTCGTGGCCCTCGATATCGAGACGACAGGCCTGGACCTCACCAGTGATGCGATCATCGAGATTGGCGCCCTGCGATTCAACGGTCGGCGCGTCGAATCTGAATGGTCGACCCTGGTCAATCCCAGGCGGCCGATCCCCCCCTTCATCACCCAGTTGACCGGGATCAATAACGACATGGTCCGCAACGCGCCATTCATTAAAGACGTCATCCCCGAACTGGTCCATTTCGCCGGAAACGCCCCCATCCTCGGCCACAACGTGCGCTTCGACCTCTCCTTCCTCAACCGCCAGGGCATCCTCACCGAGAACGAGAGCATCGACACCTACGAGCTGGCCGCCATCCTCCTCCCCACCGCCCCACGCTACAACCTGAGTATGCTCGCCCAATCCCTGGGCATCCTCCTCCCTGCGACCCACCGCGCCTTGGACGATACGCGGGCCACCCACGCGGTTTACCTCCAGCTCTACCAGAAGGCCCTCGAGCTGCCCATCGACCTGCTCGCTGAGTTCGTCCGCCAGAGCGAGGAATTTTACTGGGGGGCGGGCTGGATCTTCAAGCAGATCCTCCGCGCCCGTTCCCGCGAACCGATCCAGGCCAGACGCGCCGGGGCTTCCGTTCACGGGACCCTCTTCACCCAGGTCGGCCGCGAGGAACACCCGCCGCTCGTCCAGGACGGCAAATTCACCGCCCTCGACGTGGACGAGGTCTCCGCCCTCCTCGATTACGGTGGGCCTTTCGCCCGCTATTTCCTCAACTATGAGCACCGTCCCCAGCAGGTGGAGATGCTTCGCGCGGTCACCAAAGCCTTGTGCAATAACCAGCACCTTCTCGTCGAGGCTGGCACCGGGACGGGCAAATCTTTTGCCTACCTGGCGCCCGCCGCGCTTTGGGCTCTGCAGAACAACGCCCGCGTGGTCATCTCTACCAACACCATCGCCCTCCAGGACCAGCTCATTCAAAAAGACATCCCCGACCTTTGCAAGGCCCTCGGCCTCGACCTGCGCGCTACCGTGCTCAAGGGCAAGGGTAATTACCTTTGCCCGCGCCGCCTCGAGCTGATGCGCTCGCGCGGTCCCGAAAACCCGGATGAGATGCGGGTCCTAGCCAAGGTGCTGGTCTGGCTCCAGGAGTCTGTCTCCGGCGACCGCAGCGAGATCAACCTCAATGGCCCCGCCGAGCGCGACGTGTGGAACCGCCTCTCCGCCGAGGACGACGGCTGCAAGACCGAGGTCTGTATCAAGCGCACCGGGGGCGCCTGCCCCTTCCACCGCGCCCGCCAGGCCGCCCAGAGCGCTCACATCGTCGTCGTCAACCATGCCCTGCTCCTCGCTGACGCCGCTTCGGGTAACCGCGTCCTCCCCGATTTCGATTACCTGATTATCGACGAGGCTCACCACCTCGAGAACGCCATTACCAGCGCATTGAGCTTCAAGCTCTCCGGCAGCGACCTGGAGCGCATCCTCCGCGAGCTGGGCAGCCCCAGCGCCGGGGTCCTCGGCCGGTACCTGACCCACTCTAAAGATCTCCTCCAGCCGTCCGATTTTGCCGCAGTCAATCTGTTGGTCCAGCGTGCTACCGACCAGGCTTTCCGTCTTGAGACGCTGACCAAACGCCTCTTCACCGCCATCGAGCAGTTCCTCGAAGACGCCCGCGAAGGCCGCCCTCAAGGTTTGTATGCCCAGCAGGTGCGCATCCAGCCCGCCACCCGCACACTGCCCGGCTGGGGAGAGATCGAGATGACCTGGGACAGCGCCCAGGCGGCCCTCAAAACCCTCCTCTCGCACCTCTCCGACCTCTACCAGGCTACCGGCCAGCTCGGCGAGAACATCCCCGAAGATCTGGAAGACCTGCAGAACACCCTCGGGAACCTCTACCGCCGCCTGGGCGAGGTCCTAACCAACGTCACCGCCCTGGTTTGCAAGCCCGAAGCTGACCGGGTCTACTGGATCGAGAGCCAGCCCAACGGCAACCGCCTCAACCTCCAGGTCGCCCCGCTGACCATCGGCCCGCTGATGCGCCAGTTCCTCTGGAACGAAAAATCCAGCGTAATCCTCACCTCCGCCACCCTCACCGCCAGCGGCGAGTTCGATTACGTCCGCAGCCGGCTCGACGCGCAGGAAGCCGAGGAGCTCATCCTCGGTTCGCCGTTCGATTTCGAGAGCGCAGCCATGCTCTACCTGGTCAATGACATCCCCGAGCCCAACGATCTCAACGGCTACCAGCGCGCGGTCGAGGCCTGCCTGATCCGCTTGGCGAAGGCTACCGGCGGCCGTATGATGGTCCTCTTCACGTCTTATGCCCAGCTCAAACGCACCTCGGGGATCATCAGCCCGCTGCTCGCCGAGGCCGGGATCAACGTCTACGAGCAGGGCGAAGGCGCCTCCGCCAACACGCTTCTCGAGAACTTCCGTGAAGCCGAAAAGGCCGTCCTCCTCGGTACCCGCGCCTTCTGGGAGGGAGTCGACATCCCCGGCGAAGCGCTCTCCGTGTTGGTCATCGTCAAGCTGCCCTTCGACGTGCCGACCGAGCCAATCGTGGCCGCCCGCGCCGAAACCTTCGACGACCCCTTCAACGAGTACAACCTCCCCGAGGCGATCCTCCGCTTCCGCCAGGGGTTCGGCCGCCTGATCCGCACCCAGTCCGATCGCGGCGTGGTCGCCATCCTCGATAAGCGCGTGTTGACCAAGCGCTACGGCAAAGCCTTCATCGACTCGCTCCCCACCTGCACCGTCAAGGTCGGCTCGCTCATGGACCTCCCCAAAATCACTGTCCAGTGGCTGGATAAATAACCTTCCCTCCTTCCATCACGAACACTCGTCCGGTTCTCCCCATAGCAAACATGTCCACCCTCTCCCGCCGCACTTTCCTTAGAAACGCCTGCTCTTTCGCTGCCGGCCTGGGCGCCCAAGCCCTCACCTCCCGCATCCCGCGCACATCCGCCCAGGGCGGTCCCATCTACCTCCCCTTGATTTTGAAAAGCAAAGGGCCCATCCAGGTCGGGCCTACCCGGCTCTATAAGACCCCCTCCGCCGCTAAAGCCGCCGCCCGCGACGGCGACGTCATCGAAATCGATCCTGGACTCTACACTGGCGACACCATCGTCTGGACCCAGAACAATCTCACCCTCCGCGGCGTCAGTGGTCGTGCTCACCTCGACCTGACCGGTGGGACCATACCCAACCAGAAAGCGATCTGGGTCATCCAGGGCAGGGACACCACCGTCGAAAATATCGAATTCTCCGGCGCTTCTGTCCCCGACCAGAACGGCGCCGGCATCCGCCAGGAAGGCGCCAACCTCACCCTGCGTAACTGCTACTTCCACCACAATCAGGATGGCATCCTGACTGGCGCGGACGCCAGCAGCGAGATCCTGATCGAGTTCTGCGAGTTCGCCTACAACGGCCATAGCGGCGGTTACTGGCACAATCTGTACATCGGCGGGGTGAAGAAATTCACCCTCCAGTTTTGCTATACCCACAACGCCATCGACGGGCACCTGGTAAAGAGCCGCGCCCTTGAAAACCACATCCTCTGCAACCGCATCATGGACGAAGTCGACGGCATCGCCAGCTACGAGATCGATATTCCTGACGGTGGCGCCACCTATATCGTCGGCAACCTCATCCAGCAGAGCCCAGTGACACACAACTCGGCTATCGTCACCTACGCTGAAGAATCCCGGAACAACCCGGTCCAGGCGCTCTATGTAGTCAATAACACCATCGTCAACGACCGCGTGAATGGAGTCTTTATCAACGCCCCGTACAGCCCGCCCTCGTCTCTCGTCGTCAATAACCTCTTCATCGGCAGCGGGACGCGCATCGCCGGATCCCTCACCGCCCATCACAACCGGGACGGCGCTCTGAGCGACCTGATCAACCCGGCAGCCTACGATTACCATCTCGCCTCGGGCTCCCCGGCCATCAACGCTGGAACCAACCCCGGCGTCATGAATGGCTACGATCTTGCACCTGCCTGGGAATATGTCCACCCCCTCAGTTGCATTGCCCGTACCACGTCCGGAACCACCGACATCGGAGCGTACGAATTCCATGCTTAACATTTTTCTCCCCCATAATTGATCTGAGTTATACTGATCGTATCCTCATGGCACATCATCGATCCTTTGCGGCTCTAATCCTGTTATACGTATTCGGAAGTGGTCTCTATCCCGTTTCCGCCGCTTCACTCCCCCTGCTTCCCCCGGTCGTCCAGTCCATATCGTATACCACACCCGGCCAGAATCCCATCGGCTGGTCCTTCCGCCCCGCCATCTCCGCCGATGGGCGTTTTATCGCCTTCGCCTCCAATGCTCCCGACCTGGTCCCCGGCGACACCAACACCCTCTGGGACGTCTTTGTCCGCGACCGCCTCACCGGTCTGGTCGAGCGCGTCTCGCTCAGTTCTCGCGGAGAACAGGGGGACGGCAATTCCGGGTACTGGAGCACTCCCAGCATCTCCGCTGATGGGCGCTTCGTCGCCTTCGCCTCACTGGCCAATAATCTCGTCTCCGACGATCTCAATCAGACCGCAGATGTCTTCATCCACGACCGCCTCACTGGCCTGACTGAGCTGGTCTCTCGCACTCCCAACGGTTCCTCCGCAGATGGCTGGTCCGATTGGCCAGCCATCTCTGCTGACGGCCGCTACGTCTCCTTCACCTCCTTTGCTGAAGATCTAACCGGCCTGGACCATAATGCGGCGCGCGACATTTTTCGCTACGATCGCTCGACCCACCTGATTGAGCTGGCCTCGGTGTCATCCGGCGGTGCCCAGACCCACTCCAATACCGGCTGGGCCTCCGCTATATCCGCGGACGGCCAGGTTGTCGCCTTTGCCTCCCCATCGAAGGACCTGTTTCCGGGCGACAGAAACAGCGCCTGGGATGTCTTTGTTCGCGATTTTTCGGCGCACACCACCGAGATGGTTTCCATCTCGACCTATAAAGAACCGGGGAATGATGATTCCGGCTACTGGTCGAGCCTGGGGGTCTCCGCTGACGGCGCGCGGGTCGTCTTCCAATCCAACGCCAATACCCTGTCCAGAAACGACCGCAACCATGTCACCGATATTTTTGTCCACGACCGGCGGGACGGCTCGACCCTGCGCGCCTCCCTCAACAACGACGGGAATGAAACCGGCAGCCCCTGTCTCTGGCCAGCAATTTCCCCCGATGGCCGGTACGTCACGTTCACCTGCCAGGCGGCGAACCTGGTCAAGGATGATACCAACGCCGTCTGGGACGTCTTCCTCCGCGATCTTACCAACCACCATACCAGTCGCATCTCCACCACGCCGGCTGGCGACCAGTCCCTGGAACCATCCGGATACTGGAACAGCGCCCCTCTCTCCAACGGCGCAGAATGGATCGCCTTTCCATCCCAGGATGCCAGGCTGACCGGAAATCGCGGTCCGGCCGGTTGGAACGTCTACCTGGTGAATTTCCCGCTCCAGCGCGGTATGGAAGTGGTGAAGGAAGCCCGCCGCGACCTGGACATGCCTTACTGCAAGGAGCCAGCGCCTACCTTCCGCGGCTGCCCTGGGAATAAAGACTGCGACGGCCCCTATCATGGATTCACCTGCGGGGTCTGCACCGACCTCATCCTCGACGCCTTCTCGGCCGGAACCGGTCTGGATTTACAACTGGCGGCCTGGAGAGACCGCCAGGAATACCCGAATCGTGCCTATACCTGGAGCGACATGCGCTCCGCCCAGGATATGCGCCTCTTTTTTGGCTATACGAAGAACTTGCTGTCTTGGAATGATCCCTTTTTCCCCGGCGATGCAGTCTTCTTTGATTGGGATGGCGATGCCCTCACCGACCACGTCGCCCTGGTCAGCCTGGTCGACCCCTACGGCCACCCACTCCGCCTGATCAGCGCTCAAGGCCCGGTTTCCACTAACCCCGACGGTCTCACCCACGATATCCCCTGGAAGTCCTATCACCAGAAAGCCTTCCAGGGTCACGCCAGACCATAATTCTTCTACTGCTCCGCCTGCGCCACAGCCGCTATCGTCGAGTTCGAATAGTGGTACTCGCTCGGCCGTTCGGTCTCCTCAAATCCTGCCAGGACAACGATCGCGTTGGCCACCGATGGGCCGGGGTTGTACCAGCGGTGCGGCAGCCGCGCGGCGAATAACAGACTGTCTCCCGCCTCGAGCAGAAAAACCTGGTCATCCACCACGTACTCAAGCTTGCCGCGCAGGACGAACACGAACTCATGCCCGCTGTGGATCATCCCGTTCCCCTGGCCGCTCGTCCCCCCGTTTTCCAGGGTCAGCATAAACGGCTCGACTCGCCCCGAAAAGGCCTCTCCACCTAATCCCTCGTATACCCCTTTCGGCAGGGCGATCCGCACCCGTTGGTTTGCCTTACGATACACAATCCGGCTCCGCGGCGGCTCCTGGCGGAAAAAGGCCGTCACCGGCACTTCCAGAGCGCCGGCCAGCTTGTGCAGCGTGGTTACTGAAGGCGAGGTCAGCCCGCGCTCGATCATGCTCAACGCATTTGCCGACAACCCGCTCCGCCGCGCCAGGGCTCGCATAGAGACGTTCCGCTCTTCGCGCAAAGAGCGCAGCCGCTGTCCAACATCGATCGATAATGCGTCTTTTCCTATTATGTCCACCGTTTCATCCTCCTCGCCTGGAAAACAGCCAAAAGATTCTGGTTGGTCTATCGCTGTATCATCGGTAAAAAGAAATGATTGGGCAGTGCCGCCTGGTCGATCGCCGCTTCGATCAGGTACACCGCTCCGTTGCTGTAATCCGCCAGGTACAGATATCCGCTCTCGTCCTCCCCGAAGCTGGAGATTGAAAACGGCGCATTCAGTAGCAGTTGAGTCTGCCAGCCGACGCTGTTTTTCAGCCCGAAAATTTTCCCCAGGCAGTAATCCGCGTAGAAATACACCCCCTGCATATCCAGGAATATATTTGGACCGCGGTACACGTACCCGCCGGTTACCGCGCAGCCGTTGGCGTCGTTCACCCCGTGGTCGTAGACCGCCACCGGCGCGTGATATGCAGGGGGAGGCATGCACCCGCTCATCGGGTTGTAGCACAGTGTGCCCTCCAGAATCCGCCAGCCGTAATTTTCTCCCCCGCCGCTGCTCGCGGGCTGAAAGTCGATCTCCTCCTCCCGGTCCTGGCCGACGTCGCCAATATACAGGTCATTTGTCAGCCGGTCGAAGGAGAACCGCCATGGGTTACGCAGGCCGTACGCCCACACTGCTGACCCATTGGAGGGGTTGGTCGGCGGGATGCAGTAATTCTGCGCCTTGGGCGGGTTCTGGACGCAGCCCGCCTTTTCCACGTCGATGCGCAAGATTTTTCCCAACAATGTGTTTAACGATTGCCCGTGATTGTCCGGATCGCCGCCCGAACCACCATCACCCACCCCCAGGTACAGGTACCCATCCGGTCCAAAAGAAAGTTGCCCTCCGTTGTGATTGTCAAATGTGGAGTGATCGATCGTCAACACGACCACCTCGCTGCTCGCGTCCGCCAGGTTGCGATTGGCGCTGACGTTATACCGAGCGACGACGATATCCCCATCCGTCCGGGTGTAATAGACAAAAAAATGTCCCCTGGCCGCATAATTCGGAGGGAACGCCAGTCCCAGCAGACCTCGCTCCCCACAGCAACTGACCAGGGTGTGGATGTCGAGGAATGTCGCCGATTGGAGGTTGCCGTTTTGGATGATCCGGATCGTCCCGCCCTGCTCGACCACGTATAGCCGCCCGCTGCCGTCTCCAGCGTGCGTGATTCCAACCGGTGAAGAAAGCCCATCGCTGACCAACTGAAGGTGGATTACTGGCCAGACCACCGCCCCTTGGGCTGGCGCCCCCGGAATAAGTGTCGCTGAAAGAAGTCCAATCACCAATCCCAGCAGGATGATTCCATCCCACCCTCGTTTTCCGCTATGCTTCACTGCTTGTACCATCCTTTTCACCTGTCATGTATTCCAATTCTAATTCGGATATTCTTCACCTAATTATATACATAAAAGCAAAAAACAAAACAGGGACTGTGCTGGACAGTCCCTGTTTTAAGGACAGCGGGTTGTGTACCCTAACTCAGGCCTTAACGACGCAGTCGACCGGGCAGACCGTGACGCACTGGGGTGAATCGTACGTCCCTTCGCACTCAACGCAGGTGGTCTCATCGATCACGTAGGGTGTGCCTTCGGTGATCGAGTTGGTCGGGCAATCGGGCAGGCATGCACCGCAAGCGATGCAATCATCCAGGATCTTCATTGCCATAGGGAGTCTCTCCTAAATAGAAACGATTCGATTTGAAAATCAGTCTTAGGTTACTCTCTTGCCAGGAGAGTGTCAATTGACGAATATCACTCCTCCTGCTGACAAATGCACAATTCCGACCAAACAGATGTAATATACCTGACCACCTTTCAAATCTATCGACTCGCTCTCTAGAAAGGGGTTATTGACTATGCGTTATAATCAAAAAGGTATTCTTCCCCCTTCAGGAGCAGCCATGGACGGACAACCAGCGCTCAAAGTCAAACAACCTCCGGTCCTCTTCAATAAAACCCAGGCCATCATCGCCGAGATCACGGCCCAGTTGGGCAGTCCCTTGATTGCTTACTGGAATAATCCCCGCGGTTCGGTCTGCCATAACGACGTGGTCGCGCTCTACGAGGTCCTCGAGAAGCTCGGCAAGCAGGATACCCTGTACATTTTTATTAAGTCCAGCGGTGGAAACGGCCAGGCCGCCCTGCGCCTGGTCCATTTGCTTCGCCAGTACTGCGATCGCCTGATTGCTCTCGTTCCCCTCGAGTGCGCTTCCGCGGCGACTATGATCACCCTCGGCGCCAACGAGATCCTCATGGGTCCCCTGGCCTACCTGACTGCGGTAGATACCTCCCTTACTCACGACCTCTCCCCCATCGACCGCGATAACAGCCGGGTCAGCGTCAGCCTCAACGAGCTCACCCGCGTCATCCAGCTCTGGCGCTCAGAGAACACCGAGTCCGATGGCAATCCTTACCGTGCCCTTTTTCAATACGTTCACCCGCTGGTCATTGGCGCTGTCGACCGCGCTGAATCGCTCTCCATCATGCTCTGCATCGAGCTGCTTTCCCACCACATCAGCGACTGCGCCACCACCGAGCGCATCGCCAACATCCTCAATTCCCACTACCCATCCCACAGCTACCCCATCCTCCTCGAGGAAGCCCGCAAGATCGGCCTCACCGTCGACCACCTCCCCGCTGGGATCAACAACAGGCTTCTCGAGCTGAACGGTCTCTATAGCGAGATGGGCCAGAAAGCCACCACCGACTTCGACGAGATCCACGCTCACGGCAACGAGATCCTCAACATCTGGGAAACCGCTGGGATCCAGATCTTCTACCAGCAGGACCAGGACTGGTTCTATCGCGTCGAAGAGCGCCGCTGGATCACAATGAACGACAACAGCAGTTGGCGGCGCACCGAATCCGTCCACGGCAGGACCAAGACCGCCGTTCTCCACATCGCCTGAGCGGCCTTTTCCAGAATCAGAGGAGGGAACGCCGGCCGGCGTTCCCTCCTCTGATTCTGGCCCCCTGAAGGGAGAGCATAGTGGTTCTTGATTAATTGAAAACGACGAAAGAACGCCCGCAGTGCTCGCAGACGAACTCATCGCTGTCCGCGTCAACTTCCTCATAATGGCCGCAGTACGGGCAAATGACAACAATGACGTGTGATTTCATACCAGGCACCTCAGCTTCTAATTGAAAAATACGATGACTTGCAAATCGTGTTTGGGTTATGTACAGTATATCCCCCCATCCCCCATTCGACCATATTTTTTGCGTAAATATTTTGACTGCGGTTTTCCGGTTGCAGAGCAACCTGTCCGCTGGATGCGGTGTCAGCGGGGTGTGGTTTCTTTGCGGAGGTCACTCATTGATGAAAAATTTTCCTCTCGCCCCTTCGAACGCCTCCCAGGCCTCGCGACCCAGCCAGAAAAGGAAGACCAGCGCAGCGACATCTTCGACCCACCACCAGCCGAACAAAGCATTCAAGAGCAACCCAACCAGCACGGTGCCGGCCATATAAGCGCAGGTAATCGAAGCGACTGCATCTTCCTCCATAGCCTCGCTGTTCAGATTCTTCGCGATGCGCCTTTTTTGAACCGCAAGGATGGGCATGACGATCACCGCCGCCAGGGATACGCCGATCCCCAGGGGTGAGCTTTCTGCCTGGGAATGATTGGACAACCCATAGAGTGCCGAGACCAGAACGTACAGGCACAGAAGGAAGAGCACAAGAGCAGTCCCGCGAGCAGCGCGCTGCTCGGCTCGCTCCACCCGCCCGACATCCGTTTCTGTCCCCCTGGCTTCAACCTGCAAGCGCCATAATAGGATCCCGCCCGAGATCAGCTCGAGAACCGAATCGATCCCAAAGGCAGCCAAAAGGATGCTGTGCGCCATAACTGCGGCGACGATCGAGAGGATTGCCTCGCAGGCCATGTAGACAATTGTAAATATTTCGATGCGAATGCCCTTCTGCACAACCTGCGTTGAATCCATCACCACTGAATCCTCAAGGTTCTCAGAGAGAAAATCGGTTCTCGGCTCTCACTGGTCGATAACAAAAAGTCCCTACCAAAGGAAGGACCTTCACCCAATTCACTTACCACCCTAGTAACCCTCTTCCCTAGTAGGGCGGGTGGGGGTCGAACCCACAAGGCCTTGCGGCCGGCGGATTTTAAGTCCGCTGCGTCTGCCGATTCCGCCACCGCCCCACGCGCAACATTATACCACTACTTCGATTTATTCCGGTTCTTCACCACCCGAAAAATCACCAGCCCTATGATCGCCGCCGAACCCAGTAGCCCCGCAATCAGAACACCGATAATCTTCTACCGGTTCTCGGTCCTGGTTTTTTACCGTTCTCTGCTCTCTGTTCTCTTCTCTATATCTTCACCTTCAACATTCGCTTGTATATTTTGGCATACATCGACCAGAAATGCACCCACGCTGGCGAAAGTCTCGTCACTGGCTGGCCCTCCCGTAAAACCCCCTTCAGGCTCTCCGGGCTGTCGAACGCGGGCAGCAACAGGTTCCCCCGCCCCAGCTCGAAAGGCGCGTGCGCGTCTGACCCTGCCGTACCGGGCAGGTAGTGTTCCCGGGCAAAGGCCGCCGCCTGCTCGTTGGGGCGGTTGTCCAGGCACCGCGAATTGAACGTTTCGATCGCGTCCACCAATGGAGTGATCTCTATCAGGTCTGCCAGCTCCCAGGCGCCCTTTCTCCCCCGGTCGAACGGGTGCGAGATGCTAATAAACGCCCCTTGCTCGCGCAGCCGGCCGATCGCCTCAGCCGGTTCCAGCCCATTGGGAATTTCCTCCTGCACGAAGGCGCACAACAACTCGCCTTTCGTGGTCATGATCTCCTCCCCCACGATCACCCGCTCGGCGTCCAGCTCCTTGGCCCGCAGCCCGCCAGCGATCCGGTTATGATCGGTCACCACCAC
>DATKLX010000071.1:0-19077 GCA_035542155.1 Anaerolineaceae bacterium
TTTCTTGGGTACATTTTAATTCTGGGGCAGGTTTTTCATTGGCCTGGGAATTCAGCCCCTCGCACTGGACAGTTTTGGAAATTCAGGGAGCTTGCCCCAAAACGTGAATGCACCCTATTTCTTTGCGTAAGTCCTAATAAGATATATAAGGCAGATTAAATCAAGAATAAGGTTCATTGGGTATACGCGTGAAGAGACCCATACCACGGCGGATCCCAAAGAGCCAAGAATAATTTTACTGTTCCGGGTTGGGACGGATGAACTTTAGGAGGAACGAATGATGAATCCTGAGAGTAACACGCAAAATAATCGAGAAGTAGCCACTCTGGCGGGGGGGTGCTTCTGGTGCCTGGAGGCAGTTTTCGATCACCTGAAAGGTGTCGAAGACGTGGTCTCGGGGTATTCGGGTGGGACGGTTCCCAACCCCAGCTACCACGCAGTGAGCAGTGGAACAACCGGACATGCGGAGGTTGTTCAGGTGACTTTTGATCCGGGGCAGATCAGCTTCAAAGAGCTGCTGGAAGTTTTTTTCACCATCCATAACCCGACCACGCCCAATCGCCAGGGTGCGGACGTCGGCACACAGTACCGCTCGGCGATTTTCTATCATTCTCCCGAGCAAAAAGATACGGCCGGGCAGGTGATCCGGGAGCTCGAGGAAAACAGGATTTGGGATGACCCGATTGTTACGGAAGTCAAACCATTTGAGGCTTTCTATCCTGCCGAGGATTATCACCAGGAGTATTACGAAAAAAATCCCTACCAGCCCTACTGCCAGGTCGTGATCGCGCCGAAAGTGGCAAAATTTCGCCAGCATTATATGGATCGATTAAAAGTATAGATCACCATTTTCGGAATGGTACCTGCGAAAAGACCAGCTCTTACCACACTCTCATGGGCTCTCGAAGTACGTCGGCTGCGCACCGAAAATGCGCAACTTCGCGATATAGTCCAGATTTATGAATCGGGCCAGGTGGTCGCGTTTCCACTGAATTTGGATGTGATTTTTGAAAAGAAAGCGAATGCGTCCAAGTAGCAGGTTCAGGTGGACGAAGTATCAATCCTGATCTCGTGGAATGGGATGATACGGAAGACCTGGCGCTGTGATCTGCTGTTGGAAATGAGCTGGGCGGACTCGGGTAAGTCCGCCCTTTTTTGTTCGGAGATCAAAAAGATCTACTTGATTCCCGGTCTCTATGTTGCTATAATCTTAATACATTCTAACAGTGTGAAAGTATTTATAACACACTGAAAGTCAAAGGTGTCCATGTCTTATCCCAAGACAATCACCGCCACGGAAATGCGCGGGATCAACCGCTCCGCGATCCTGGAGATCATTCGCCGTGAGAGCCCGATCTCGCGGACGCTGATCGCCGAACGCCTGGACGTCAGCCTTCCGACTGTTATGCGGGTGATCGACGATCTGATCGCCGAGGGCCTGGTCCGGCCGCACAATTATAAGCAGTGGAGTGGAGGCCGCAGGCGCTCGTTGATCGAGTTCAATTGCGAAGACCAGGTGGTGATTGGTATCGACATGGGTGGAAACCGCATGTTTGGCGGCGTTGCCGACCTGGGTGGAAAATTACTGGATGAGACCGAGCTGAGCAGGTTGGGAACCAGCGGGGAAACGAGTTACGAGCGACTGGGCGAATTGATCCAAAAACTGCTGGACAGTCCCAGGATTGCCGGGCGAAAAGTGCGCGGCATCGCTGTCGGCGTTCCAGGGGTTACCCTGCACAAAGAGGGTATGATCGTATGGGCTCCCAGCCTGGAGTGGCGCAACTACCCCTTGAAAAAAAAGCTGCTCGATCAGTTCCACTACCCGATCACGGTGGATAATGATGTCAACCTGGCTGCGCTCGGGGAGCTCTGGTTTGGCGCAGGTCAGAACGCCCGCAACATCGTCCTGATCACCATTGGCGCCGGGATCGGCGCGGGGATCATCATCGATGGCGCGCTGTATCGCGGCGCTTCTGAAGCCTCCGGCGAAATCGGTTATTTACTCCCAGGGCGGGAGTTTTTGGGGAAACGGTATGACTCCTTTGGCGCCCTTGAGGATCTTGTCTCGGGGACCGGGATTGTCCAAAGAGCGCGAGAAACCCTGGTTCCAAGAAAGTCTCTCGAAGAACTGGCCAATCTTGAAGTTGAAGATGTATTCACGGCTGCCCGCAACGGCGAAACCTGGGCAAAATCGATCATCGACTCGGCTGTCGACTATCTCGCTATCGCAGTCGCCAGCCTGAACTGCTATTTTGACCCAGATGTGATCATCTTGGGAGGCGAAGTCGCCCGGTATTTTGAATCCCCGGTCCAGGCCATCCTTCAAAAGATCGAGGGGACCATCCCATACCAGGTCCACCTGGCGACTTCGACCCTCGACCGGCGCGCCGCTGTAATGGGCGCCATCACGACGATCTTGCATAACACTTCTGATTTCTACGTCGTCCACAAATTGTCCTGATCGCCTTCAGAAAGGAGGTCCACGCCCGACAACTGACCGGAACCAAAACCCTTCCCGGCACCTGAGCGGTATGATGAGAAGGGAATCAGAACGTCCGTCTGTATTTCAGGAGGTCCTATGCGTTCGTTCAATCGCCCGATTTGGATCCTGCTGGCCGTAGCGCTGGTTTCGAGCCTGGTCGGCTGCACTGCTCCGGCCGCCACTACGGCTCCTGCGGCGCCGGCTGCTACCCAACCCCCGGTGGCGCCCGCTGCCGCGAACCCCGTTACCATTCACGTCCTGACCATGGATCAGGCCGGCCTCAAGCCGGCTGAGATCGACCAGATCGTCAAGGAGTTTGAAGCCAAGAACCCCGATATCAAGGTGGTTATGGAATACGTCAGCTATGACAACGTCCACGACAAGATCGTGACCGGCATGGCTGCCAAGCCGCCGGCCTACGACGCGGCTATGATCGACGTCATCTGGCCCGATGAGTTTATCAAGGCCGGTTACCTGCTGGACGTGACCGACCGCGTCACCCCCCAGATGAAATCGGATATGTTCCCGGCGTCCTGGAATGGGGTTACCCGCAATGGCAAGGTTTACGGCATGCCCTGGATTATGGATGTGAAGTACTTTATGTACAACAAAGACATGCTCGAGAAAGCCGGCATCTCGGCCCCACCCAAGACCTGGGAAGAACTCGTCGCCCAGGCGAAGACCATAAAAGATAAGGGCATCGTGGAGTATCCCATCATCTGGTCCTGGAACCAGAAAGAAGGGGTAGTCTGCGACTACGCAGTGCTGCTGTACGGCAATGGCGGCGCCTTCCTCGATTCGAATGGCAAGCCGGCCTTCAACGATGATAAAGGCGTCCAGGTCCTGACCTGGATGAAGAAGTCCATCGACGATGGCCTGACCAATCCCAGCTCGGTCTCTTCTGACGAAAATGCGGTGGAAGCCAACTTCCTGGCGGGTAAGAGCGCGTTCGCGGTCAACTGGCTGTTCCAGTATAGTGATTCGACCGACGCTTCCAAGTCCCAGATTGTAGGCAAAGCCGCCTTTGCGCCGATGCCCGTTTTTGACGCGGGTGCGAAAGCCGGCGTGAAAGGCTCCAGTGTGGACGGCTCCAGCTCCTTCGCCATTATGGCGACTTCACCGTATGCAGACCAGACCTGGAAGTTCCTGACCTATATTGCCAGCAACGATGTTCAGTCCAGGTACTCTGCCGAGATGCTGCCTGTCTGGCAAACGGATTTCCAGGGAGACAGCCTGGAAAAACTGAAGGCGGCTACGCCCACCAACCCGGTCACCGTTCCCGCTTTCCTGTCCCAGTTCCCATACGCCAATGAGCGGCCAACCGTGCCCTACTATAACGAAGGCTCTGCCGCGCTGCAGCTGGCTATCCAGGAAGCTTTGACCGGCGTCAAATCGCCCAAGCAGGCCCTGGACGATGCCGCTGCCAAGTGGGTCGAGCTGGCCAAGAAGTAAGCTGCATTTCCCCGATCAATGGGTGGGTTCGCTCCGTGGAGCCGCAATCCTCACGGGGTGAATCCACCCTGGAACGATCAAAGATGTCCGTCCTCTCCCGCTCGATTCCCAAACACCGCCTTTCTCTCCGCCAGCAGGACGCGCGGATCGCCTGGCTGTTAATCCTGCCAAGCCTGATCGTGATCCTGGGGGTGACTCTCTGGCCGATCCTCTCCACCTTCATTCTGAGCTTTTTTAACGCTCCCACCGGGATCAATCAGACCCGTACTTTTATCGGCCTGGACAATTACACCCAGCTGATCGCTGACCGCACGTTTTGGGAAACGATTGGGCGGACTTTCTATTTCACGGTCGTTTCCGTGAGCATCGAATTGGTCCTCGGGCTCGCAATCGCGCAGTTGATCCATTCCCACCCGTGGGGCTGGCAGTTCATCCGTTTCAGTCTGATCATTCCCTGGGCTGTGCCGACCATCGTCAACGGGGCCATGTGGCGCTGGATTTACAACGCCGACTTTGGGGCCCTGAACGGTCTGCTGATGCAGCTGGGCCTGATCAAGCACTACGTCCCCTGGCTCACGCTGCCTGAGGCAGCGATGAACCTGGTGATCCTGGCGGATGTGTGGCATACCATGCCGTTCGTCGCCTTGATCCTCCAATCTGCGCTGGCGACCCTTCCGGCGGAGCTTGACGAAGCCGCCGCGGTGGATGGGGCCAATGCTTTTCAGCGTTTCTGGCAGATCCGCCTGCCGCTGCTCCGTCCTGCCATTCTGGTCGCGCTCATCGTCCGCACGGTCGACGCTTTCCGGGTGTTCGATATCGCCTATATCATCACCGCCGGCGGCCCGGCCTTCAAGACCGTGACGATCACTTACCTGACTTATCTGAATACGTTCACCTTTGGGAAGCAGGGGACCGGGGCTGCTTTGTCCTTCCTGATCTCGATCTTTACCATCCTGATGGCCTTTATCTTTATCCGCTTCCTGTACCGGCCGGAGGAGACGCAATAATGCGCAGCCGCAAGCTCATCAATAAGATATTCCTCTTCCTGCTGACCCTGCCGGTCCTGTTTTTCATTTTCGCCCCGCTCTTATGGCTGTTCAGCGCCAGCCTGTCCACCCAGGTTGAGTTGTTCACCGTCCCCATCCACTGGATCCCGCAACACCCCACGCTGAACAACTACCTGGATATCATCTTTCCCTCCGGCGCGGCTGCCTCCGTGCCGCGCACTTTCGGGGTGGCAATCTTGAACTCGCTCAAGATCGCCTCGGCGGTGACGCTGATCTGCATCGGTCTGGGGAGCCTGGCAGCCTATGCCCTGGTGCGCATTCCCTTCAAGCTCAACCGGGTGATCCAGGTCGGCATCCTCGGGACGCGCATGATCCCCGAGGTTTCCCTGGTCATCCCGCTCTTTATCATCGCTTCAAGCCTGCAACTGGTCAATAAGCCCATCGTGTTGATCATTGCCTATATGACCTTTGCTCTCCCATACGCGATCTGGATGATGGCCGCGTTCTTCCAGACCGTCCCGGTGGAGCTGGAAGAAGCTGCCCGCCTGGATGGCTGCTCGCGGCTGGGTATCTTATGGCGCGTGGTGATGCCCATCTCGATCCCGGGCCTGGTCTCCACAGCGATGTTTATTTTCCTGCTGGCATGGGATGAATTCTTTTACGCCTTGATCTTCACCAGCACTCTGGCTGCTAAGACAGCTCCGGTGGCGATCGCTGAGTTTGTCGGCCGCTACGTGACCAACGTCAATGGGATGATGGCCGGCGGCATCCTCGCGGCGCTCCCCCCGGTGATTTTGGGGATCATCTTTCAACGCTACATTGTAAGCGGGATGACCGCCGGCGCGGTGAAGGGTTGAGCTACTTGGTTGGGGTCGACGTGCCTTTGACCGGCGTGTTGGTCACCGTGAAATAAAAATCTACGTCGCCAAAATTCTGCAATTGGGGATTGGTCAGCTTCCACCAGGTGGAATAATCGCCGGGAGCGGTCGGGGCGATGATCGAGACGGTGAGTGTGGTTGTCCCCCCGGCCGGAACGGCTTTGGCGAAATTGTACGAATCCTTTTCTGCTTTAACCCCTGAGAAATAGCGGAGCGTGTATTGTGTTGTCCAGCCAGTTGTTCCGGCATTTTTGACCGTCCAGACAATGGTCAGCGGTGTTCCCGGCCGAACCTGGATGCGGTCCGCCAGATTTTGCCCAATGTACTGGTACTTATCTGCAACGGATGAGGCGGCTCCCGGGGTTGTGATAACGATAGGCGTCGTCACGGCCTGTGGAGTTGTGGCTGCCAAAGTGCCCTGGGTTTCGGTCGGCAGAGTCCCCTCGGTGACTTGCATATCGGTTGGAGGTGGCTCCGTTGGGGCCGGGGTATCACTGGGGAAGGGCGTGTCGCTGGGCTGAACGATTGCGGGGGCTTCGGTGGGAGGGACTTCAGTGGGTGTGGCTGTTGTGCAGGCTGAGATGCCGACCAGGAGGATCACTATGAATAATCCTCTGGCAAGTACATTCAAGCGAGACATGATTTTCTCCATCGTGAAGTTATTTGCCCAATTATGTCCGTGACTTGGGCCGATCCTGGCTAATTGAACCCTCCCTCGAAAGAAATGTCAAGGGGAATATGCGGATGTGTTATGATTCAGGCACAACCGGACTGGAATCTATGATTTCGAAACTGTTTCGCCCGTTTACCAGGCCCATCGTCCTGTTGATTCTCATCAACGTTATCGTCGCGGGTTTTGTTTTCCAGGATTTTGGAGTGACCTGGGATGAACCCCTGTTCTACCGCTATGCCAGCGCGGTCAGTTCGGCGTATTCGATCCAGGACCGGATCGCAGGGCAGTTCGATTTACAAAAGTCCTACGGTCCGACCGACCACCGCTTCTACGGCCCCGCTTACCTGCTTCTCGCCGATCCGTTCGTTGCCCTCGGAAAGGTCATTTTGCCGGCCCGTGAGAGCGATATCTGGCACCTGGTTAATTTTCTCACATTTCTCATCGGTTCTATCCTCCTTTATTATTTACTCAAACGCTGGATAAGCTCCTGGGCTGCCTTTGCGGCCGTTCTCCTCTTTACCTCACAGCCGACCCTGTGGGGCTTCGCCTGGATCGACCCCAAAGACATGCCCTTCATGGTGTTCTTTCTCGCGGCGGTCCTCGCCGGTTTTTCTATGGTGGATCGCTTCCAGGCTAAACCGGCGGCCTTAGCGGCGGACCAGGCCGTTGAAGCAGAGAAAGCTCATAGAAAAATCAGGCTGTTGTTGGTCGGGTCCCTGGTGGTGCTGGGCATTACCTTGATTCTGAGGGTGCTGGCAGGTCCCCTCGAACAACTGCTAGCCCAATCTATCCACCAGGCGCACAACGCGGCGCCCGGAACGCTGGTCGCGCGGGTTTATGCCCTGATTGCCCGGAACGCGGCGACCATTCCCGAAGCCGCCTATGTTCAAAAAGGTCTGACGCTTTTCCGCTGGTTGCGGATCGGTCTGACCGGTATTTCGATCGTGCTCCTGGTGGTCGATGCTTTGATCGTTTTATGGCCGTATCCATTCGGGAAATGCATCCAATGGATCGCGTGGGTTTTTTCACCGCTTCCCACGACGCCGTCCTGGCGGGTGCGCGGGCAAAGCTTGCATGCGCTGCTGCTACTCGCCCTGGTAGGTGGAACCGCGCTCGGAATGGTAACCTCTATCCGTGTGTTGGGCCCACTGGCGGGAGCGCTGGTGGTGTTTTATTTTCTCCTCCAACCCGGCCAGCGCTCATGGTTGGGCGTGATCCTGTACGGAACGGTCGCCCTTTTGGTGACGTATCTGAGCTGGCCGTATTTATGGGACAGCCCTGTATCCCGGTTCTTCGCTGATTTCCAGCATATGGCCAACAACCCGGTGATCTTGCCTGTGCTCTACAACGGCCAGGTCTACATGTCCGATAAACTCCCGGCCAGCTTTCTTCCTGGCCAGATCGCGTTGACCCTGACCGAGCCCGTGTTGGTCCTGGCTGTTGGCGGGCTGGCGCTGGCGGTGGTTCAAATCTTTCGCCGCAGGCTGGACTGGCGGTCCATGCTCCAGGTTTTCCTGTGGTTTCTGGTGCCGATGCTGTACGTGGTTCTTCTTCACCCCCCGGTATATGATAGTTTCCGGCATTTTATGTTCGTCATCCCGCCTGTCTTTGTTTTCGTCGGGCTTTCTTTCCAATATCTCGAGCGCCTCATTCGCTCCCGGGTTGTTTTGAACCTTGCTTTGGCCGTCCTCGCCTTGCCGGGCTTGATTGGCCTGGTCAGCCTGCACCCCTATCAATATGCGTATTACAATTCGCTGGTGGGAGGGACGAATGGAGCCTTCCGCCGGTTCGAGACTGAGTTCTGGCTGACCTGCTATCGCCAGGCAATGACGGAATTCCAGGCTCGTTCGGCTCAGCCTGCCAACGTGTATGTGGTCAGGCAGCCCATGGCTGCCAAGGAGTATGCCTCTCCCAATGTGACCGTCGCCTCCTATGACGATTACGGTACCGATGCGGTCCGTTATCCGTCTGTGGATAAGTACTTGCTTCTCACCACACGCACCAATCTTGACCAGGTCATCCAGCCGGATGCGCCCGAGCTGGTCAGGGTTGAAAAGGGAAAAGCTGTGTTCTGTGTGATGCGTAAACTCAACTGATGGATGACAGGATGGTGGATCGATCGAAACCCTGGTTACGTTTTCAAATTTCCCGGCGCTGGTTCACCTTTGGCCTGGTACTGATTGCGATTTCCGGGCTGTTTGCCCTGTACCGGAGCACGCCATACGGTCTAGGGTTGACCAACGACTCGGCGTCCTACGTGAATGGGGCAGTGAACCTGCTTTCAGGTAACGGGTACACGCGGACCTCGGGTGGAGGAGAATTAAAGCCGCTGACCCATTTTCCCCCATTGATGTCTTTTAGCCTGGCCCTTTTGGGGCTTTTTTTCGGCAACACTGTGCCAGCCATGCTTTCCACCGGCCGGGGGCTGATCGTCTTCCTGTTTGGCCTGGATGCTTTCCTGGTTGGGCTACTCCTTATCCGCATCACCCGTTCGCCAGTATTTTCCTGGCTCGGGGCGCTGGTTTTTGCGTTTTCTGATATCCTCCTCGGGGTATATTCCTATTATCTCAGCGAGCCGCTGTTTATCACTTTGTTTCTGGCCGGGTTTTTGGCCCTGGCAATTTTCTTCGAGAAGCGCACCTGGCCGGGCCTGGTGGCCGCCGGCCTGGTTTGTGGGCTGGCGTATCTGGCGCGCTACGTCGGCTTGAGCCTGGTGGCCAGCATCCTCCTGGTTTTCTTTCTGCTCGATGTCCGCTGGGGTGGCGCAGCGGATTCCCCGCCGGGCCGCCCTCCTTCATCGCCGGGATTATTCACAGTCCCCATTCGCTCGTTTTTCCCGGAAGTGACCCTCTTTGGGGCAGGCGCGCTGCTGCCCGTGATCGTCTGGAGCCTGGTTTCGCTGGCATCCAGCGGGACCGTCGCCAACCGGCTGGTTGTCTGGCATCCCATCTCCCCGGCGGAACTGTTTGAGGCGCTCAAAAACCTGCTTGCTTGGCTGGCCCCCGACGATCTGCTCGCCGCCCAACCCTTCTGGGGGCGGCTGCTCAGTGCGCTCTCTCTGGCCGTCCTCCCTGTTCTGGCTGTTTTTTCGCTCTGGGTCCTCTTGCGTCAGGTTCGCGCCCGGAAAACCGGCTCCGCTATCTCCCCGGCCCTGTCCACCGCGTTCGCACTGGCCGTCCACGTCTGGGTGTACATTGTTTTTCTGATCCTATCGATCAGCCTGATCGATGCCAGCACGCCGCTGGATGCGCGCATCCTCTCGGTGGCCTTTATCCCCTTGATGATCCTCGTGATCAGCGCCATAGCCTGGCTCTGGGAGCGGTTGAAACAGGGAATCTCCTGGCGGAAGTCCGGTGCGCGAGCCGGGCTGGCGCTGCTTGCCCTGGCGCTGGCCGTGGTCAGCGTGAAGGACGGTCTGCGTGTAGTCAACCAGCTTGGCCATCAGGGCCAGGGATTTGCCTACCAGGGGATCGTCGAGTCATCCGTGATCCAATCGATCCAGAAAATGCCCCCGGTAATCATCTACACCAATAAGCCGGCGGTCGTTTACCTCCTGACCGGGAGACCCGCCTACGTGACCCCCACACCGGTCGACGCGGCGACAACCCAGGCTCGCACCGGTTTTGACGCCGATTTCAACACGCTGCGCGCGTCGCTGTTGAGCGGAAAGTCGGTCCTGGTCCTATTCGACCTGGCCCGCGCTAAGGATCCCAACGAGATCGCTTTCAATCTAAAAATGTCCGCCGGACTGGTCTGCATGACTGACTCGGGGTTTGCCCAGATTTATACTCTGGCCGGCAGTCAGCCGGATTTACAAAAATAATCATCAAGCGTGGAGTAACCGCATGTTGAGCGTCCTGATCCCTGCCTACAACGAAGAAGCTGTCATCGGTGTCACCCTCGATGAGCTTGCCAAATCCCTGACGGAGTTAAAGTATGAAGTCATCGTCGTGGATGATGGGAGCCAGGACCGGACGGCGGAAATCGTTGCCGCCATTGCGCGCCAGAAACTCAACGTCTTCCTGATCCACAACCCGGAAAATCTGGGAAAAGGCCGGACGCTGTTGCATGCTTTCGAGCATTCCCACGGAGACCTGATCGTATTTCTGGATGCCGATATGGAGATCCATCCTTCGGTCATCCATTCGCTGCTGGCCGGACTGGAAAAACAGAAAGTGGATGTGTTGGTCGGTTCGAAACACAGCCGCGAATCCAACCTGACGTACCCCCTCCACCGCAGGATCGCCAGCCGCGCGTACCGGGCACTGACCGGCTTCTTCCTTAACATCGATGTGTCCGATACCCAGACCGGGATCAAGCTCTTTCGCAGGGAAGTCCTGGATAAAACCTTTCCCAAGCTGACCATCGCCCGTTTTGCCTTCGACATCGAGCTGCTGGTGGCGATCCAGCGTCTGGGCTACCGGCTTGGCGAAGTCCCGGTGGACGTCGCTTTTCGCCGTGAGGGTTGGGGGCGGATCGATCTGCGCAACACGCTCCGCATGGGGCTAGACCTGGTTTTGATCTTCTACCGCACCAGCTTCTGGAAATGGCTGAACCCCAGCCTGCCGGTGCGCCTGTGGATGCTGCTCTTCGTGGCCGGATTGACCTTCCTGGATTTTGGGGTGGCGCATTTGCTGACCCAGGCCCAGGTGCGGTCGCCGGCGCTCGAGTGGATCGCGTATATGGTCACCCTGCGCTTCATGGATAAGACCCTGCGCGACTGGCTGTTCGTCCTGGGTGGGCTCGTGGCGATTTCCCTGGCGCTGCTGAAATTGAACAAGAGCATCCTCGCCGCCTTTGCCCGCGCGGAAGCCAGGACGCGCAAGGAGGGGGATGAAGAATTGCAGGTTTCAGAAACCGTATCCAATCCGGACCGGAAATGATGCCGCCCATCCTCGCCGCTGCTACCCAATCTGCGCCCGACCTGGGCATCCTGGCTGATTCCACGTTGTTCTCGAAACAATAAGCAAATTTACGCCCTTTCGACTTGCGCAAAAATCCATTTCCTCTAGAATTGTGATAAGAGAAAATCTGCTTTTATCCCATCAGTCGAGTCGGGGAAAGGTGGGCAGCGTTGAAATCTCATCACGGCTTCTTCGCACTGCTGCTTGTGGTTTGTATCCTTTCTGGCCTTTCCTCTCCGGCTTCCGCATTGAAAGTCGATTCGACGGAAATCTGGACCTCCCAACCGATTGGCGTCGCGTCCACGGATTCCGAGACTCCTCTCCAAATCGATTCAACCGGCAAGGCCCACGTTGCCTTTATCGGTTGGCCGCCAGGGTATGCCAGCAGCCAGCCGGCCGGTTTGAATTATGCGGTTCTCCAGAATGGCGAGTGGGTGTACGAGACGATTGAAATAGGCGGCGAGATTGGTCCCTCCTTCGATATGGCCCTGGACAAGGGTGGTTATCCGTATATTGTTTATTCGATCCGGACCAACGAAGGCCAGGTCGACGTGCGCTGCGCGTCGAAATCTAGTGGCAATCTGCTTCCGTGGAATACCGTGGCTTATAATGTTGGAAAAGCGGATCATATCAACGTGCGCATGGATTATTTGGGCAATCCTGCAGTCAGTTTTCTAGACCAAACGGGTACAGTCAAAATCTATAAGTACTCAAGCTTAAAAGGTTGGGGTCTGCCTAAGAATTTCTCTGGACCCCAAATTTCCCCTTCATTGGGAATCGATTCAAGTGACATTTTATCCCTGGCTTACCTCGAAGCGGATCGTGATTTGATCTATGCGATAGAAGGATCTCCATGGACAATCGATCCGGTCGAGGCGGCCGGAAAGGTCCCTGGGAACAGCGTAGTCTTGGCTTTTGATAAAAGCTATATTCCCCATATCGCCTACGAAGGCGCGCCTTCTGGCGGAAGTGGCTTTACTCTGCATCTTGCCTCAAAACATGATGGTACCTGGACCGACGATGAGATCGATCCTGTCAGCCGCATCGAGGGTGGGATTGCCCTGGTCCTGGATGAGCAGGATCGAGCCCACCTAACCTATAAGGATGTTACACAGAATAGCCTCTGGTATGCTGCGGAGATTGGCACCGGGGAATGGGACATCTCCAAAGTTGGCAGCTTTGCTGCCGGCGGCCATGCAGCCTCTCTTGCTCTGGATCTGCAGCAGAAACCGCATATCTTCACCTGGGACCGGTCCCAGGTCGATTCAACCCAGACGGTCAATTATCTCAGCCTCGCCACTCGGACTCCCACTCCGACTCCCACTCCCACTTCGATCTCTCCACCATCTTCTTCTCCTCAGATCTTCCTTCCCCTGGTCCTTCACTGACCCTCTCCCTCCTTGCGGCAGCGCAAAGAAACGCCGCCTGTTTTCGCACACACTGGGTTCAAGAATTTCGCGAAAGAAAGGATGACCAGGATGAGAACAACGGATGTGCTCAGATCCGAGCACCGTGTGATCGCTTCATTGGAGATCGCCGCTCGGACCCTGGAAGCCGGCGGGGAGGTGCGCCCCGGATTTTTCCTGGATTTGGAGGGATGCTTATTAAACACGAGCAAGGTCGCCGCTTTACTCGCGGGATGCGCGAGGCGGCTGAATGCTTCGAAGCTGGCGAGGAAGATGCTTGCGCAGCGGTGGAGGCGAAAGCCCTGGGGTATGCAGCCCTGCTCCTTTGTTTCTAGCTGACCGCTTCTGCCTGGGGGACCGCGGTGAAGGTCAGACCCTCCTTGCCGCGGTCGACCTGGATGGTGTCGCCCTGGTGGAAATCTCCGTTCAGGATTCGCATAGCCAGCGGGTCCAGCACCTCGCGCTGGATGACCCGTTTGAGCGGCCGGGCGCCGAAAACTGGATCGTAGCCCGTATCGGCCAGGTACTCGCGGGCTGCCTCAGTGACCTCCAGCTTATACCCACGCTCGGCCAGCAGGGTTGAGACGCGTTTGAGCTGGATATCCACGATCTTCGACAGGTCATCGCGGGACAATGAGTGGAAGACGACGATCTCATCGATGCGGTTGAGGAACTCCGGGCGGAAATAGGACTGGAGTACGTGCGTGATCTGGTCGCGGCTGACCATCTCGCCGGTGATCCACAGCTCGCTGCCCAGATTGCTGGTCATGATCACCACTGTATTGCGGAAGTCGACCGTTCGCCCCTGACCGTCGGTCAGGCGGCCATCGTCCAGCAACTGGAGGAGAACGTTGAAGACTTCCGCATGAGCCTTTTCGATCTCGTCGAACAGAACCACGCTATAGGGCCGCCGCCGGACCGCCTCGGTGAGCTGCCCCCCTTCTTCATAGCCCACATATCCGGGTGGCGCGCCGATCAGGCGGGAGACGGTGTGCTTTTCCTGGTATTCGCTCATGTCAATGCGGATCATTGCACGCTCGTCGTCGAAGAGGAATTCAGCCAGGGCGCGGGCCAGCTCGGTTTTTCCCACCCCCGTGGGTCCGAGGAAGATGAAGGAACCGATCGGGCGGTTGGGGTCCTGCAGGCCGGCTCGCGAGCGGCGGACGGCATTGGAGACGGCTCGCACGGCTTCTTCCTGCCCCACGACGCGCTCGCCAAGCCGTTCTTCCATGTGGAGGAGCTTTTGCATCTCGCTTTCCATCAGGCGCGAGACGGGGATTCCCGTCCAGCGCGAGACGATCTCGGCGATCTCTTCGGCGTCAACTTCTTCCTTAAGCAGGGGGTCGTCCCCCTGGATTTCTTTGAGCCGCTTCTCAGACTCCACCAGGCGGGTTTCCAGCTCGCGCAGCTCGCCGTAGCGCAGGCGAGCGGCTTTTTCCAGGTTGGCCTGGCGCTCGGCCTGCTCCATTTCTCGAGTGGTCTGTTCGATCTTTTCCTTGGTATCGCGGATGCCGGCAATGGCTTCCTTCTCGGTCTGCCAGCGGGCTTTGAGCTGATTGGCCTCTTCGCGCAGGTTGGCCAGATCTTTTTCGATCTTTTCGAGCCGTGCCAGCGAGGCTTTGTCTTTTTCTTTCTGCAGCGCTTCACGCTCGATCTCGAGCTGCATGATCTGACGGTCGACATTATCCAGAGCCTGCGGCTTGGAATCGATCTCAGTGCGCAGGCGAGCCGCGGCCTCATCGATCAGGTCGATTGCTTTATCCGGCAGGTGCCGGTCGGTAATATATCTGGCGGAGAGCGTCGCCGCGGCGATCACAGCCGGATCGGTGATGCGCACCCCGTGATGGACCTCATAGCGCTGTTTGAGACCGCGCAGGATACTGATGGTGTCCTCGACCGAAGGCTCTTCGACCATGACGGGCTGGAAGCGCCGTTCCAGAGCGGGATCTTTTTCGACGTGCTTGCGGTACTCGTCCAGAGTCGTCGCACCGATCAGGTGCAGCTCGCCGCGGGCCAGCATCGGCTTGAGCATGTTACCCGCATCCATCGCCCCTTCGGCAGCTCCGGCCCCGATCACCGTGTGCATCTCGTCGATAAAAAGAATGATTTCACCCTCCGCATCGGTGATCTCTTTGAGGACGGCTTTGAGCCGTTCCTCAAATTCTCCCCGGTATTTTGCCCCCGCAACCAGAGCACCCATATCTAACTGCATCAGGCGCTTATTCTTCAAACCCTCGGGGACGTCGCCGTTGACGATCCGCTGGGCCAGTCCCTCGACGATAGCGGTTTTGCCCACGCCTGGGTCGCCGACCAGGGCCGGGTTGTTCTTGGTCCGCCGGGAGAGAATTTGGACGACACGGCGAATCTCTTCGTCGCGGCCGATCACCGGGTCGAGCTTACCCTGCCGGGCGGCAGCGGTCAGGTCACGGCCGTACTTCTCAAGGGCCTGGTAGGTCTCTTCTGGGTTCTGTGAGGTCACCCGCTGGGTCCCGCGGATGCTGGACAGCGCCTTGAGAATGGCGTCCTTGGTCAAACCATACTTGCTCAGCCGTCGCCCTTCGGTACTGTCATCGGTTAAACCGAGCAAAATATGTTCGGTGGAGGTGTACTCGTCCTGCATCCCACGGGCGTAGCGCTCCGCCGCGTCCAGCACGTTAGTCGCCTGGCGCGATAGGCCAACCTGGGTGTTGGCGCCGTAAACTTTCGGACGGCTCTCCAGGTCGCGGCGGACATCCTCCCGCAGGGCATTGGGACTCCCTGCGACCTGGGTAACCACCGCTGGTACCACTCCTTCTTCCTGGTTCAGCAAGGCCTGCAGCAGATGGGCAGGCTCGATGTTTTGATGGCCCAGATCTGAGGCCAGGCTTTGTGCGGAAATAATCGCTTCTTGTGCTTTCTGCGTAAATTTATCAAGATTCATAATTGACTCCTTTGCAGGAAGGAATTCTTTGGGATTTCCCGTGATAGATCATCTCACGGAGATTCCTGAAGTTCTATTCATACACCATCTTAATACGATTTGGTTTGATGTACAATTGTGTTTTGTGGAGACTTTGAATACAAATTGTTTAGTGCGCTGGCTGGGTATTCTTCCTTATCAGGAAGCCTGGGACCTGCAGAACCAGATTGCGGCCGGCGTTGCGCAGGGCACGGAGTCGCCCACTCTACTGCTGCTCGAGCATCCTCATACATACACCTTCGGCCGGCGCGCCAATGCGCACAACCTGCTTTGGGGGCCAGAAGAGCTGGCTAAACGCGGCGTGGAGGTCCATTGGGTGGACCGCGGCGGCGATGTGACCTATCATGGTCCGGGACAGTTGGTGGGGTACCCGATCCTGCCGCTGGCGCCAGTCCGCGGCTGGCAGGGAGACCGACTCCCACAGGCCGATTACGTTGGCTACGTGCGCCGCCTTGAGGATGTCATTATCCAGGCGGTATCTACCTTCGGCTTGGCGACGGGCCAGGTCAAGGGATCAACCGGGGTCTGGATCCAGCCCGAGGTGTACCAGCGCTGCCTGCGTTGTGACCCGGCTTTACGCGTCAGCCCGGCAAAGCTGGCCTCCATCGGGGTAAAAGTGGATGTGCATGGGGTTTCCCGTCATGGGTTTGCCTTGAACGTCGATCCTGACCCTGAGTACTGGAGCGGAATCATCCCCTGCGGGTTAGAGCAGGTAGCCATGGTCAGCCTGGCAGATTTCCTGCAACCTGTGCCTGGAATGGAAACTATCGTGGAACGGGTCAGCGCAGCATTCGGGGACATTTTCGGTTACCAGATGAATTATGTTTGACATTTTCGGTCAAAATTTGTAAACTGGTATTACCAACCTTGAGGAGGAGAGTATGGCAGGTCCGAGCTATCAGCTTGTTATGCAGTCAGGACCCAACCAGGGGAAGGTTGCCCCTCTGGAAAAGAGTGAGATTTTTCTGGGGCGCGATCTCAGCAATGATGTGGTGATCAACGATGCCGAAATCTCCCGGCGGCACGCCCGGCTGGTGCTCCAGGCGGGAGGGTACGTCCTGGAAGACCTTGGCTCTACCAACGGGACCACGGTAAACGGCCAGCGTCTGATGGGACCTTACATCCTTCGCGCCGGGGATATGATCACTCTTGGAGAGCACGTCAACATGGTTTTTGAGGAGGTCGCCTTCGACCCGGACGCCACGGTCGCCGCGGCAGCTTTCCGCCCGCAGTCCCCTCAGACGGCGGCTGTTGCGCCGCCTCCCCCACCCCCTGTCGCGGCGAATCCTTCGCAAGCCTCTGCGTCTGCGTCGCCTCCGCAAAGCAGCGCCTACCAGCCGCCCCACCCGGCGCCGCCTCCGCCTGCTTATTCCGGGCAGGTGCCTTCTGGCCCATCTCAAGGGGTTGCAGAGCCCAAACGGCGATCCCCATTAACCGTCATCCTGATCGTCCTGGGGATCCTGCTGCTCATTGCCTGCGTTTGCGGTGGGGTGTTTTATTACATCGACGCAAACAATATGTGGTGCCGGTTTTTCCCCTTCATCCCTGGATGCCCATAAAATAGCAACGAGAACCGAAATTGAGAGCCGAGAACCGCCCTGAAGAATACCTCGGGACGGTTCTCTGTTCTCGTCTTCTTTACTTTTCCCAGATGGAGAGGTAAAAGTTTTTTGGCTCTGGGCCAAGGATCTGTAGGATGGGGGATATGGAAGAATAGGTAGTAATTTCCTGAGGCACCTGCTTGAGGGTCGCTTCGAGACGGTCATAGCGTGCGCTGCGCAGATCCGCGTCCGCGCCGACCAGCAGGCTTTCGAGGCCGATATTCTCCGGGTTTTCAGGATGGCGCAGGTAATCGGCGACGATTCCGCGTTTGCGCATCTGATCTGCGTTGGGTAACCAGACCTGGCGAAAATAGGCGGATGGGTCGAGCACTTCCTGGTAACGCCGCACGGTGTCGTAATACTGGATCGTGTCCTGGAGATCCTTCTTGTTATCTTCAGTGACCGGCAGGTATTTTAAGAACTGGATGAACCGGTTTTCGAGCTGGACCAGGGTAATCTGGAAGTGTTTTTGCAGGGCATTGTCGATCGGAGTGGACTGGGTTCCATCTTTGGTGGCATGGATGTCACGGTAAAAATCATTAAAACCTTTCCAACCATAAGTCTGGACCAGGTAGGTGACCAGCGCCGCACCTTCCAGATAACCGATCTCATGTTGGGAGCTGTAAAACGAGTCGATCAAAGGTTTGAGCGGCAGGTAGAGGCCCAGGTCGACCGCCGCAGCGGCGCGGGGCACGATCGGCTCGGGTTTAAAATGGCCCCCACTTTCGTACACAGCCAGCCCTTCCACAAAAAGGGCGGGGCGGAGATCGCCGCCCAATTTGGCATCCAGGACGTGGATGATCTCGTGATGAAGGACCTGCCGAAAGGTGCTGTCGGCGTAATTACGATCCAGGTAGGAAATATAGATTTGGTCGGTGGTGAACCCGCCGTTCCCGATCACGCGTGGAATGAGGTTGACTACCACCGGTTTCTTGGATAGAGAGGATGGAGCATTCGCTCTATTCGCCGGGGGCGCATTGAGATCGACCCCCATCTGAGCGGCGGCCTTATTCGCCTCTTCATCCGCGATCTGCTCCAGGATAGAGAGATCGCGCTCGGCTTGCGTACCGGTGATGTAATTAAGCTGGCAGCAATTGGTTTCAACGCTTGCCCAGTGCGCTCCTTGCTGCGCCGAAAGAAGCTGTTCGCCTGGGAGCAACTGGATATTTTCCTCCCAGGTGAAACTGGTTGGGTCCGTGGCGAAGGTGACCTGGTACCAACCCGGCTCCAGGGAGCCTGTATCCCAGGCCCAGGAAAGAGTCGCGTTAAGCCCGGGTGGGTTAAAGCTCGTCGTAAAATTTGCCGAGCCGATCCGGCGCTGGACGAGATCTTGCACTGGCACAGATGAGATAGGTCCCTCGACCCAGGCCTGGACTTCATGGACATTTTGCGGGGTGAGTTGGGAGCCGGCCGGGGAGGAAATCTCGAAACTGATGATATCGCCCACATACAGCGGCCCATCGGGATGAATGCGAACCTGGAACTCACCAGGATCTGGCGTATACAGATTGGCTGCGGATGGTGTGGATTGAAGCAGAACGGATCGCTGTGGAGCGGGCCAACCATTGCTTGCGACGCTCCAGAACATGGTGAATATAAGAACCAGCGTTCGACAAATATATCGCATCGGTAAATTATATTCGACGAACCTGATGTTGCACAAAGGCCCACATGTGGTTAAAATCGAATTGTATGAGCAACCTTTCCCCAGAAGC
>DATKLX010000072.1:0-7316 GCA_035542155.1 Anaerolineaceae bacterium
AACAGTTCGCCCAGACCTCCGATCCGGCCAGGCAAAAGGAGCTGATGAACCAGATTCAGGCGATTTTCGTCAAGGACGCCCCGGCGCTGCCGCTCTTCCCGGGCCCGGACTGGTACGAGTACAATACGGCCCGCTTCACCGATTTCCCTACCAAGGATAACCCTTACGTGACCGGCTCGCCGTTCAATACGCCGCCCAACGCGATGAACACCCTGATCCTGATCACCACAGTTAAGCCCAAGTAGAAGATGGTTTTTGGGGCTGCTCTGGAATAGCCGGGGCAGCCCAAATCGGTTCCTGGCCCGATTGACTAAGAACCAAGCAACCTGGTAACTAATTTCTCATGAAATATATCCTTCGGCAGCTCAGTCTCTACCTGGCAGCGGTCTGGGCGTCTCTGACGATCAACTTCCTCCTTCCGCGCACCATGCCGGGAGACCCGGTGACCGCGCTCGTGGCGCGCATGCGCGGCCAGCTTACGCCTTCGCAGATCGAGGCGGTTCGCGCGGCGTTTGGGTTCAACAACGATCCGCTCTGGAAGCAGTACCTCCAGTATCTCAGCCACGCCATCCGCCTGGATTTTGGCCTGTCGATTTCCTCGTACCCGGTCAAAGTCAGCACGATCATCGGCACCGGCCTGTACTGGACCATCCTGCTCGGAACGGTCACCCTGGTCCTCAGCTTCGTACTGGGCACGGTGCTCGGGGTGGTCATCGCTTGGCGGCGCGGCGGGCTGCTGGACAGCACCCTCCCCGGACTGACCAGCTTTTTCGGTTCGTTCCCCTATTTCTGGCTGGCAATGGTGGCCCTTTTCTTCCTGGGATTCGAGCTGGGCTGGTTTCCCATGGCCCACGCCTACTCGGACGATATCTCTCCCGGGCCGACCCTGGAATATTATCAAAGCGTGGGTTTCCACATAATCCTGCCGGCGTTGACCATCATCCTGGTTTCGGTGGGCGGCTGGATGATGGGCATGCGCAGCACCATGATCGCCGTCCTCGACGAGGATTACATCACCATGGCTGAAGCCAAGGGGCTTTCTCAGTGGCGGGTGATGTTTGGCTATGCCATGCGCAACGCGATCCTGCCCAACTTCACCCAGTTCGGAATGTCGGTTGGCTTTATCCTCAGCGGCCAACTGCTGACCGAGATGGTCTTCTCTTACCCCGGGCTTGGATTTTACCTGGTGCGAGCGGTGACCACTCACGATTATCCCCTCATGCAGGCCCTGTTCTTCATGATCACCCTGGCGGTCCTCGGCGCGAACCTGATCGTGGACCTTCTGTACATCCGGCTAGACCCGAGGGTGCGAGCCGCCTGAACGGGAAAAGGATGCGGTTATGGCGAATGTCAATCCCGTTCCCGCGGATGCCGAGAATCCCCAGGCGCTGACCCCGGCGATCGGAGAAGGAGCAGCCCCGAAGAAAACCGCCGGTAGACAGGCACGGTCGGCCAACCGTGAGACCTTCCGGCGCCTGGTCGGGCAGCCCAAGGCTATGATCGGCCTGACGATCCTCGTCATTTATATCCTGGTGGCGATCTTTGCCCCACTGATCGCCCCCGGAGATCCCAGCCGGTTGGAGGCGCGCCAGAACCAGCCCCCGTCGGCAGAGCACATCCTGGGCACGACCGGCCAGGGGCAAGACGTTTTCCGCCAGCTCGCGTGGGGGGCGCGAATGAGCCTGGCGGTGGGCTTTATGGTCGGCTTTCTCAGCACGCTGATCGGGCTGATCGTCGGCATGACCGCGGGCTACCTCCCCGGGCTGATCGACGGCGTGCTCAACCTGTTCACCAACGTATTTCTGATCATCCCCGGGCTGCCGCTGCTCATCACCCTGGCCTCTTTCCTGCCTCCCGGGCCGCTGACGGTAATCCTGGTGCTGACCTTCACCGGATGGGCCTGGCCGGCGCGGGTCTTTCGCTCGCAAACCCTGACGTTGCGCGAGAAGGACTTCGTCTCTGCGGCGGTGGTCAGCGGGGAGAGCCGCCCCTATATCATCTTTTCCGAGATTCTGCCCAACATGCTCTCGCTGGTCGTTTCGTCCTTTTTTGGCGCGGTGACCTACGCCATCGGGGCGGACGCCGGCCTGGCGTTCCTGGGCTTCGAAAACGTCAACACCGTCTCGTGGGGGACGATGCTGTTTTGGGCTTCCAACAATTCCGCGCTGCTCCAGGGCGCCTGGTGGACGATCCTGCCGCCGGGACTGAGCATCGCACTGGTAGCCTTCGCCACCACCATGCTGATCTACGCCATGGACGAAGTAACCAACCCACGCCTGCGCAGCGAGAAGGAGATTTTGCGTGTCCTCAGGAGATTCCACGTCGTCTCGAAACGCTCAACCCCCGTCGTACGCAAGGCTGCCGAATAACCTGGCGCTGCTCGACGTGCGCGACCTGAGCGTCGAGTACCTGACGGCGCGCGGGCCGGTCCAGGCGGTGAATGGGGTATCCTTTCAGGTCCGCCAGGGGGAGGTGTTTGGCCTGGCGGGGGAATCGGGCAGCGGCAAATCAACCATCGCCCACGCCATCCTGCGCATCCTCCACCCTCCGGCGCTGATCACCGGCGGCGCGGTCCGCTTTGGCGACCGGGACGTGCTTGCGATGAGCGAGGGCGAGCTGGAGGAGTTCCGGTGGAAGAGCATCTCGATCGTATTCCAGAGCGCCATGAACGCCCTCAACCCGGTGATGCACATCCGCGACCAGATCAGCGACGTGCTCCTGACCCACGGTTTTCCACGCTCGGAGGTCCAGGAGCGCGCCCGGGCCCTGTTCGACCTGGTCGGCATCGACCCGCGGCGGCTGGATTCGTATCCCCACCAGCTTTCGGGCGGGATGCGCCAGCGCGCGGTGATCGCCATCGCTCTCTCGCTTAGCCCGCCGTTGATGATCATGGACGAGCCGACCACCGCGCTGGACGTGGTGGTGCAGAAGGACATCCTCCAGCAGATCGCCAATTTGAAAGAGAAATTGGGCTTCTCGATCCTCTTTATCACCCACGATCTGTCGCTGCTGGTGGAATTCTCGAATTATCTTGCGATCATGTATGCCGGACACATCCTCGAAAAGGCTCCGGCTCACGAGCTCTTCGAGCGCCCGCTTAACCCATACACGGTGGGGCTGATGAATTCCTTCCCTTCGATCTCGGGGGAGAAGCGCCGGCTGACCGGCATCGCAGGCGCGCCGCCGGACCTGGTCGCGCCGCCCAAGGGCTGCCCGTTCCACCCGCGCTGCCCGCGAGCAATGGCGATCTGCTCCGAGGTGATGCCGGCCATCCAGCAGGTTTCGCCGGGACATGAGGTGGCGTGTCATTTGTATTGATGTAGCGCAAGCCTCCCCGCTTGCGCTCTGGAGGACAAACCAGAAGGCATGTCCCACAAGCATTGGTGATGAAAAGGCGCTATGGAACAAAAACCATCCGAGATCGGCTCTTCGGTGACCACGCAAAACCCACATTTGTTGGAAGTGCGCGGCCTGACCAGATATTTCACGGTGGGCAGCCTGCTGAGGCCGCGCCACGTCCATGCAGTGGAGGACGTTTCCTTTGCCGTGCGCCGCGGGCAGGTGGTGGCCCTGGTCGGGGAGTCTGGGAGCGGGAAAAGCACCACGATCCGCCTGGTAGCGCGCCTGATCGAGGCGACCCGCGGCGAGATCCTGTTCGAAGGCGTCGACGTAATCCAGGACGAGCCGCGCCAGGCCAGCCGCGAGTACCGGCGTAAAGTTCAGATGATCTTCCAGGACCCCTTCGCCTCCTTGAACGCAGTCCATACCATCGAGCACCACATTGAGCGCCCACTGATCATCCACAAGAAGGCCGAAATCCGCGCGGAGCGCCTCGACCAGATCCACATCCTGTTGGGTACGGTCGGGCTGAACCCCCCCGAGGAGATCGCCCGCCGCTACCCGCACCAGCTCTCGGGCGGCCAGCGCCAGCGGGTGGCCATCGCCCGCGCCCTGGCAGTGGACCCGGAGCTGATCCTGGCCGACGAGCCCATTTCGATGCTGGACGTCTCGATCCGCATGGGGGTGCTCAACCTGATCGCCCAGCTCAAGGAGGAGCGCGGTCTGGCTTTTCTTTACGTGACCCACGACCTGGCGTCGGCGCGCTATATCGGGGACGAGATCATCGTGATGTACGCCGGGCGGATGGTGGAAGGTGGGACCAGCGAGGAGGTCATGCAGGAAGCCGCCCATCCCTACACCCGGCTGCTCATCTCCGCCGTCCCCGACCCACATGCCGGCCTGCGCACGCGCAAGGAGACCGGTCTGCGCGGCGAGGTACCTTCGCTGATCGACCCGCCGCCCGGCTGCCCGTTCGTGGCGCGCTGTCCCAACGTGACGGCGAAGTGCCACGAGGCGATGCCGGGGGTGAGCCAGATTTCACCGACGCATTGGGCGAGATGTTATCTTTATTGATTGCCTTTCACCGTGATCGGCTTTGACGGATTATTGTCTCTTCCCTGGTGAAATTGCCTTCATCGACCTGGTAAGGGGCGAAGCATTCGGATGGGTAGCGAGTCTAAAAAAAGACCTATGCTTTTCCGAATGCTTCGCCCCTACGCCAATCGATCCGGGTCCTGGCCAGCCGTAGGGGTCGCCCTATATATCGACCCGCTCCGCGGCCAATCTTGGATTGACCTGGTCGTGGCAAGTACCAGGCGGACACATCGGTCCGCCCCTACCCTGACCAGGCAACCTATAGGATCCGATCCTCGATCTCCCAGGCGTGGTCGAGGATGTGCCAGGCGGCCCGGCGGACGAAGTAGCGCGGCGACCAGCGCGCGCCGCCGCGTGGGCCGACCGCCGGGATCTCTCCGCAGGCAGAGGCTGCCAGGGCCTCCCTATCCTCCTGCAGCGCCAGGTCGATTTGTTGACCCAGGCCGGCTGCCCCCCACTTCTTTGCTTTCCAGCCGAGCGCTCCCAGGTAGCCTTCATGCGAGTCCAAAACGTGGCGGGCGATGGCTTCCAGCTCCCGCCCGCCGCCGCGCGGCCCTTTGCGCAACTCTTTCCCTTCGGCCAACTTCACCGCGACGGCGAAAGCGCGCCAGGAAGCCTCGAGGAATTTCTGAAAGAGGCGCAACTCCTCCTCGCTGACCGGCCTGGAATCGAGGGCCGGGGGGAGATCCGGCGCGCCGAAGTCCGTCGTCGCATTTCCGTCAAGCCGCTGAACTACATTCAGGTGAGACGTTTCCACTGGCGCCTGGAACCCGGGCACGAAACCTTCCAGGGAGCGGGCATAGCGTGGGCCGTATTCGACCAGGGCCTGAAGCGCCGCTTCCTCGGTGGGACCGCTACGGCACCAACCCGGCCAATCAATCGCGCCGGCAAAGGTCCGTTTCTTGCCAGCCTCGAGGTAGACATCAATCTGATTTGGGGATTGTTTCGCCAATCAAACCTCCACAAATGGTGCGATTACTTTTTCCGCTGGTCCTTGATTGGATACCTTAAATCGGCCATAATTTATCTCAAGGAACGATATTGTATCCGAATTTTTTGCTGAAAATTGTTGCCATTCTGGCCCATCTGGTGGGCAGGGAACCCTTTCATGGAATATCCATTCATTCAGCCGCCGGTGCATAAAAAATTCACGGAAATGACCCGGGAGGAGGCCCAGGCGCATTTTGCCTGGTTCACCGAGCAGATCCCCGCCCGCATCGCGATCCTCGAAGCGGCCATCCAGGCGACCCCCGGCTATGATTCATGGAAGGCGGACGGCACGCCTCACTCACTGGTTTTATTGGGAAAATGGTTCTACCAGAAAATCATCTTTGCCGAGCGGGACAGCCCCCCACTACCGGTTGTGCTGCCGGATGGCGCGGCACCAACGAAGACTGCCGGCCGTGAATTGACCGCGGAGACAGTCTCGATCGTCATGGATGTAGCAATGTACCTGAGCCAGGCCTTGTTTCGGAGTATCCCTGACCTGAAGTGGAAGCTGGGGGCCGGATCTAAGTGGGACGTAAATTACCAGCAGGTGGTGATCGTGGGGAAAGGTCCGCTCCCCTTCAATCCATTCCACATCATCCTGGTCTATGCGTTTGGGGTGATGGACCGGACCTGGGGACCGAACCGCCTGCGTGAGCTGTATACGATCTGGTTCAACTCGCTGTCGAAGTAGCAGGCTTTCCATTCCAGCCCACCAAAACCAGGTTCCCACTGTTTTGCGGGTCAAACGGCGAACCATCCAGGCTGCCGAAGATTTCGATCTCCTCGAAGCTGGCTCTCCCGGCCAACTCGACCAGCTCGGCGCGGGTCTGTGGACGTAACAGTGTAGTTGTGATCGTTTGCTTCCATTCGCCCAGTTTCTCTCTCCGCAAGGTCAGGATATTGAAGGAAATAAGCCCGTCCGGTCGAAAATCATAAAACCGAATGAAGACCCGGTCCGTGTCTTCGCTGCGATCGCTCTGGGGGTCCATCCAGCGCTCCTGCCTAGCCAGGACTGCGTCGAAGTTACGGTTCTGTACCAGCAGCAGTCCACCGGGACGGAGCAGCCTGGCGAATGCCGAGAGCGCCGCGCCGAGGTTCGGGCGGGAAATTAGATGGGGGAGAGAATTCCCCAGGCAGAGCAGCGCATCGAAGCTCTCGGGGGGGTACAGGCCAGCCAGGCTATCAAAGCCGGCAACGGCGAAGGGGATCTCCATCCCCGCGGCGGAGCTGTTTTCGCGGGCTCGGGCGATCATGCCTTCACTCAGATCTGCGCCGGAGACCGCAAAGCCTTTTTTTGCCAGGGCTAAGGCGTGTTGTCCGGTCCCACAGGCGGCGTCTAAAATTCTAATCGGCGCTCCAGGAGCGCCGGGTTGTAGCCTCCGCAACTGATCTTCGATAAACGGCAGCTCGAAGGCCAGGCGGGCTGGCCAGTTCACAAAACGATCGTAATCGTTGCTGAATGCGTCGTACATTACTCCCCTTCTAGAAAAAGCGGTGAATTTCCTTACTTGATTTGAAGATCATATGATTGATGCGTCTCGCCGGCCTATTCTCTGGCGGCGGATATCGCCAGGAAAGCGATGACCCACCTGGTTAGAAAAACCAGATCCATTTCAATTGTATACAAAAACGTTTCCAAGCGGAACTGATGCTGGCTGGTTTTTAGGGATTTCCCGTGATGGATCATCGCAAGAAGAATCCTAAAGAACCTGCTGGTTTCATCCTTGACTTAGCAGAACATTAGTTCTATAATATTTTTGGAATGAACGTTCTAATAATTGGAATGGATCTTCTATTGTGAGTTTGTTAAATACTAATTCTCAATTTGCAGGGGTTTATCCCTCCGGCGGCTTGCCGGAGCTCAATGTTGCTGCGACAGCAGCGACCACTCA
>DATKLX010000073.1:0-19685 GCA_035542155.1 Anaerolineaceae bacterium
TTGTCGGGAGAATCGCAAAGACGATTGCGGTCCCCTGTGCCCATGTCGGCCACCTGATTTATAATCATCATACCAGTCCTGCTTCGCTTCAAACCGGCCGACATCAATCGGAATCGGTGGCCGATTTCATCGGAATGCGCATAATAGGCAATAAGAAATTAAAACAAGTGAGTATTTCACAAATTATAGTACAAGCTGAGATAAGGCATGCTGTCAGAACAACCCTCAAAATTACTTGATCAGGTTCGAGATGTGTACAGCCATTCAGCAGAACTATTCCTTTCTTACACAAACTTCCCTATCAGTTGAAAAACCACATCGACTTTGGTTTTACATTTGTGGGTAAATGACAAGTAATCTAACGGTTTGCGTCAGCAGCTGGCGACGCAGTCCTGCCCGTCTGCTGGACTCCAGAGTTGACCGGTTATATTTTAATGCTCACTCGTCCAGCTCATAGATCAGCATACCATCGTCGATTCGGACTGGTCCCGCATGACCGTTTGCATACCAGGCCGACTGACCTCCCACGCTCGCCTTATGGGCCTGGAAAAGCCCGGCAGGCAGGTCAAGCGTCTCGGACTGGTAAAGTTTTAAGACTTCATTGATGAGGGCAGGGTGCAATATCCCCGTTTGTTCATCCCACCAGAGTATATGGGCAAACGGCGCCTGGATAGATGTGAAGAACTGGGGTTTAAGTACATTGACTCGCCAGGCCCATTCATATTCCACCAGGTCATCAGGAGAAAGATCAATCTCTTGGGTTCCAGCGGAATTTTCTACCACCATCCGGCCTTCCTCGACGGAGGCGCGGACACTGTTTCCGGCTCCTTCATAGGTTCGTTCGTAGGCAAAATCTAGCAAACCCATGGTGTCAGTATTCCAGACCGCTGACCAACGGACACTATGATTATCATCTTTGATATTCCCAGCGCTGGTCTTGACCTCATAAGCCCCGACGTTCCCTGTACAGTCCAGGCGGGCATTCGTTCCCTGCGGTGTGATTTTGCAGTTCAGATCCCCCACTCTTTGCCCCACTGGATTCGTGATCTGGTAGCGACTTTCGAGAACCTGATCGATTTGCACTTTGTTATAGCCGGCCTGGCTCAAGGTAATATGACCGGTCGTGAGTGTCAGTCCTATGATCCCCAGATATAGCAGCCCTACAACTGCCAGGGGCGAGTAATTCCACAACCAGGATCGGGGCTGGCCTTGTTCTATAGGCGCCGGTTGCTGTTCTATCGGCGTCAGGCGCCGGATCGCAAAGATCAACCCGGCTGTCATCGCCAGTCCGCCCGCGGCAGCGGGTAGGCCAAGAAAAGGCAGCCCATTCCCGGTGTTCAAGGATAACAGTGAGTTAGCTACGGAGGTCGCGTTGAGTCCGAAATGAACCAGAATACTGGTAATGATCGACCCGCTGCGCCATGCCACATATCCAAGGATGAATGCCACCAGCAGCAGGCCCCATAATCCCGAGAGCTGAAAATGCCAAAAGGCGAACATCAACGCAGTTGTGGCAATGGCAGAACTGATGGTACGCTGCTTTTCATAAGTCACCTGGATAACACCTCGAAACAGCGGTTCCTCACACAGCGGAGCAGCAACCGCCATTGCAATGAATAAGCCCATCGATTCAAGCGTTCCTTTAGGCAGGACTGACCCTCCGGAAACAGGTATGATGGGTATCGTGGTAAGGCGCGCCATGACCGCATCGATGACAACGACAAATAGATAGGATGCGAAGCCTAGCAATATACACAACAATCCAATCAGCGGGCGAATGGGTTTGATGCGCAATCCTTCTTTGATCGGAATTCGGCGGAGGCGCAGAAAGGCGATGGTCGGGAGCAGGAATAACAACACTTCACTGGCGATCAACCCCCAAATAAGGTGCAACGACTCCATCCAACTCCCAAGGCTGAGGTTCAATAAGATGGTGACCAGGTAAAGCAGATTGACGTAGAATACGGAAGAGAAGTTGCGCGATAGGTTATTCATGAGCAGGATCCCCTTATATAATCCAATTTCAGTTTGGTGACAGCTTAACCATGGATAAGTTTTCAGGTAATTACCATCTCTCAAACCAGAGTCGTATAGTAAATATTTTAGTTTTATCTATGAATCCATTTCCTCCATATCCATGCCAGTGGTTTTGAGGGAGCAAGTAAGTTGAAAGGCAACATCGACTTTGTTTCTTTTTGTGAGTTCAGCCAAAATAATGGAAATTCTTCCAGAACTGATCCCAGGGCTGGCGCAAGTGGCGGCAAAGCAAGATATCGGGGTGGGCCTGGCTTTCTTCGTTTTGAATGCCATATGGGTTGGCGTTGGTACCGGCAATGGAGCAGGTTTCGAAGAGCGAGTCAGCATAAGATGGCTTCAATCCCAGGACGATCACGGTCTCAGGGGGAGGATCCCCGTAACCCCATAACCAGAATGAATCAATGCCACTGATGGCGCGCGGCAGGTTGTAGGCAGGGCCGTAGACGTTGATCGCACCCGCTTCGCCATAGTTACCTGCCAGGATGCCCAGGCGGGAGCGCTCCACCAAAGGAACGGTATCCCGGATCTCCGCCACGGTTTTGACCATCTCGGGCCAGCCGATTTCTTCCCGATACAACTGGTGAATGGCATCGGCCCATTTCCACCAAAACGAATTGATAGGCATAACCGGAAAAGTAAACGATGCTGCACACAGCCCACCGATGACCAGGCTGTAATAGAGCCAGGAATACTGGTTACTGCGTTGGGCTGGAGCCAGATTGCGCACCTGCTCGCCGATATAGTAAGCGCCGCCGGCGATCAGTATGGGGTAGGCGGGTGCCAGGTAATAGCCACGTCCTTGCAAAACCAGAAACCCCATCAGGGGCACTGCATACATCCAGACCAGGGGACGGTAATTTGGCTTTTCGGCGCTGCGCCAGAAGAAATATAATCCCAAAACCCATAAGTAAATGGATGAGGGATTGGCCGCATTATATAGCTGGTCGATAAAGAACCATTTATAAAATCCGCCGTTTACGTCACGGGCATGCGCGGCGGATAGTTTTTGTAATGATATGAAGTCATGCTGTACCATCCAGAGCAAGTTGGGAAGAAAGACCAGTAACGCTACAGCCGCGCCAGCCCATAACCAGGGACTTTTCAGATAATGGCGAGCTGGTGTGAACAGCACACCCGCCACAAGGCCGGCTACCAGGAGAGTCATGGTCAGCTTGGTCAGCATACCCAAGCCAATCGCTGCGCCGATCGCCAGCCACCAGCGAGCGTCATTGGTTTTGAGCAGGCTGATCACGCCATAGGCCACCACGACCCACCAGAGGAAGTCGAAGGCTACGTACATGAAAATGCTGCCCTGATTGAGTGATACTCCGGAAATGACGGCTCCACCTGCAGCAATGACCTGGGCCCAGCGATTGCCCCCCATGCGCCGGACCATCAGCCCGGTCAGGACCAGGACCAATCCCTGTGACACCGCCGGAAAGAAGCGGATGCCAACCAGGGATGTGCCGAACAGGGTCTCGGCGATATGGGCAACAAAGGGCGTAAACGGTGGGCAATCAATGTACCCCCAGGCCAGGTGGCGCCCATCTTCAATAAAATTTAGCTCATCGCGGTGAAAGCCGTACTGGTTATTGGTCAGGCAATGAATGAGGATCAATGCCACTGCCATCCAGACCAGGATGGCTGTATCGTTTAGCAAGTAGCCATTCCAGGCGCGGGTATGCATAGTGCACCGATCCAGTAAATTTGTGAAGGGACGAGGTAAATTTGAAATTCTGTGAAAATCGAACCATAATCATTATACACCGTCCTTTTTTTTCCGAAAAAGGATGATACAAAATTACATATTTAAGTATGTTGGATAGCCGACGAGGTAATCCGCTTATTAGGTTACACAAACGATCCCTCAAGCTGAAACAGCACATCGACTTTGTTTTTACATTTATGGATTCAATGTCGCGATTCTGGCCGGCCTCTTCTCGCTGCTCTTCACCCGCCTGCTCGGTCGCTGGAAGGGAGCCGCCCTGGCAGCGGTAGCGGTGATCTTCTACACCCTGCTGGTCGGGGCGGGCGCCTCGGTGGTGCGCGCGGCGGTCATGGCCGAAGGGGCGTGGGGCTGCTCGGCCGCCAGATCGGCCGCCGCCAGAACGGGCTCAACACCCTGGCCTTCACCTCGGCGCTGATGTGCCTCTACAACCCCTTTTACCTGTGGGACCTCAGCTTCCAGCTCAGCTTCATGGCCACCCTCGGCCTGGTGCTCTACGCCGGCCCGCTCCAGCAGGGTTTCCTGCGCCTCGTCCGGCGCCGTTTGCCCGAGAACCTGGCCATCAGGGTGGCCGAGACCGTCGGCGAGTTCTTCCTCTTCACCCTGGCCGCCCAGCTCACCACCCTGTCGCTGATGGCCTTCCACTTCGGCCAGGTCTCCTGGATCGCCTTCCTGGCCAACCCGCTGGTCCTCCCGCCTCAGCCGCTGGTGATGGTATTGGGCGGGCTGGCGGTGCTGCTCTCCTGGGTCTGGTTCCCCCTGGGTCAGGCGCTGGCCGCCCTGGCCTGGCCCTTCGTGGCCTACACCATCCGCATGGTGGAATGGTGGGGCAGCATCCCCCACGGCGCGCTGACCTGGGCGCCCCGGATGGCCGCCTGCACCTGCTGGCTCTCGACAGCGGCTCGGACGGCGCTTTTTTGATCACCACCCCCGCCGGGCGCTCCGTGCTGATCAACGGCGGGGCCAGCTTCAACCAGCTCAGCGACGCGCTCGGCCGCCGGCTGCCGCTCACGGACCCCGGCCTGGACCTGCTGGTGGTCTCACCGCGCACCAACGCCGACCTGGACGGCCTGCCCCGAGCCCTACAGCAGTTCCCCGCCCGCGCCGTGCTCTGGGCCGGAGATCCTACCGGCGGCAAGCTGCGCGCCGCCCAGGATCTGCAACAGGCCCTGGCGGAGAGTGAGACGCCGGTGCAGACCGCCCAGGCTGGAGAGGTGATCGATCTGGGGTCGGGCGCCCGCCTGAGCGTTCTTTCAGCGGACGAGAAAGGCGCGGCCTTCCTGCTGGAATGGGACCGCTTCCGCGCCCTGCTGCCCTTGCAAACCGGAACGGAGCTTTCGCAGACAGGCGCGGTGCAGGTGCTGCTGGCGCCCAAAGAGCTGCCGGCCCAGTCCAGGGTCGACGCCTGGATGGCAGCCGTACATCCTCAGCTCGTCCTGGGCGAGCCCAAACCTGAGCTGGCGGGCTGGCAGACTCTGTCTACCAGTCAAAACGGCTGGATCGATATATCCACGGATGGGGGTCAGATGTGGGTAATGGGGGAAAAGAAGTAAACTTCCACAGTCAAAACACCTGAACACCGTGATCGATTTTTGGGATTACCAAACGTTAACAAGAATTACTGTTTTTCCGTGATGGAATCGAATTTTCAGCTTGCTAGAATGAATCGATTCGCGATATCGTTGATCCCAATCCTTTCACTGGTAATTTAGAAACATCCGCCGCTCAACTAATCTTTGCCCGGCCAGGCACCCGCAGAAGTGGCCTAATATAATTGGGCTGTCACGATTTGGCAGCCAGAAAGGTGGAAACGAAATGGAGAATACGATGGATACTCATCCAGATGGCCAGACCCAACATGGCCTGATCGAATGGGTTCGCCGGCATCGGACCGTCTGGGTCTCCCTGGGATGCGTCCTGCTCTTCCTCGGTTGTGTTTTTCCGGTGGTGTGTTATTCTGGAGGGCTTTCGTCTCATTGTATTTCCTTTATCAGGATATATGACGCGTTCTCCCGCAACGTACTTATTGCAGTGATGGTGCTCATACCGCTCCTGATTTTCGCTGTCAACCAGCTCAAATCACCAGCGAGCAAAATAATATGGGCTTCGATATGGATTTTTGCCTTTATTTTTTGTGTTCTCCGGATTCGATGGCTGCCTGATTCTCAAGTATATTTTCCACTGATCGATATTCCACTCGATATCCCATTAGGGATCCGTTTTCCTTATATACGAATATCAGGGGATCTACTTCATCCCATCAGTGAAATCCTTGCAATTCTTCCCTATATGGCATATACCGCTTGCGTTTTTCTTGCATTCTGGTTGGTTATTCGCCCTTCAGAAATCTACATGCGTTTTCGAGATTTGACCATTTTTGTGTTGGCTATATCTGGCGAATTGACTTTGCTCTATTTTATTAGTGCAATTCTCGAAACGATCCACCTAACAGACTTCGACACGGGTAAGGCGAGACTGGGAGCGGCATTGTCGGTTATTATGGTAGGGGTGGCGATCCTACTAATAGGTGAACTACTGGAGAGGCGTAATCAACTGCCAGACAAATCGGCTTAAACAATTGATCGATCCAAAATTATCACTCACATAATCAGGAGGTAATCCAATGCACAACCATCACAGGCGAATATTTCTGGTGATCTTGATTATGTTAATCGTTAGGGCTGGAGCGCCGAAATACTCCTTGACCGCAAGGGCGCAAACTGTAGAGGGACCTTCGCTCGTCTTGAAGACCGCTTCCCTGGTCACCAAAGCGGGCGGCGAATTCGACCTGGATGTCGTCATTCACACCGATCAACCCAGCCGCGGGGCGCAGTGCGAACTGCGTTTCGACCCGGCCCTGGTCGAGGTAACCAGCGTCAAGGAAGGATCATTCTTTTCAAACTGGGCCGCGTCTCACGGCGCGACCACCATCATGCTACCCGACAGGCCATCTCCAGATAACCAGAATGGTCAGGTGTCGCTCATTGGCATGGCGATCCTGGGTGGAGACGAAGGAGGTCCGACCGGTGTGGGAACGCTGCTCACTTATCACCTCCGGGCGAAAGAGGGCGCCCGGGGGAAGGCAGCCTTTTCCCTGGAGAACGTCGAGGTTGCGGATGCGGGCAGTTCGGGCATAGCGCAGGCCCTGCCCAACGTGAAACGCCAAAACGCTATCCTGTCCATAGGCCAGGGAACCGTTCCCGCCCAGCCCGGCCAATCCATCGACCTGGGCTCGGGCGCCCACCTGAGCGTACTGACCGCGGACGAGAAAGGCGCGGCCTTCCTGCTGGAATGGCAGCGCTTCCGCGCTCTGCTGCCGCTGGGGGAGGGGAAGGGCCTGCCTGAAATGGGCGAGGTGCAGGCGCTGCTGATACCAAAGAACGCGCCTGAAGGTGAGCAGTCCGCGGCGTGGATCAATGCGCTCAAGCCCAGGATTCTGCTCGGCGAGGTCCCGGCAGAGCTTGAAGGGTACTCAGCGCTCTCGACCAGCCGCTATGGGTGGATCGAGAGCGCGACGGATGGGGAGCAGATGTGGGTGGAGGGGGAGAAGAAGTAAACATCCTTTGCCGGAATACCCAACGTGATGAGGCAGCAATTGGGGGAAACCAAACGTTAACCAAAATTACCGATTTTCCGTGATGTAATCTATTTGGGATGTTGTTACACTATTTTTGATACGAATCGGTTACCTTGTCCTTAAATCATCTCTTCTGGCTTCCGCTTGAGGTTTACCAACAATCGTCATGAACCTCAGTTCGACTCCGGGGATGAAAAATGTTATGGCTCTAGGACCCTCGTCACAATCAAGAGCCAACCAATTGGAAAACCACATCGACTTTGGGTTTATGTTTTTGGTTTAAATAAAATCCAATAAGGTGGACAGGTTGATCTCCCCCAGGATATCCCTGGCCCGGTCTAATGAAATTTTTTCCACCTGATGCATGATTCCTTGCCGGCTGGTAGAATCGGGTTCATTTAATAGTGAGGTGGCATGACGCCATACTTCCTCGCGCCAATCCGAGATCAGTAAAGTGGTCATCCATTCATCCAGCGGCCCCACGAGTTTATCGAGAACACTGAATTCTGGATCGTAGCGGCCAATCACCTGGTCCTGGACGGCGTCGATCGTCTGGTGGATCACATGGTTCACGCGGTTGTGGTCGCGGTAACGTATCTGCCGGCCCTCCGGGGTTAACTCTGCCCATTCTCTTTCAAGCACTTCGGATAGGGCCAGCACGAGATCGTAGTTGATATGGGCATTCACCCCCAGGACCATGTTTTGCAACGAATTGACATGCGAATTTTTTACTGCATTAAAAGCGATCTTCCAGACCTGGGGAGTAGTGGGCACCTGATCCTGGTAAGCATCTAAAGCCTTAAAGTAATGGCTGGCGAATGTTTCCATCAGCCTGGCCACCCATTCGCCATCTTCAAATTCACCCGTATCAATCGCCAGTAAGACGTTCTGGGTCATCATCAGGTAACAGGTTAAGAATATCAAGCGCCGGTCATTTTCAAGCTCCCAGGCTTCAATCAGCTCGCGCATTTTTACCAATACCGGATGTTGTTCGACCATAATTGACCCCTAACGAACGACCCATTTTGTTTAAAAACCCGAATGCGGTGGTGCGCACATAATCCCAACTGAGGTTAATTATATTCATTTGCAAGAGATGCAAATTGAAACCTCCATGCAATCGTGCTATATTAAGATCGCCAGCGAAGCATATCCTGTTCACCCTCTCATAGGAAGCAATCGAGCTGCATCACCAGGGTTTTTTTTCATCTCAACCTGCCGGCTTTTGGGGCAGGTTTTTTTTCAACAGCTCCAGGAGGTGCCAGATGAGCGTCATCACCATATCCAGGCAATATGGCAGTGGCGGCGACGAAGTGGCTGACCAGCTCTGCCAGCAACTGCATTACACCCGGTTTGACAAACGCCAGATCGCCCAGGCAGCCCTCAATGCCGGCTTATCCGATCAGGAAATCGTCGATTATTCCGAGGAGAACTACAAGGTTAAGACCTTTTTGGATATCCTGCTGCGTCGTTCCTCTCCAGTTGCACAGGTGCGCATCTGGAAAGAGGACACCAGTGGTGCGCGAATCGCTGAGGCTCAAACCTTGAGTGAAACGGCTGCCCTGATGCTGGTCCAGAAAGCGGTAATGGCTGCCTACGAGATCGGCAATGTGGTGATCGTAGGCCGGGGCGGCCAGGCAATCTTGAAAGATTACCCGGACGTTTTGCACATCCGCATGGAAGCGCCGATCGAAGAGCGGATTTATCGGGTCAAAGCACAGATCAGGGCGGGGAAAGATTCTTACCTGGCGACCATTGATGACCGCCGGGAAGCCCAGGATTTAATCACTGCTCGCGATACAGCCTCTGCCAGCTACCTGCGCCAGTATTATGGAGTAGATTGGGCGGATCCCCTGCTCTACCATGCCGTCTTGAATACCGGCAAATTAGGGATTGAAAGAACGGTTCGGGCGATTGCGGCACTGGCAGGCAGCTAACGTATCATCTTTTATCTTACTCATACAAGGTTTTCTCTCTTTTCGCGCGAACTGCTAGAAATCGGTTTGCGAGAGTCGCCACATTGCCGGCCGAATCCTGTTTGGCCAATATCTGAAAACCCACTTATTTCATCCTGATCGAAGCTACGATCAGGTCGGCCTGGGCTTCCACGGAAGCGGTCAGGGCGGTGGGATCCGTCCAGTTACCAAGGTAGTCAAGGTCAAAATTAAACTGCACCTTGCCCCGCACCATGCAGCCGGTGCAACTGTACAGCACGGTCATATCCTTACTATTGAACACCAGCACGGTGCGGTTGATTTCCCTGCCGTCCAGCAGCACCATGCCGCGCGGCAACAGCTCGCCGTTGCCTACCCCGGTGCGCCCGATCTGGGCGTCTTCATCGCTGTGCTTGAAGGCCACCACAAACTGCGCGTTGAGATTATCCGGCTTAAGCAACAATGCGTGTCCGGTCATGGTTCCGGAGCCCGGCTCGATCTTCCATTCCGGCGGGTATTGGAAGGAAAAGCCGTAGTCCGTGCTGGTGTAGGTTAGCCAGCCCTTTATGCCACCAGCCGGGTAAGCCACCGAAGTCGGTGTGGAGCGGGTATCTGGTGTGGAGGTCGGCGGCAGCGTTTGCTGCGGAGCCGGCCCCACGATCACATTCACGTCAAATGAATTGACCGGCGGCACGTCTTTTTCCCATGGGCGGTGGTAGATCAACATCAGTTGCTGGGCGCCGTTGGCGTCAGCCCGGAAGGTCAGCGTAAGCATGGCTGGAGCGCCCGGCAGGTTAGATTTGGGCGCCGAAACCGGATCGCCGACCTCCGAGAGGATGGGCTTATCAACTGGTGACATGTCCCAACTGTAGCCAGTGGAAGGGTTGCCCTCCAGTGTCACGGTAAATGTCTGCCCGATCTCCAGGTGGATGGATTTACCGGCATCAGCAGCAACCAGCCCGGAAACAGGCTGGCTGGCCGGAGTATTTTTGGAAGACAGTGTCGGAGTCGGAGGTGGCGCGGTTAGCGCCATCACCGGCGACCTGGTGGAATCGGAGGCACTGGCCCCGATTAGAGTGCAGCCTGCTAGCGGCGATATAGCTAACAGCATCATGGACAGTAACATGCGTTTCCAAAACAGAGATTTCATTCATCCTCCCCATCTGTGATTTTACTCACAAGACTTTTCCATGCTATGGACGTTGCCTGACGATAGATAGTTCCCTTAATTATTCATCGAAATTCAATGGTCCTTTTTTAACCCGTTGGTTGCATGACAACCCTTCTGTTCCGGATATACTTAACCATGGCAACCTGTATATGTTGCGGTTTTCCTGGCGCCCTTGTGAAGGGAGTAAAACGCCAATCGTGATTGATCCATCCTGAAATTGCCGGAATGACGGACTCAACGGTTGAATTTTCTTCGAGCGATACGGATAAAAACACAAACATCACCCGCTGGATATTTGGGATATCGATCGTCGCGTTCATCTGGGTCGTTGTAACCCGGTTTACCCAGATTGAAGAGCTGATGAAGACCGTGGCCCAGGGCCGCCTGGAATGGATCCTGGCAGCATTGCTGATCGAGGTGATCAATTACGTCGTCCTGGCCGCCACCTACCAATCCGCTTTTTCAACCGTGGGAGTTCAAAGCCGGCTCCTGGATCTCATCCCCATCACGCTTGCCTCGCAGTTTGTCAATGTCGTTACACCCTCCGCAGGAGCCTCCGGCGCGGCGCTGTTTGTCGACGACGCTGCCCGGCGCGGCCAAACCCCGGCCCGCACCACCGCCGGCTTATTCTTGCAGTCAGCTTCTGTTTATTTTGCCATCACAATCATCCTGGGCGTTGGACTGGCTTATCTGTACATCCAGCACGATCTAGCTCCCTATGAAGTGGCTGCCGCTATCGCCTTCCTGCTGATCACGCTTGCCCAGGGTGGTGTGCTCATGTTAGGACATTGGCGTCCCGATCTGCTGCACCGCCTGCTCGCCTGGGTTCAAAAGGCGGGGAACGGCCTGGCGAGCAAGTTCCATCGCGCCCCCTTCTTTTCCGAAAACTGGGCGGATCAGAATACCGCGGACCTCAGCCAGGCGTCCGAGGCGATCTATAGTGACCGGAAAGGGCAGGCCCAGACGGTTGGCCTGTCGCTGGCCACGCAGATTCTCAACCTGGCCTGCCTGTTTGCCATCTTTATGGCCTTTTACGGGCCGATATCCTTCGGTCCCCTGGTCGCCGGATATGCGATGGGGATTCTCTTCTCGATCATTACGATCACCCCCCAGGGAATTGGGGCCGTTGAAGGGATCATGGCGCTGGTGTACGAATCGTTTGGCATACCGAAAGACGTGGCCGTGATTGTGCCCCTGGTCTTCCGCGGCTTGACTTTCTGGCTGCCGCTGGTGCTGGGTTTCATCTCGCTCCGGCGGGTGAAGTCTTTTGGTATTGGAGAACCTTCCCTGCCAAAAGACTGGGACGTACACCTGATCGCCCTGTTCACCGGGCTGGTGGGGATCCTCAACGTTCTTTCGGCAATCACGCCAGCCCGGGCAGATCGGCAGGCAATCAGCGATCGATTCCTGCCGTTGACCGTCCAGTATGGCGGCCGCCTGACCGCTGTCCTGTCCGGTTTTGCCTTGCTCATCCTGGCCAACAGCCTGGCGCGGCGTAAGCGCACGGCCTGGCTGCTGGCCCTGGTGGTGTTGTTGATCTCCATCATCAGCCATCTGGTCGAAGGCCTGTATTTCGAGGTGAGTTTGCTGGCGGTCGGGCTGGCCCTCTGGCTGCTGGCGATGAGGGATCGTTACCAGGCTCGCTCCGACCCGTCTTCAGTCCGCCAGGGAGTACGCGCCCTCTTTGCCGGAGCCCTGTTCACCCTGGTTTACGGAGTGACCGGCTTCTATCTCCTGGATCGCCATTATTCCGTGAACTTTAACCTCTGGGACGCGGTCAGGCAGACGATCGTGATGTACACCCGGTTCTATGACCCCGGGCTGCAGCCGGTCACGGGTTTCGGGCGCTACTTCGCCATCTCGATCTACGTCGTCGGAGCTTTTACGCTGTTTTTTGCCCTTCTGATGCTCATCAGGCCGGTGATCATCCGGCAACCGGCGACGGGAGAAGAACGGGAGCGCGCCCGCCGCATCGTGGAAGCGTACGGCCGCTCCTCCCTGGCGCGCTACACATTATTGGAGGATAAATCCTATTTCTTCAGCTCTGGCGGCTCAATCGTTGCGTACGCCCAAAAAGAACAGGCGGCTGTTGGGCTGGGAGATCCGATCGGACCGGCAGAGGATGTGAGCTCTGTCATCGCAGAGTTCAAGCAATACTGCGCGAAAAATGACTGGCAGCCGGCTTTTTATCAGGTCCTGCCGGACAACCTGGAACAATACCGGGGTGCCGGCTTGGATGTCGTGGGCATTGGCCAGGAAGCGATCATCGATCTGCGAAATTTCACCCTGGAGGGGAAATCGGCCAAAGACATACGCTCCCCCTACAACCGCCTGACCCGGCTCGGCTACCAGGCGAAGGTCTACGAGCCCCCGTTAGCGGACAGCCTTCTCGCGGAGCTGCGCAGCATCAGCGATGAATGGCTGAAGATGATGCATGGTTCCGAAAAACGATTTTCCCTGGGCTGGTTCGACGATGATTACATACGCGACAGTCGGGTCATCGCCGTGCATACTCCAGCGGGTCCGGTCAGCGCCTTTGCGAATATCAACCCGGAGTATCAGAAAAATGAAGCCACCATCGATCTCATGCGCCATCGGGAGGATGCGGAAAATGGGACGATGGATTTCCTATTCGTATCGTTATTTTTCTGGGCGAAATCGAAAGGGTATGATACATTCAACCTCGGGTTGAGCGGCCTTTCCGGGGTCGGTGAAACGCCGGACGACCCGGCGCTGGAACGGGCTTTGCATTACGTCTACGAACATGTCAACCAGTTTTACAATTTCAAAGGCCTGCACAAGTATAAAGAGAAATTCAACCCCAACTGGTCCCCCCGTTATTTGATCTATCCCGGGGCAGGCAGCCTGCTGCCAGTCGCTGTGGCGCTGGTCGAGGCCGACTCTGGAGGAAAACCAATCCCGGATAGCCCCGCGATTCCATAAATAACGTGAATCGGGATAACAGAAAGGAAATGATGGCCACGCAAGACAACCAAAAGTTTATCGAAGGGTTGAAACGCGCATGGATTGCGGAAGAGGACAGCCTGCGGCTTTACGCTGCGCTCGCCGACCATGAGAAAGACCCGGACCGTAAAAAAGCATTGGCGAAACTGGCCGCAACGGAACGAGGCCATAAGGAGCGCTGGCAAAAACGGCTGCGCGAGCTGGGCAGTGAGCCGCCTGTGTACCACGACACGCCGGGTAAACGGATCTGGCGCTGGGTGCTGGTCCAGAGTGGGACGGACAACGCGCTCGACCGGATCGAAGCCTCCGAAGCGGACGACAGCGATATGTACGGCAGCCTGGAAGCATTGGCGCCGACCGATGCTGACCGTTCGGCGATCGAGGCCGTCCAGCAGGACGAACAGAGCCACTTCCGCATGATGAGTAAGGCCGGCGAGGGTGCGCCCCAATTGCCCACCGCCCAAACCCGTTTGGATACGATCCTCCATCGCGAAAGCTGGCACAAGCACGGCGGCGGCTGGGTAGGACAAATGATATACGGAGCAAACGATGGTCTGGGCTCGGTATTTGGAATCGTCTCCGGGATGGCAGGTGCAACCGCAGGCGGGCCGGCTGTGTTGCTGGCAGGTTTGTCCGGCATGCTGGCCTCAGCGCTATCGATGGGCTCTGGGGCGTACCTGGCCAGCAAGTCCGAGCGTGAGATGAACCAGGCGGAGATCGAGCGCGAGCGCAAGGAATTGGAGACCCATCCCCAGGAGGAGAAGGAGGAGCTGTCGCTTTTCTACCAGCTCAAAGGCGTTCCGGAGGAGGAAGCCAACTCGCTGGCACAGTACATCATCTCGCAGCCCGAACAGGCGCTCAAGATGCTGTCGAGTGAAGAATTAGGGCTGACCGAGCAGGCCCAGCCGAACCCCTGGCTGGAAGCCGGGTCCGCATCGCTGTCGACCGCGATGGGCGCATTCATCCCGATCATCCCATTCTTCTTCCTGCATGGATATCCGGCCATCTATCTCTCGTTCGGGATCAGCACACTGGCGCATTTTCTGGTCGGCGCTGCAAAGACCGTGGTTACCGGTCTGAACCCATGGAAGAGTGGGCTGGAGATGATGTTGGTGGGCTTAGGAGAGGCGACGATCACGTACGTGTTGGGTCTGCTGTTTGGACCGGTCGTTAGGTAAAGACTTTTTCTATTCCTCGAATAAAATTAATATCATTCTCGTATTGTCCTTAGAAACGGAAAAACGGAAGCCATGGCCGCGTACGTCTCGGATCTCGACCTGATCCACGCCAGCCAGGGGGGTAACCAGTCCGCTTACGGGGAGCTGGTCTACCGCTACCGGGAAGCCGTGGTGGCAGTCGTCTACCGGATGTGCGGGGACCTGTCTACCGCCGAGGAAGCCGCCCAGGAAGCGTTTCTGCGCGCCTGGCAGCACCTGGGTGGATACCGGCCCGAGTACCCCTTCCGGTCCTGGGTCTTTCGCATCGCCGTCAACGCCGCCCTGGATGCCCTGCGCCGCGAAAAACCCCAGGCCGACCTGGAAGAGGTAGAGACCTCTCTCTCCCTGGCGCATCACGGCGGGCCCGACCCCGAGACTGTGGTGGTGGCCCGCCAGCGGAGCGACCTGATCCGCAAAGCGGTGCTCGCTTTGCCCCCACCCTACCGGGCGGCGCTCGTCCTCCGCGAGTTTGGCGGCCTGTCGTACGCCGAGATCGCCGCGGCCCTCGAGATCCCGTTGGGGACAGTCATGTCCCGCTTGAACACCGCCCGCAGCCAGCTCGGCCAGGCTCTCGCGGGCGTAATGGAGGCGCTATGAACGAAGCAAACCGGACCGACCTGGCTCGTGAATGGCTGGGGGCATATCTGGACGGAGAGCTGCAAGCCGAGCGGCGCAGTTGGGTGGAAAGCCACCTGGCCGGCTGCGCGGACTGCCGTGCAGAGCTGGAGCAGATGCGCGGCCTTTCTGCCCTGCTCCAGGCCGAGCCGCTGCCGGTGGGCGGGCTCTCCCCCGATGCGTTCGTCGCGGGAGTGATGGAGCACCTGCCGCAGGTGGAAGAGCCGCTGTGGAAGCGGGCGTTTTCCTTCTGCCTGCGCTACGCCCCGCTCTTCCTCTTCGTCGCCTGGGCCTTCACGCAGGCCATCGGCTGGGTCGCCGCCGCGCTGGTCGGCCTGGCCAGCCTGGTGCCGGGGGCCCAGAATCTCCTCGGCGCAGTATGGACCCTCCCAATCGGCATCGGTTTCCTCCCCGGCTGGCTCCCGCTCCCGGCTCTTCCAAAAATCCCTGGCCTGGACCAGGTCGCCCCGCTGGCAGTGTTCCAGCTCCTGACCACCGCCGTGGTGGCCATCCTTTTCCTCGCCTGGCTGGCCGGAGTCTGGTCGCATAGAAGGGCCAAAGGATTGATGACTGCTGATTGGAAATGATTTTCAATTTTCGATTTTCAATTTCCAATTGGAAAAGAAGGATTGTCGCTTTTTGAAAACCAACCACAACTCTTCACTATCTGGACAGATCGCTGACAATTGATCACTAAGGACCGCACTTATGGACCACATTCGCATCATCAAACGCGCATTTCAAATCACCCGCTTCTACCCGGCGCTGTGGCTCTTCGGGGCCATCCTGGCGCTGACCGGCGCGAGCACCGGCGGTAGCAGCGGGGGGAACGGGAGCTCTTCCAGTTCGGGAGGTGGGGGGAACGCAAACCCTCCCTCTTTCCCCCATTTCAATATTTCTCCCGAGGTGGGCAGCGCCATCCTCGCCGCAGTCATTGGGCTGATCTGCTTCGTGATTATCCTGGCGGTGATCTTCACCATCCTGCGCTACGTCTCGATGACCGCGCTGGTGCGCATGGTCGACGAGTACGAGACCTCCAACGAGAAGGTGACCGTCGGGCAGGGCTTCCGCCTGGGCTGGACGCGGGCCTCCCTCAACAACTGGCTGCTCGATTTGATCATCGGGATCGTGGGGTTCACCATCGCTATCCTCCTCCTCGCCGTGGCCTGCGCGCCCCTGCTGCTGTGGCTGACCAAAAACAATACCCTGGGGATCATCGGCACGGTCATGACCGTTGGGGCGGTCCTCCTGCTCATCATGGTGTTCATCATCGTCGGCATCGCGGTCTCGATCATCCTCGAAGTCGCCCACCGGGCGATCATCCTCGAAGGGCTGGGGATCTTCGAAGGTCTGGGCCGCGGCTGGGAGCTCTGCCGCCGCCGCCCGGGGGACGCGATCATTATGGGCCTGCTGCTCTTTGGGATCGGGCTGGTCTACGGCATCCTCATGATCCCGGTGGGCATTCTGGTCTTCCTGATCGCCCTGTTGAGCGGCGGGCTGCCCGCGGTGCTGACCTGGGCGGTCGTCAGGCTCTTCGCCCAGGGCGCCACGCCGATCGTTATCGGCGCGATTGTCGGGTTGCCGATCTTCCTGCTGGTCCTTGCCGTCCCTTATGCCTTCCTGAAGGGCCTGTTGGAGACCTTCAAGTCCAGCTCCTGGACGCTGACCTTCCGCGAGTTGGTCGCGCTGAATACTCTCGGGCCTGCGCCCGCCGCGCCATCCACGCCGGCGGCTGAGCCGCCCTCATCGGATGAACCGGCCCAGTAGCGCAAGGTTCTCCGTGATCGAAGGGGACCGTCCATGACATCGGACGGTCCCCTTTCCTGTAGTTGTGCGATCCGATATCCCTATTGAACCGGATATTCGGTTCATTGGGAATACGCGTGAAGGGGTGCATACCACGGCGGATCCCAAAGAGACGGATAATCTCGCAATTCAAAACGAGCTATAATGAAGACATTAGGGTGGATTTTTAGCGTTTAGAGAGTGAGAGGTAGAAATGACCGGTGGTAACCGGATGATAAAGGTGGCGAAAGCCATCGGGGTCATCGCATCCATCGCCGCGATCATCTTATGGATCGAGTTCATCATCACCATTCAACAGAATCCGCTGATCGTCACTCGTGAGACCTGGCTCATTGGGATCGTCATGATCATCCTAGCCGTCGCCGGCGGAGCGACCGCGCTGGCCGGCCGGCCCTTTGGGATGATCCTGGTCTTCGTGGTCTCGTTTTTCCCGGTGGGAGTCTATCTGCTGGGCGTCCCGTCGATTTTCCGCCTGATCGGGATCGCTGACCTGTTTTGGCTCATGGCCGGAATCCTCCTCTTATCCCAGCGCTACCGGGTGCAGCGGCCGCGCTGAAATAAAAAAAGTGGTATATTTGATCCTGGTTTCGATAACCCAACCTCATCCCGGAGTCCGCATGTACGTATCGATCGAAGGGGTCATTGGGGTCGGCAAAACTACCCTTGCCCGCCTGCTGCAGCCCCTGCTCAAAACCGAGCTGCTCCTCGAAGTCTTTGAAGAGAACCCGTTTCTCTCCGATTTCTACGCCGACCGGGCCAGGTACGCCTTCCAGACCCAGATCTTCTTCCTGCTCAGCCGCTATCGCCAGCAGAGCAACACCGTCCCCAGCATCCTGGCGTCCGGCCAGAGCCTGATTTCCGACTATACCTTCGAAAAAGACGCCCTGTTCGCGGGGATCAACCTGCAGGGCGACGAGCTGCAGATGTACTACCGCGTCCACGAGGCGCTGGCCGAGAAGATCCCCCTACCCGACCTGGTGGTCTACCTGAGGGCAGATACAGACGTCCTCATGCAGCGCATCGCCCTGCGTGACCGGCCCTACGAGCGCCAGATGGAGCGCAGCTACATCGACGAGCTCAACCGGGCCTACGATGAATTCTTCGCGAACCACCGCAGCCAGCACCGCCAGACTCCGGTGCTGAGCATCGATTCCAACGAGCTGAACTTCGTTGCCCAGCCAGAACATTTGCGCTGGATCGAAAACCGTATTCGCCAGGCGCTCAAGCTGTCGCCTTTCCAGCCTGAGCTGCCGCTCAGAATATAATCTCAATGTAGATTGGAGCCCTGCGCCAACACGGGGAAGGTATGCGCATCACACGGGAAACTCTGCTCAAGCTTGCTCAGGAAGCGGTCGCCGAGCGCGTCCGCGCCAACCGGGGAATCGTCACGGCGTACGTCGCCGGATCGGTGCTGACCCAGGAGCCCTTGCTGGGCGGGACAACAGACATCGACCTGTTCCTCATCCACGACAGCCGCCCTCCCTACGAGCGGGAAATCGTCCGCCTCAGTCCGGAGGTCCACCTGGATATCGTCCACCACTCCCAGGCGCTGTACCACCAACCGCGCCACCTGCGCACCGACCTCTGGCTGGGCTCAACCCTGTATTTCAACCCCATCCTGCTCCACGATACCCAGCACTGGTTCGAATTTACCCAGTCCAGCGTGCGCTCGCTGTTCTGGCAGGCCGATAACGTGATGCGCCGGTCCCGGCCGCTGGCCGAAAAAGCGCGCCAGACCTGGATGCGTCTGCAAACCGGAGAGCGCGGGCCGGTGGAAGGATTCTCGCTTTACCTGGCCGCGCTCGAAGCCGCGGCCGACGCCATCGCCAGCCTGACCGGCGCGCCCCTCTCCGAGCGGCGCTTCCTGATCGATTTCTCGGCTCGCGCCCAGGCTGTGGAACAGGCCGGCCTCGGGGTGGGGCTGGCCGGCTTGCTGGGCCAGGCAAATATAGACGTCGATACCGTGCGGGGATGGATTCCCGCCTGGAGGGCGGCTTTCCTGGAGGCCGGCAACCAGATCGAAACCCCGGTCGATCGCCAGCCCCTGCGGCTGGGCTATTACGAGCGCGCCATCGAAGCGCTGCTTTCCAGCGACGCTCCCCAAACCGCACTCTGGCCGCTGTTGAACACCTGGGTCCACTCGCTGACCCTTCTTGCGGATGGGTCGGAGCATCTCAACGCCTGGGAGATGGCCTGCGCTGCCCTTGGCTTCGCCGGGAAAGATTTCCAAGACCGGCTCGCTGGCCTGGACGCCTACCTCGATTCGATCGAAGAGACCCTCGATCGCTGGGGAGCCGCAAACGGCGTCGAAGCCAGCGCCGCCTGACCCCCACCTGTGGTGCGAGGGAGGTTCCTACCCCCAGGCGGATATTTTCCAGAAAACTGTGGATAAATCCCGAAAAACTGTGGATAAACAGTCTGAACTGTGGAAAAAGTGCTCATTCGTTCGAATAAGTGGGGCCTCACGCTAAAAACGCCCCCCCTATATATGGGGGTCGTTTTTATTAAAGCCAACATCTATTTCGGACCCTGGCGGGCTGTTGGGACATTTTCTTCTTCCCTCAATATTCCCAAAAGTTATCCACAGGTGGCTGAGGAAAACCTCTGCAACCAATTCCCCCAGATCTACCCCCCGCCT
>DATKLX010000074.1:0-17630 GCA_035542155.1 Anaerolineaceae bacterium
GCCTCTCCTCGGATCGGGATGGCCCGTATTGGCTGCTGCGGGGAATTTCCGCGGTGATTGTCACAACAATGACCCTCTCGTTTGTTTTTTTGCATCCTTTTCCTTTTGGGGAGGATACTTATGGGTAATCACCGAGGAAATTCAATGGCCACTCATTTCGTAGGGGTAAGCCTGAACATGAAATCTTTGGGATTGGGAGTGGGGGGCAAGGCCGTTTTGAAGTGATTCTTTCCGGCGAAAGTGAAGTAGCTGATCCGTCCAGGGAGGATTTCGATGGGCTGGCTCAACAGGCCGCCCTCATAGCTGAGGCTGACCTTATATTTCCCCGCGGGCAGATCGCTGAGGACCAGGTTTTCATTGTAGTAGGGGTCGCTGTTTATCGCAGAAGGCCCATAGGTGCGCACGACCCAAAAGGTGCCGGTCTCAACGGCGGTCACGGTGACTTCTTTGCTATGGAGTAAGAGGCCGTCAGGGCCTATGAGACGGCCAACGAGGACGCCCCAACCCTGGGGGGGAGCCAGCCAGAGCTCAGGATTCAGGGTATGGAGGAACTCGTTCGAGCCGATGCGGACTTCGAAATGCAGGTGCGGGCCGGTGGTGCGGCCGGTATCGCCGACCAACCCTAACTGGTCGTGGGTGTTGACCCGCTGCCCGACGACCACATCCACCCGGGACATGTGGGCGTAAATCGTATAGAGGCGCTCTCCATTGTAGCCAAAGTCGTGCCGGATGGATACTGCTATTCCGTAGGGGTCCTTGGGGCTGGGCGAGCCGGTGAATAACCCCCAGCCGGCCCAGACCACTTTACCCGGAGCAGCGGCGAGCACCGGCGTGCCTGCGGGGGCGTCGATATCGACTCCGGTGTGAACGATGTTGTCCGTCCCGGGGAAAATACCGCCGTAGCGGTAATCCGCCAGGGGCCAGTTGACCTCATCCGCAGCGATGGGGCGGACGAAGTAAAAATGGTCGTAGGGCCCCGCTGCCCAGGGGACATCATACAGAGGAGGGCGCCAGGCGGATTTTGGCGAAAGCCCCGGGGTGGGGAAAACAAAGCGCAGCGAATCTGTGTTTGGCGGAAGAGGAGTAGCCTCAGCCCCTGCTTCTATCGAGGCCATAGCATCCGGGCCATCTGCCGGTTGGGTGAGGTCCTCGACGGTGGGGGTGACGGTTCCACCGGGGAGCCGAGCCGGCTGGAGTGCGCTAATTTGGCTCAACGCCGTGCAGGAAGCGAGGGTCAGTGCCAGCCCAAGCAGGGGGATCCTGCACCGGCAGAACAGGCGAGAAAGGGTCATGGAGCGGAGCCGGAAGGGATAGGGGTCCAGGTGGGCCGGCGGGTGGGGGTCACTGAAGGGGTAACCGTGTTGGTGGGCACGCGGGTCCGGTACCAGGTCGGGATCCTGGTCGGCGTCGAGGTCGAGGTCTGGATCGGCGTGGGGGTGATCATGATCTCGCGGGGATATATTTCGAGGATGGCCGACTGCCAGTCCAGGCCATCCGGGACGTAGAACTCGTTGTAGAGAGTCCCGGGATAAAAAGTCCGCCAGTTGACCAGGGCGGGTTGGCGCTGCCAGCCGAAGCGCGATGCCAGATCGGTGAAGTCCAGCCAGTAGCCGGCCGGGGCCGACGATGCCAGCAGCCCCCCCTGTTCGTAGGCGAGGGTGTTGCCGCTGCTGCGAGCGTTTAAATCCCAGGAAAGCTGACTGACCGGCTTCCCCTGGGAGCCGTCCTGAAATCGGGTTTTAATGTAGACCCGCCAGTAAGTCTGCCCGCCGTGATCCTCGCGGACCAGAATAATCCAGCCGGCGCTCATAGGGGAGGGGTTGAAGGCGAAGGCGCGGCCGGTGTAGAGCCAGTCGTTGCCCATCCCGGGTGAGAGCGGGGCGGTGAGGGGGACATAGGCGTTTTCAAGACTGGCGAGGAAGTCCCAGCCGAGCTCACTGGCTACCCGGCGGCGCAACGCGCGGAAGGCTTCGTCGACGGAATCCTGGAGATAGGGGTAAGGCGCTGACACATCCTCCAGCGAAACGACGCTGCGCCGGTTGGCAGGGCCATCCTGGGGAGGCGTGAGAATGGTCTTAAAGACGGGAGTGGACACGGCTCTCGCCGCCTGCGCCAGAGGGGAAGGAAGATCTGTTGGGAAGGTCCCCCCTTTCCAATCCAGGCCGTGGATGGCACCCGGAAGGGTCACCGGGGGGAGCAGGAGGGTATCGCCATTGACCGGGTAGGCGGTCAGGTAACTGGTATATGGATCGGGAACGTGGGCGACAAACCAGGACCCCGAGGGGCTCCAGGCTGCCCAATCCCCACTGCCAACCCGCGCGGCGAGCTGATTGGGATGGGTTGGGTCCCAGCGCATGATGGAGGATTGGCCGGAAACCGAGGAAACCCAGGCGAGGCTGCTGCCGTCGGGCGACCAGATTGGATGGTCTTCCGAAGATTGGGGGCTGCGGCTGATGTCGACGAAGCGCTCATCGACGTTGTCGAGATCGGCCATCCAGATCTCGTTATCGCCGCTGCGATTGGAGACGAAAGCGATCTTGCGGCCCACCCCGGGGGCCCAGGCGGGAGAAAAGTCGGCGGCTTTGTCCTGGGTGAGGCGAATGGGTGGCTGGGAGCGGTCGGTGATGGAGAGCAGATAAATCTCGAGGTTGTTCTCGACGTAGGTCTCATAGGCCAGCCAGGTGCCATCTGGCGACCAGGAGGGCGCGCCATCATATTCGGGTGTATCGGTGACCTGGACTGTCTGGCCGCTGGTCAGATCGAGAATGTACAGATCCCAGTAGCCGTTGCGGCGAGAGCTGTAGGCGATCCGCGAGCCATCCGGGCTGATCGCGGGGGTCTGGTCATCCCAGGGATTGTCCGTCAGGCGAGTGAGGGGCAGGGTCTGGGGCTGGTAGGCAAACAGGTGGGCGAAGCCGTTATCGTTCAGGGAAAGGACCATCCAACCTTCCGAGATGGGTCCCAGGGCAATTGGGGCCTGGGTCGGTTCCTGGGGGGCAGGAGCGACTTCTGTTTCAGTGAGGGTGATGGTTGGGGTGGGGCTGGGGAGATCCGTCGCTGTGGGGGCGAAACCAGCGGGCTCAGTGCTGGATGCGGATTGGACCTGGGGGTGGATGGTCGGCCAGGCGAGGGCAAAGACGACGATCACCTGGATGATGAGGAGCAGCAACACGCTGCGCATCGAAAAGGTGATCTGAGGGGGATTGCGACTACTCATGGGCGACTTGTTTCCACCAGAAAGTGCTAGTGATCATGAAAGTCTGGTGGAGCAATTTGGTACCCTTCTGCTCATTTGACCTCTCCGTACAGCTTGGGTCATTGTAGCATCATCCCCAGGGTCAGTCAACCAGCTTTCAATATTGTGAGTTACAAGGAACGTGCCAAGAAAAAAACCGGATCGACAAAGAGGAAATCGATGATTTATGGCAGATCAGGTTTCCAGTAGACCTTTGATGCGGTGAGCAGGTCAAGAGGGGAAATGGGTTGGAAATGGGCGGAGACGCGCCACTGGCAGTAGGCGGCGATCTCGGCCGGGGAGGCGTCGGCGGTGTAATGGGCCATGGAGGGAAATTCCACATTGCCAGGCCCCAGGCGAATTTCGAGATGGAGGTGGTCGTTCACGGAGCGGCCCGTGGTGCCCACTTCGCCCAGCGGCAGGCCGCAGCCAACCTCCTGCCCGGGTAGAACCAGCGGAGGCCGATTCAGGTGGGCGTAGAGAACGTATATAGCGGGATGAGACGTGTCCCAGGTTGACGGCATGGACAGATAGGGGCAGGTGAGGTGCAGGCCGGAGGGATCGGGGGTGGGGAGCGGTGTGGACGGGAAAAAGGTTTGCAAACCGGCGGGCAAGGCATCCAGGGACGTGCGAACGATCAGCATGTTGCCGAACGGTGGGCGATCGAGTGTGACCGCGGCAACCTGACCGGCGAGCAGAGAGTGGATCGGCAAGCCGCGCATCGTGGTGAGACCTGCGAAATGGTAGAAGCCAAGGTCGATCGCAGGATGGCCATCGTCGAGACCGGGGTGGGCGGGCCGGTACGGGTTGGAGACGATCTGGGCGAGTTCGGACAGGCCGACCTCCGCGAGAGGGGAGCAGACCTGAAATGGATGTGGTGAGGTGGGGGAGGGCCCTGGAGGAGCCGGGGGGATAGTCGGGACGACGAGCGAAGGCAGCGTTGAGGTTGTAATGAACGAAAGGGGTGTGGCGGTTGCGGGCGGCGGAGGGGGATAGACCACCTCAGGCGGGGAGGAACAGGCAGCCAGCAGGAAAACCGCGACCAGGCAGATGCAGTGTGCCGGGCGAGAACCAGGCCTGCCTGCGGGGGAGAGAGATCGGTCAACCGTCAGGGGGGGCCTGGACTTCGTGGATCTCGAAGGGATGGCTCAGCTCGTGGTTCGCATCGAGATCGGGGTAGCTGAGACGGCCAAAGAGAGTGTAACGGCCTTCCACCTGCGCCGCGCGGATGTGGAGGGTGACCACCAGCCTGGCAGTGACCAACTCGATGAGAGAAGCGGAGGCAACCTCATTTCCCTGGGCATCCTCGATGCGCAGGTCAAGGTTGGGGCGCTGCTGGAAGGGGGTGATTTGGACATGAACGCGAACTCGCCGCCCGTCCGGCCAGGGTTCCGCGCGCAACTCGAGAAGACGGACCTTGGTCGGAGGGAGCTGGCCGGGGCCTTCTAAATCAATGAAATTGAATCCTCCAGGGTTATCCATCGATCCGGCGGGCTTCCATGTAAAATCGTTTTTCGCGCGCTTCACCCATCGAGAAGGTCTTGCGGGGGAGGGCGCCGTCGAGGATGACGGTTTTAAACAGGTCGCTCTTGTGCATGGACGGCAGGTAGAAGCCAGCGTTTCCCGGCTGTGCGCCCTTGGAGCAGACCACATCTTCGCCATGGACGTAATCAATGCGGTCCGCGCCGCCGTCTTTCAGGAAGGCATCCAGGAACGGCTGGAGGGTGCCGACGGGAAGATTGGAAGCAGGATGGGTGATCTCCAGGACGCCAAACTCGTTGGGGTGAATAAAGCCGATCCGTTGAGCGGGGCCGGTCTGGCAGTCGACCCGCGAGACCATCTCCTCGCGTGAGGTAACAATCTGGTAGCGGACCTGCCCCTGGAAATGGGCTTTGGCCGCGGCGAAGGCATTTTTTTTCAGATCGAAGAGAACGCGGTGGATGGACTCGAACTCCAGGCCTTCGTCATGGACGTTTTCGATCTCCACCAGGGCATAGCGGGCGGGGTGATCCAGGCCGACTTCCGGCTTGATCTTCTCCCACACTGCTTTCGCGGTGGCGAGGGAGTGGTTGCCGTCACCCATGGCGAAAAGGAGCACAGGCTGCTCGCCGCTGACGGCATATTTTTGCTGGAAATGGGCGGGCTCGGCCAGGTTTTCGAGGGCGCGGATGATACCCAGTTCGATGGCTGGGTCGTTGACGCCAAAGCCTCGGAGGTGGCCGCTGCCGAGCATCAGATCGAAATCATAAAGAGGCTGGAGGGATATTTTTTGGGCGGTGAGAGGCTCGATCACGCTGCGTTGGGGGTCGTCGATGAGGACGAGGATATGGGGGAGCTCGAGGCAGGCGCCCTCGCGGATCTTCATACGGGGTGGAAGGCGCTCGACGATGGTGCCTTCGGTAGCGCGGATCAAGGAGGTCGATCCTTTCGTATAGTCATAGCGCTCCAGATCCAGGGCGAGAACCAAACCCCGCCGGGTTTTACCATCCACCATGCGCTCTACGTAAATAAACCCATCCCGCGGCTCAAGCAGTCCACCGTCCAGATAGGAATGCATGGTCGCCTGGATGGAATGGATGGGCTGTTTTTCTTCGCCGGTCCCCAGAAAAACTTCAGGGAGGATGAGGTGGTAGGTGGAAGGGTTCGATCCGACCAGTTTTTCCACCTGGTACCAGTATTCTGGCTGGGAGGTAAACTGGTCACAGGCGATCACAGCCCAGCGGGTAAGGTCGATGCCAGGACGAGGGAGGTATACCCGTGGGATCTGGACGCCGATCGAGGGAAAACTAATCATGCGGAAGCTCCTCAAAGGAAGTGATTAGAGAACGGAGATCGGAGAACAGGGAGAGACAGGAACGAAACCCGTTCACTGTTCGGGGAAGTAATTGGCGCTTTCCCTATATTATAAACCTACGTACCGGCTAAGTAGGCGATGCCGAGGGTTCCGGGGCCGGTGTGGGTGCCGATGGCGGGGCTGAGCTCAGCCAGGATACATTCGACAGGTTCGAAGCGCTCCTGGACCAGCTTCATCACGCTGCTGGCGTCTTCAGGGACGTTGGCGTGTAAGACCGAAAGGCGAACAGGAGTGCGGTCGCTGATGCGCTGTTCGACGATATCTATGAGGCGGTCTAGCGCCTTACGGCGGGTGCGGACGCGCTCGATGGGTTCGATGCGGCCATCGCGCAGCTCGAGAACCGGCTTGAGATCGAGAGCGGTACCGACGAAGCGCGCAGCGCCACCAATCCGCCCGCCCATGTGCAGGTACTTGAGCGTGTCAACCACAAAGTTTACGCCAATATTGGGAAGCAAGCGTCTGACCAGCTCATTGCACTCGGCCAGGTTTGCCCCTTTTTCAATCGCCCGGGCAATCTCCAATACGACAAAACCCATCGCCATCGAGGTAGAGAGCGTGTCGACGACCTCAATCGGAGCGCCGGGGAACATGGCCCTGGCCTGAATGGCCGATTGATAGGTTCCGGAAAGCTTGGAAGAGATCACCAGGGCAAGCACCTCCTGCCCCTGGTCAAGGGCATTCTTGTACAGCTCGTGGAACTTTGCGGGTGAAGCCTGCGAGGTGGTAGGCATGGTTCTGGAGGTTGAAAGGCGCCGGTAAAATTCGGCCGCCTGGATATCGACGGTATCCTGGAGGTTGTCCGCGTCCCAGATAATGAATTGTGGGGCGATCTTGATGTCGTATTGGGCAAGGAGGGCGGGTGGGATGGTCACGGTGCTGTCGGTAATCAGGGCAACTTTCGGCATTCAGAACTCCTGTATGAGGGGATAGTCGGAAAAGGTCTGTCACCCGGCGACCATGGGTTCAGGAATTATAACCCTATGCTTTCGAGGAAGTTTCATGAAAAGGAAAAGGCTGCCTCTCCACACAGAAATAGCTCAAATGATCCCTCCTGCCTGTTCAAATTCCTGTTTTGTACTTATCATTGAATTTTAGATGATATTTGCCAAACGAGATTTCAATGATGTCGAGTATGAATAAGCCGGATCCAGATCGCAAGGGCTTATGGCAGCGTCCAGGTTTTTTGATCGCACTGATCCTGCTTGTCTTTCTTGTGCTTGGAATGTTCGAGGTCACCCGGTATGGTAAATCGTGGGATGAACAGTTCCGTATCCAATACGCACAAGATTCCCTGTCTGCCTACCGGGGAGTCGTTCATAATCTGACCGATGAAAAAGGCCCATTCTATGGAATGGTGGCTTTTTCAGGCGCGTTGGGTCTCTCCCAACTTGTCCCGGGATGGAGATTTATCGACGGCTGGCATTTCATGACCTATCTGGCCTTCATCGGTGGAGTATATTTCTTTTATCGCTTAAGCCGGCGATGGCTCGACTGGATCCCCGCGCTGTCCACGACTCTCCTGTTCAGCACTCAACCGGTCATCTGGGGACATGCCTTTATCAACCCGAAAGACATTCCATTTATGGCATTCTTCTTAGCCACTGTCTGCCTGGGCCTGGAAATGGTTGATTATTTTTGTCCGCGAGGAGAGGCGCCGCTCATGCAAACGCGGGGAACGGACCAGATTGCCGCCAAGTGGATTGGGGCCAGCCGGCGCTTGAAAGCCAGCGCGATGGCCATTGGACTGGGAAGCCTGGGTTTGATTATCCTGCTTCCCCTGATCCAGAACGGGGTCGCATCCCTGGTCAGTTCCGCATACAACGCTCGATCGTCTGGAGCGGCTGGTTGGCTCTTTTCCCAAATCGCACGGAATGCTGCCACCATACCGGCGTCGGCTTATATCCATAAAGCGCAAACCCAGGTTACCTTTTTCGCAACGCTGGCCTGGTTTGGACTGCTCCTCGGTCTGTTGATCGTGGTGCGAAAGATTTTATTCCCTGAGATCAGGCCTTCTCTGTCCTTGACGTCCGGCTGGAAAGAAATGGGCGTCCAATTCAGCGGTCTTTGGTTCCGGATCAGGGATTGGGCGCAACAAGGGAGATTGAACCGAAAAACCGTTCCTGGAGGCGTTTATGCCTGGTTGAGCGAAGTCCCCGGAAACTTCATCCTTCTTCCGGTGGGGCTGGCAGGCTGCTTTTTCGGTTTCAGCACCGGGATCCGGACCCTGGGGATCGCATCGGCGGCAATGGTGGGTATCTATTTTTTCTGCAAATCCCCCCGGAAAGCGGCGCCAGTTTTGCTGGCGTACCTTGTGATCGGGGTGCTGGTGACTTACCTGTTATGGCCTTATCTCTGGAAGGAACCGCTGGCCCACTATCTTACAGCGCTGTCAAAATCAGCCAACTTTGGCAAAAAATCCAGCTTTGTGACCTTCGCCGGGATGCAGGTGAGCACAGCGGATATGCCCGCCAGCTATCTACCCACCTTATTAAGTCTCCAATTTACCGAACCTGCCCTCGCGCTGATCTGCATCGGAGTGGTGGTCGGCGCAATCTATATCTGGAAACGGGCCAGTCTGCGCCTGGATTTGTTCCTGTTCATGGCCTGGTTCGCAGCCCCATTCATCGCGGCAATTGTCCTGCACTCTTCTGTCTACAACAATTTTCGCCAATTCCTATTCGCAATTCCACCGCTATTCATCCTGGGCGGGCTGGCTTTCCAAATCCTGTTCGATTTCCTCAACGCACTGAACCGGAAGATCCTTTTCGGGGTGATTGTGATCGCAGCGCTTTTACCCGGGCTATACTGGAGCTGGCAGCTTCACCCGTACGAATATATCTATTACAACAGCCTGACCGGAGGCGTACAACGAGCCTACCGGTATTACGACCTGGATTACTGGGCGACTTCGATGCGAGAAGACATCGAATATCTAAACCGGACGGCTCCCCGGGATGCAACCATCTATCTTCAATCGAATGACATGATCTACATCGCCAAGGAGTATGCTCGCGCCGATTTCTCCCTGATCAGCAACCTGCCAGGGAACGAACCAGCGCCTTTTTACACAGCGCTTCTGTCTGAAAATTACAACGATCGAACAGCCTTTCCTGATTCGGAGATCCTATATTCGGTGAAACGAGAAGGCGCGGTTTTATCGGTGGTCAAACTCGTGAAGCCGGGTGACTCCCTCAGCGGGAGGTGACCGCTTGGATCTTCTTTCCAACAGGATCGTCTATCGGGAAAAATTTGCCCTTGACCATCTGCCCCTTCTCCGCTAAAATTGACTGTCCTTCCCTGAAAAAGGGGAGATCTATTTCTGTGCCGAAGATTAAAGAACGTGTTTGAGAATCTCACCGAACGCCTGAACCAGGTTTTCACCAACCTGCGCCGCCATGGGAAGCTTTCCGAGGCGGACGTCGATTCGGCCATGCGCGAGGTGCGCCTGGCGCTGCTGGAAGCGGACGTGCACTACAGCGTGGTCAAGTCGTTTGTCGGGCGGGTGCGCGAGCGGGCAATCGGTGCGGAGGTTTCAAAGGCGTTGAACCCGGCCCAGCAGGTGGTCAAGATCGTCAACGAAGAATTGATCGCCACACTGGGCGAGCCGGCGCGGTTGAACCTGGCGGGGCCTAAACCACGAGTGATTATGATGGTCGGCTTGCAAGGTTCGGGAAAAACCACCGCGGCGGGGAAGCTGGCCCGGCTGCTGCGCTCGCAAGGCGAGCGGGTGATGCTGGTCGCGGCGGATCCCTACCGTCCGGCGGCAATCAAGCAACTGCAAACACTGGGCGAGAAGGTTGGCGTGCCGGTCTATACCGAGCCGGGGGTGAAACCGCCCGAGCTGTCCGCGCGAGCCTACGACGCCGCCCAAAAAGGCGGAGTGTCGGTTTTGATCCTGGACACGGCCGGCCGCTCGCAACTGGACGACAGCCTGATGGACGAGCTACGCGCGATCAGCGCGAGAGTGCCGACCGCGGAAGTCCTGCTGGTGGTGGATGCCATGACCGGACAGGAGGCGCTGCACATCGCCGAAGGGTTCCGCGACGCGGTCCACCTGACCGGGCTGGTGATGACGAAAATGGACGGCGACGCCCGGGGTGGGGCGGCGATCTCGATCCGCTCGGTGACCGGTGTTCCGATCAAATACCTGGGCACCGGCGAAGGCCTGGACGCGCTAGAAGCTTACAACCCCGACCGGCTGGCTTCCCGAATTTTGGGGATGGGTGATATACTCAGCCTGATCGAAAAGGCCGAGGCGTCGTTCGACGAAAAGGTCAGCCGGGAACAGGCCGAGCGGATGATGGCGGGCCAGTTCACCCTCGAGGATTTCGTCCAGCAGTTGCGCCAGGTGCGCAAGATGGGTCCGATCAGCCAGCTCCTGGAGCTTTTACCCGGGCAACTGGGGCAGGCCGCGCGGAATATTGACCCCAAAGAGGCCGAGCAGCAGTTGCGCATCACCGAGGCGGTGATTAACTCGATGACCGTGCAGGAGCGGCGCCACCCGGATATCCTCAACGCCAGCCGCCGACGGAGGATCGCTCACGGCTCGGGGCTGGACGTCCAGTTGGTCAACCGGGTGATGAAACAGTTCCGCGACGCCCAGCGGATGATCAAAACTGTGCAAAAAACCGGCGGGAAAGGCATGTCCCGCATGTTTGGATAGACCAAACCAATTTTTTTGATTCTATAGGAGAAAGTTTTCGATGGTTCGAATACGATTGCGCCGCGTCGGCCTCAAGGGCCAGCCCAGCTACCGGATCGTTGTTGCGGACAAAGAGGCTCCGCGCGACGGACGATTCCTGGAGATCGTTGGTTTTTACAACCCCCGCACCCAGCCTCACACGGTTGAGCTTCACGAAGACCGGATTTATGATTGGATGCAAAAGGGAGCCCAACCCAGCGAGTCGGTGATCAAAGTGTTCAACAGCGTCGGCCTGATGGATCGTTTCGCCCGGTTAAAGAAAGGCGAATCTGTCGAAGCGTTGCTGGCCGAATCCAACGCTTATTTCGCCAACCGCATAGTTGATTCACGCACCAATTCGTAAAACCAGCCTGTAAGTATCAGATTGGGCTGTTCACTCGTAAGGAGGCAGCGTGAAGGATTTAGTGGAATTTGTTGCTCGTTCACTTGTTGACGACCCCACCCAGGTCCTGGTCAACCAATCGCGCGGGGGCGGCAAGGTCCACCTGGAGCTGCACGTCTCGAAAGAAGACATGGGCCGGGTGATTGGGAAAGGGGGGCGGGTCGCGAACGCGATGCGGGTGCTGTTGCGCGTCGCCGCCGCCCGGGAAGGTAAGCAAGTCACCCTGGATGTGATCGAGCCGCGATGATCCGGCGCCGACCATCCAAAACTTCTGACCGGCAAGAACTGGATGCAGGCTCGCCAAGGCAAGGCGAGCCTGTCTTCTTAGTGGTTGGGCGGCTGCGCCGACCGCACGGGGTGAAAGGCGAGATCATCCTGGAGCTGATCACCGATTTCCCCCAGCGACTGCGGAAGGGGATCACCATATACGTAGGCGACGACCATCTGCCGCTGGAAATCGCTTCCCGGCGGGTGCACCCCCCTTGCCTGTTGCTGTCGTTCCGTGAATACCCTGACCGAGATTCGGTGGGCGAGCTGCGCAACGAACTGGTGTACGTGCGCGCGGACCAACTCCCATCGCTGCCCGAGGGCGAATATTACCACCACCAATTGATCGGCCTGGAAGCGGTGACCGAAGACGAAACCGCGTTGGGGGTGCTGGAAGAAATCCTGGAAACCGGCGCAGCCGACGTATACCTGGTGCGCACGCCCGAGGGGAAGGAGTTGCTATTCCCGGCGCTGGAAGAAGTAATTCGGGGGATCGACCTGGAGAAAAAACAAATCACGATCCGCCCGCAAGAATGGGAGTAATAGCGATGGGGGGTCTGGATTCAAGAGCTTACTGGGTTGGCTTCAACATGGTCAAAGGGATCGGGGCGGTGCGCGTGCGCGCCCTGATCAGCGCTTTCGGCAACCTCGAAGCCGCCTGGGGCGCGACGCCCCAGCAGTTGCTCACCGCCGGGTTGAGCGTGCGCATCGTAGAAAACTTCTTGCTGATGCGTAAAAAAGTGGATCTGGAAGCGACCTGGGAGAAAATCCGCCAGGCTCAAATCGAGGTGGTCACCTGGGATGACGAAGACTACCCCGGCCGGTTGAAAGAGATCGACCAGCCCCCACCGCTGTTATACACCCGCGGCGGCTTCCAGCCAGAAGACGAATGGGCAGTGGCCATCGTGGGGACGCGGCGGATCACACCCTATGGGCGCCAGGTGGCAGAAGACGCGGGGGCTTTCCTGGCGCGGAATAAAGTCACCGTGGTGAGCGGGCTGGCGCGAGGAGTCGACGCTACGGCGCACGATGCGGCGCTCAAAGCCGGCGGGCGGACAATCGCGGTCCTGGGGAGCGGGGTAGATCGAATTTACCCGCCCGAAAACGGGCGACTGGCGGAGCGAATTGTGGCGCAAGGAGCTGTGGTGAGCGATTATGCCCCGGGGACGCCGCCGGACGCGGCCAATTTCCCGCCGCGGAACCGGATCATCTCCGGCCTATCGTTGGCCACGATCGTGATCGAGGCTGGAGATGAAAGCGGGGCTCTGATCACCGCAACGTTTGCGGCGGAGCAGGGCAGGGAGGTTTTTGCCGTCCCGGGAAATATCTTTGCCCCGCAGAGCAAAGGCGCCAACCGGTTGATCCGGGATGGAGCGCGGCCGCTGTTGAAGATGGAGGAGATCCTCGAAGCCCTGGAGCTGACCCAGGTTTCGGAACATCAGGCGGCGCGGACGCTGATCCCGGCGGATGATTCCGAAGCCGAGATCTTGAAAGTCTTAGGCGCAGAACTGGTGCATATAGATGAAATCCGCGCCCAATTGGACTTGCCAATCGAAAAAGTCTCTGCTACACTGACAATGATGGAACTCAAAGGCATGGTCCGCCAGACAGGCGGAATGAACTATATGGCTGTGCGCGAATCCCAGGGTGAATACCGGATAGACGAGGATCATGGCTGAACAATATTACGCTGTCATCATGGCCGGCGGGGGCGGTACACGCCTCTGGCCGCTGTCAAGAAAGTCGCGTCCCAAGCAAATGCTCCGAGTTTTTGGAGAGCGAACTCTCTTCCAGATTGCGGTCGACCGGTTAGAAGGCCTTTTCCCGCCGGAACGGATCCTGGTGGTGACTGTGGCCGACCAGGCCGCAGCGCTGCGGGTATCCAGGCCGGAAATCCCCACCGAAAATTTCTTAATCGAGCCGAGGCCCCGCGGAACGGCATCCGTGGTGGGGATGGCGGCCACTGCAATCCACCAGCGCGATCCGCAAGCGGTGATGGCCATCCTGACGGCGGACCATTTTATCGAAAACGAAGCGCTCTTCCGCGAGCTGCTCGAAGCGGCGTGCAGCGTAGCCGAAGATGGATTCCTGGTTACGTTGGGGATCACCCCTACCTTTCCTTCGGTCGGGTACGGCTACATCCAGATGGGCGAGCCGCTGGGGAAATACGGGCAGTTCCTGGTCTACCGGGTCCTGCGGTTCAAGGAAAAACCGAGCGAGGACCAGGCGCGCGAGATGCTGGCCGGCGGAGACCATGCCTGGAACTCGGGGATGTTTATCTGGCGCACGGACCAGATTCTGGAGGAATTTCGCCGGCAAATGCCGGATCTCGCAGAGAAACTGGACCTGATCGCGCGGGCCTGGTCGACGAGTGACCGCCAACGAGTGGTCGGGGAAATCTGGCCGACAATCAAGAACGAAACGATCGATTATGGCATCATGGAACATGCAAGGAATGTAGCCGTGATTCCCGCCAAAGGATTAGGCTGGAATGATGTGGGCAGTTGGGATTCGCTGTTTGACGTGATCCCTGAGGACGAACATGGAAACATCGTCCTGGGCGCGAATCACCTCTCGCTGGACACATTGAATTCGCTGGTTTGCGAAGATGGCTCAGACCGGCTGATCGTGACCATCGGGGTCAAAGACCTGGTGGTCGTCGATACAGGGGATGCTCTATTGATTTGTGAAAAAAGCCAGGCACAAAAGGTAAAGGATGTCGTCAACCGATTGAAGCAAGAACAACGCAGCCAGTATCTTTAGGAGAGTGAATCCGTGGAAGCTTATTGTGTTAAGTGTAAAACCAAGCGTGAAATCAAAGATCCGGTTCCGGATTTTAATGCAGTTGGAGCTCCGGTGACCCGCGGGACGTGCAGCGTCTGCGGGACGCGCCTGTTTCGTATGGGCCGGACACCGCAGCACGAAGGGCTGACACCCCCCGAGCACACCAGCCGGAAGAACCCGCCGCGAGAAGGCAAGCTGGTGATCGTCGAGTCGCCGGCCAAAGCCCGAACGGTTGGGCGGTTCCTCGGCAAGGGGTACACTGTCAAGGCCTCCGTGGGGCACGTTCGCGACCTGCTGCGCTCCACCCTTGCGGTGGACGTGGACAACGATTTCGCGCCGAAATACCGGGTGCCGAACGAAAAAAAAGCGGTGGTCAAGGAGCTGAAGGAGCTGGCGCGCGGCGCGGCGGAAATTTACCTGGCGACCGATCCCGACCGTGAGGGTGAGGCGATCGCCTGGCATTTGATGGAAGCGGCGAGCATCGATCCGAAGCTTTCGCAGCGCGTGGTCTTCCACGAGATCACCCAGCTGGCGATTGCAGAGGCGTTCGCGCACCCACGCCAGATCGACATGAACCTGGTCGACGCGCAGCAGGCGCGGCGGGTGCTCGATCGGCTGGTCGGCTATAGTATCAGCCCGATCCTGTGGCAGAAGGTACGCAGCCGGCTCTCGGCGGGGCGAGTGCAGTCGGTGGCGCTGCGGCTGATCGTCGAACGCGAGCGAGAGATCCAGGCGTTCGTGCCGGTTGAGTACTGGACGATCGGGGCTGAGTTCCGCCAGATGGGCGGCAAGATAGCTTATACCGCCAGGCTGGCCAGGATCGACGACAAGGAGCCGGAACTGCGGAACGAAGCAGTGGTCCGCCCGATCGTGGCGAACATGGAAAAAGCAAGCTACCAGGTGAGCAAAATCAAGCGCGGGGAGCGGCGGCGCAAACCGTCCTCGCCGTTTATCACCAGCACGCTGCAGCAGGAGGCTTCGCGCCGGCTGGGATACACCGCCCGGCGGACGATGGCGCTGGCGCAGCAACTCTACGAAGGCCTCGACGTGGGCGAAGGCGGGAGCACAGGCCTGATCACCTACATGCGCACCGATTCGACCAATATCGCCGAGCAGGCGATTAAAGAGACGCGCCAGTACATCTCCCAGCGCTACGGGAATGATTTTCTCCCCGATACGCCGCCGACCTACCGCACGCGGGCCGTCGGAGCCCAGGAGGCTCACGAGGCGATCCGCCCCACGGGGGTGATCCGCGAGCCAGAGAAGATCAAGACCTATCTCAGCAACGACCAGTACCGCCTGTACCAGTTGATCTGGCAGCGCTTCGTGGCATCGCAGATGGAATCGGCGGTATACGATACCTTATCGGTGGAGATCACCGGAAAGACGGCCGAACACGAATACCTGCTGCGAACGTCCGGCTCGACGATCCGGTTCCCGGGCTTTCTGATCGTCTACGAGGAAGCGCGGGACGAAGACGTCAAGACCTCCGATGAAGAAGCGGAAAACGTCCGCATCCCGGCCGACCTGGAGGAGGGGAAGCAACAAAATCTGCTGCGCCTGCTGCCCGAACAGCACTTTACTCAGCCTCCGCCGCGCTATTCCGAGGCGTCGCTGGTCCAGGTGCTGGAGGAATATGGCATTGGGCGGCCTTCCACCTATGCGCCGATCCTTTCGACGATCCAGGAGCGGGGATACGTGACCCGCGAGCAGAAGCGGCTGGCCCCCACTGAGACCGGGGTGCTCGTGAACGACCTGGTGGTGGAACACTTCCCGACGATCGTTGACGTGGGTTTTACCGCGCACATGGAGGAAGACCTCGACCGGATCGCGGCCGGCAACGAGCCGTGGGTGAAGATCATCCGCGATTTCTACGAACCATTCTCAGTGAGCGTGGTCCGGGCACAGGAGCTCATGCCGACCACCAAGGCCGAGCTGGAGAAAGTGGGGCGAGCCTGCCCGGAATGTGGAAAGGACCTGGTCATCCGCTGGGGGCGCTACGGTAAATTTATCAGTTGCAGCGGTTTCCCGGAATGCCGCCACACGGAAGCCTGGCTGGAAAAGATCGGGGTTACCTGCCCACAGGATGGTGGGGATATCGTCCAGCGCAAGACCCGCAAAGGGCGGGTTTTCTACGGCTGCGCTAACTATCCTAACTGCAATTTTACCTCGTGGAAACGGCCGATCCCGGTTCCCTGTCCAAAATGCAGTGGGGTGTTGGTGGAAGCCAACAAGCGCGAAGCGCAGTGCCTGTCTTGCCAGGAATCCTTCCTCCTCGAGAACATCAACACGGAAAAGACTACCGAGACGGCATAAAGCTTGCAACACTGAAAGGGAACAGCAAGTCCATTTTCGATTGCATGTTCAAAATATTTGTTCTACAATACTAGATGTTGGCATCTAGGGGACGTTCTGCCTGGTGCATCGAAGAAATCTCTCAGGAGTGAGGAACATGGATAGAATACGAGGATACCTTAACAAACCGGCAGTAGTAGCGGCCATAGCGTTCGTCGCCGGGCTGCTCATCGGATGGATCGTGCTGGGGTGGGGGCTGTTCCCCGTCACCTGGACCGACGCTACCCCCAAGGATTTACGCCAGGACCTGAAAGTTGATTACCTGCGCATGGCGATCGACTCCTACAGCAAGAACCATGATCAGGCGCTGGCCAAGGAACGCTACGACTCTTTGGGCCCCAATGCCAGCAAAGTGCTCGCTGAAGTCCAAGCGAACCCTGAAAATGTTTCCCCAGCCGATGTGCTGGCTTTCACGGGTACAGTGACGGGCAGCCAGGGTGGATTGTTGACTCCGGCAGCCACTTCGGTGACCGGAGCGACTCAGACCCCAGCAGGAACAGTAGCCGCGCCTGCCGCGCCCTCAGGGAACCGGAACCTGCCGCTCGTTCTGGGGGTGCTGTGCGCCCTGCTGCTCATTATCGCAGCGGCGCTGGCTTATATCTTCCTGATCCGCGGACGCGGCCAGCGCGGTGGAGGAACCCCAGCGTCGCAGGCCACGGAACTCAACCGCCAGGCGGAGCGAACGGATTTCGCCGCGCAGGGCCAGGAAGCCCCGGTGGCGCAGTTCATGACCACCTACATGGCCGGCGACGACCTGTACGACGACTCATTCAGCATCGACTCCCCCTCGGGAGAATTCCTGGGTGAGTGCGGGGTCGGCATCTCGGACACAATCGGAGTGGGCGATCCGAAGAAGGTGACCGCCTTCGAGGTCTGGTTGTTCGATAAGAACGATATCCAGACCGTGACCAAGGTGCTGATGAGCCAGCATGCGATCAACGATCCGACGATCAGCGCGCGGCTGGAATCCAAGGGCGAGCCTGTGCTGGCCGAGCCGGGGAAACGGATCGTGCTGGAGACGGCAACCTTGCAGTTGGAGGCACGGGTGGTG
>DATKLX010000075.1:0-23188 GCA_035542155.1 Anaerolineaceae bacterium
GGCGTAATGAATGATAGGAACACCCGCATTGGCTCAAAAAACCCCATCATGTTTTCGTTCCCGGATTTAGAATGATGTTACGGCCCATCATGGCGCGGAAGACCAAACCAATGTCAATCAGGAGAAAGAATGACCACTCCATCTGAAACTACCCAATCCAAAGTCAACTGGCGCCAGGTCGGCCTGTTCATCGGCCTGACGTTCGGCTTCACCTACGCCCTCGACTTGCTGCTGAAGCTGGCCGGTGGTTACGGCAGCTCGAGCACGATCACCTTCCTGCAGCTACAAATGCTCCTGCCGGCTTTCTTCGCCATCGTCCTGGGCATGTTCGTCTTCACCGACAGCCCGTTCTATTTTCGAATCCCCATGCCAGACGGACATCCAGACCGGGCGCGCGGTTTCTTCTACCTATACATGGGGCTGACTCTGTTCTACGTCGTCCTGGCGGCAATTTCAGCGTTGGCGCCTGGGCAGGAGAGGCTGGTGGCTCAATTGAGTTCCCTCGCGCTGTTCGTGGGGCTACTCGGCCTGATCCTCTTCAGGTCATTGAAGGGAGGGCGCGAGTCGTTCGCGCGGGCCAATATGCGTTTCGGGCGCTTCCAGGACTGGGTGATCTATGGCGCGGCAATCGTGGCTTTCATTGCCTTGCAGACCGGGTTGAACGCGCTCTTCCACCTGGGCAAGCCGGTCGACGCGGACCAGTTGGCGGCCCAACTGGGGGCCCAGATGTCTGGCTCCACGCTGGTGATCGTGCTGGCTTTCCAGATGATCCTGGTAGGCTCGCTGCTCGGGTTGGTGGTAGCTTTCGGCGAGGAATACGGCTGGCGAGGGTACCTGCAGAGTCAGCTCATTCGCCTGGGCAAGGTGCGTGGCATCCTGTTCGTCGGGCTGATCTGGGCCGCCTGGCACTACCCCATCATCTGGATGGGCCATAATTATCCCGGCCACCCCATCGCCGGCACTGTCCTGATGACGGTCTTCTGCGTGCTGCTGGCGTATGTCATCGGGCACGCGGTGCTCAAGACGGGCAGCGTCTGGCTGGCGGCGTTCCTGCACGCCATCATCGACCAGACCGCCAATTACTTCAATGGGATGATTTACACACCCGCTGACCCGATCTTCAGCTTTGGCGGCGGTCTGTATGGCATGGCCACCCTGGCCGTCGTCGTCCTTCTCCTCCTGCGCGACCCGGTGTGGAGAGATACGCCTGTCCAAACGCAGCTCTCCAAGCCTGTGTCGGCACAGGACGGATAAAGGATCAAAAGATCCTCTACCGGCTTGGGAAGTAAGCTTGAAGAAGCATGGCTCCAACGATTATGTTTCTCATCGTGATGGGCGTCTCGGGGAGCGGAAAAACCACCGTTGCCAGCCTGCTGGCGCGCCGCCTGGGCTGGGATTTCTACGATGCGGATGAATTTCACCCCCCGGAGAACATCGCCAAAATGACGCAAGGGATCCCGCTGGACGACTCCGACCGGGCTCCCTGGCTGGCGGCTCTTCACGCGCTGATTCAGCACAGCATCGCCGAGGGCCGCCCGGGTGTGCTGGCCTGTTCGGCGTTGAAGCAGAAATACCGCGACCAACTGACCGCGGACGCTCCCAGCGTCCAGGTCATTTATCTCAAAGGCAGCTACGAGGTCGTCTGGCTGCGGATCGCCGCGCGGAACGGGCACTACATGAAACCTGACCTGCTGAAAAGCCAGTTCGCGGCCCTTGAAGAGCCATCCGGCGCACTGGCGGTGGATATCCGCCCGGAGCCCGATGAGATTGTGGAGCAGATTCTGTCCACCTTGCAACTGGGGGCAACTGGCGCGGCACAAGCTTAACTAATTATTTACCAAAAGTTTATCCTCTTTCCCTGGCCGCCCCAGTACAATGAAATCGATGCCATTTCTCGCTTCGCTTTCCCAAAGCTTCGTTTCCGCTGGAAACCATCAGCTTCAATATATACTCACTGGTTTTCTGCTCCTGGGATCGGCCTACTGTGCGTACCTGGCCTTCATTTCATGGAAGCAGCGGCCGTCTACACCGGCGAGGCTGTACTCGATCCTGCTGCTGAGCATCGTTTTTTACGCGGTGGGGTACGCCCTGGAGCTGTGGAGCACTGACCTGGAAGCGATGCTGAGGAGCATCCGGATCGAATACCTGGGGGTGGCCGGCACGCCGGCGGCCTGGCTGGGGATTGGCCTGTATTATACGAACAAGACCTACTGGGAGAAACCGCAGCATTTACTGTCCCTGTGGATCATTCCCCTGGCAACCATCACAGCGGTCTATACAAATACTTACCACCACCTGTTTTATGCCTCGACGGCCATCAGCCTGGCTGGACCCTTCCCCGCGCTGTCCTTTACCCGCGGACCCTTCTACTGGATTCACATGGCGTACAGCTTTGGCTCTTGCCTGAGCGTGACCGTGCTGTTGGCCCACCAATACTACCTGCCGTACCCGCTGTACCGCAGGCAGATCAGGCTGATGCTGATCGCCAGCCTGACCACGATTTTCTTTACTGGATTGCACGTCCTGGGACTCACACCAATCCAGGGGCTGGATATCATCCCCTTTGCCTTTATCGTTTCGAGTCTCATCATTGGCGGGGGGATCCTGAACTACCATCTCGTCGAGCTCACGCCTATCGCCCGGGAGCGGCTCTTCACCCACCAACCGGATGGGGTGATGGTGGTCGACGGCCAGCTCCGCCTGGTCGATTACAACCCGGCTGCGGCCCGGTTGTTCGACCTGAACAAACACTCCATTGGACTTGCGCTGAGCCAGATCCTCCCCGCTGAGGTACTGGCGGACCTGGATGGCCTGCCCGAAAATTCTCCGGTATGCGAAGTCCAGCTAAAGAAACCAGCACCACGTTTTTTTGAGCTGGCCCGCGTCTCGCTGGACGGGCGGCGATTCCAGCGGTTGGTTGGCACGCTGATCGTGTTTCACGAGATCACCCGCATCAAAGAGGCGCAGCTAGCCCTGGAAGTGCTGAACCAGGAGCTGGAGATGCGGATCGAGCAACAGAAAAAAACCGAGCAGGCTCTCCGGGCCAGCCAGGATGACTACCGCCTGCTGGCTGAAAATTCGAGCGACGTCATCTGGCGATTGGATTTATCCGGCCGTTTTACCTACATCAGTCCGGCAGTAACGCGTTTGCTCGGTTTCACGCCCGAAGAGATTATGGACATGTCCCTGAAAGAGGCGGTCTGTCCTGGATCACTCGGCGCAGTCACCGAGGGTCTCCAGCGGGCATTCGTTTCTGGGGCAAATGATCTCTCCCTTTCTCCAGACTATATTGAAATCGAACAGCCCTGCAAAGGGGGCGGCACCGTGTGGACTGAAGCGAACACGCAACTGATCTTCTCGGAGGATGGAAACCCGGTTGGCTACGTCGGGGTATCCCGGGATATCAGCGAGCGCAAACTGGCTGAGGAGCAGTTGCGTTACGACGCGACACACGATGTGCTGACCGGACTGCCAAACCGCTTCCTCTTCACGGATCGGGTTGAGCGAGCCATCGAACGCTCCGGAAACCAGGCCGATGGTCTATTTTCGGTCCTTTTTCTGGACCTGGATGACTTTAAGGTCATTAATGACAGTCTCAGCCATTCGGTTGGAGACCAACTGCTCACCGCGATTGCCGGCCGGATCACCGAATGCCTGCGGTCCTGCGACATGGTGGCCCGCCTGGGAGGTGACGAATTCGTCATTCTGCTGGAAGATATCCAGTACAGCGAGGACGCCAGGATGATCGCCAGTCGCATTCTGGAAGAGCTCCGCTATCCGTTCCACCTGGGCAGCCATCCTGTTTTTATCACTGCCAGCATCGGCATCGTGCTTTCTGTCGATGGGTACGAGAAGCCTGAAGGCGTCCTTCAAGATGCGGACATCGCCATGTATCGAGCCAAGGCGCTGGGAAAAGACCGCTACGAATTTTTCGATCCCAAGCTACGCCAGAAAGCAATTTCACGGCTCGAGATTGAAAACGATCTGCGCCAGGCGCTCGAACAGCAAAGCTTTCTTCTTCACTACCAGCCGATCTATTCCCTGGAACGAAACTCGATCATCGGATTTGAGGCCCTGCTGCGCTGGGATGATCCCAAATACCGCCTGACCTCGCCCGCGGAAGTCATTCCCATCGCGGAAGAGACCGGGCTCATCCTCGGGATCGGCAAATGGGTGATCCGCGAGGCCTGCCGGCAAGTCCGTAAATGGCAGGAGGCGTTTCCTCAAGATCCCCCACTGGAAATCAACGTCAATATTTCCGCGAAACAGTTTTACGAGCCTGATTTTGTGGACCAGATTGAGAGTGAGATCCGGGAGGCGGGAATCAGCCCCCAAAGCCTCATCCTGGAAATCACGGAGACCGTTTTTCTCGACAACGCCTCATTGGCCTCCACCGTCTTTTCGCGACTATGCAGGCTCGGTGTCCGACTCCAGATGGATGATTTCGGCACCGGTTACTCCTCGCTTGGATACATCCATCACTTTCCGATTCACACGATCAAAATCGACCAGTCCTTTATCCGCGAATTGGGCGGGACCGGAAAGAATTCGGAGCTGGTGCGAGCGATGATCGCCATGGCACGCGACCTGGGGATGGAAACGGTCGCAGAGGGGATCGAGACCGAAGCCCAACTGGAGGAGCTCAAGCAGTTCGGCTGTATGTATGGACAGGGGTATCTGTTTTCCGTCCCGCTGGCGGGGAAATCCGTCGAAACCATGCTGAAGGAAAGGCAGCGCAGTTGGGGAATTCCACGCGAGGTTGGCTCAACAGCACTCGAAAGATAGTCCGGTAAACCTGATAATCCTTTAACTGGTTGGCCAGGCAGCTTCACTTTTCTTCAGATTAGGATAGCGAGGCGAGAATCTGCTCCAATGCGCCGATATTGAGCTTTTTTTGGGGATCCAGCAGCGCCCTGGCTGAAGCGGTAAAGTACTGGTGTTGCCGGATGAAATTCAACTGCCCCCGGTACCATTCCACGTCGGAATATTCCCGGCCCAGAAAAGCGCGCTCGCGGCGCAGATCCGCGCTGCGGGGGAGAAATTCCTTTCCTCCCAGCACGCTGAGATCGGCGTCAGCCATGACCTGCTCGAGACGGGTTGTGGGGAACTGGGGAAGGATGGTGGCGAAGATCGCCCCGGTGACAATTTCGACCTGCTCGGGATTGTAGCCAAAACCGGGCAAAGCCTCGGAAGCGATGCGAGCGCCGATCTTTTCGTGACCGTCGGCCTGTTCGATAAAGCCGATATCGTGAAACCAGGCCGCGGTGCACATCAGATGCAACGATTCCCCGGATATTCCTTCCTTCACGGCGAGCACTTCCGCCGATAAGACGACCTCATCGCGGGTGTGGTATAGGCTGTGATACACCAGGTTGGGCGAGAGCTCCTTTTCCAGGCGAGTGAGGGCATATTGTCTTGCTCGCGCGTAACTTTGCGGATTTATCATTCTATCGGGCTGTTCTCGATTCTTTCAGGATATGACTGCCAGTGTGATGGCCTGTTCCAGGTTCAGGGAGCGGCCCAATTCCCAGGCAGCCTGCGCGGCCGGTTCCGGCAGCCCTTCACGGGCCGGCTCAATCATGTGGTTCAGCCGCGCCTGCTCGGCCGGGGGGAGCGGCGCGCCGTTCGCCTCGCGCAGGGTGGCAGCGAAGCCAACCAACTGCAGGGCTATCTCCAGCCGGCCTTCCGCAGCGGCCAATCCCCCGTAATCTTCGAGTAAATAGGCGATCGCAGTCTGGTCGCCCAGTTCGCGGTTGATCGCCAGGCTCTCGTCCAGCAGTGAGCGGGCCGCGGCGGTATCGCCCTCATCCAGGATCACATCGGCCAGGGTGTTGAGGGAGAGCGCCAGGCCGGCCTTGTCGCCCAACTGGCGGCGGATGAAGAGACTCTCTTCCAGCAGCCGGCGCGCCTCGGCATACTTCCCCTGGTCGCTGGCAACGCAGGCCTGGTTGTTGAGCAACTGCCCGACTGCCCAGCGGTCGCCGATCTCCCGAAACAGCATCAGGCTCTCGGCGTTCATCTGGCGCGCGCCCTCCAGGTCGTGCTGGAAGCGGGCAACGATCCCCAGGTTGTTCAGTAAGGTGGCCACGCCGGGTTTATCGCCCAGCTCGCGGCGGATCGCCAGGCTTTCCTGGTTGAATTCGCGGGCCGCGGCGTAATCGCCCTGCCAGGTCGCCACCGTCCCTGCGCCCTTGAGGGCGTGAGCGCGCGCTTTCTGGCGGACCTGCGGCACGCCGACCTCTGCCGCGAGCCTCAGGCTCTCATCATAATAGCGCCGCGCTTCAGCGTATTTTCCCTGCAGGCGGTGGATCTCACCGATATCGGCCAGCACGTGGCTGACCCCGTCCAGGTCGCCCAACAATTGGTAGCTATCCCGCGCGCGTTTCATCCAGGTGTACGCCTCCCAGTATTCGCCGCGTTTTCTCAGCAGCCAGCCCAGGGACCGCTGCGCCAGAGCGTAGCGGTGCATATCCACCAGGCGGTCCGCCAGCGCTACCGCCTGGTGGTCGATCACCTCAGCCGCCTGCCAATCACCCACCAGTTCCAGCACCTGGCCCAGCTTCAGCAAAACCTCCACCTGCTCGTCCTCTTCCAGCAACTTGAGCACGCGCTGGTAATACTGGATCGCTGCCAGGTTGGAGAATGCGTTCTGGGCAGCTTCTCCGGCATGCAGCAGGTATTCGCGTTTCTTGGGCAGGTTTTCGCTGTGGTCGAAATGGTAAGCCAGCAGGTCGATATATTGTTCGAGCATGCCGGAATAGGTCTTCTCGATATACTGGCCGATTTGATCGTGAAACGTCGCACGCAGTGCATAGGGGAGGGTCTCGTAGGCAACCTGCTGAGTAATGATGTGCTTGAACAGGTACGCCAGCTCTGGCTCGGGCGTATCCAGCAGGGTCAGGTCGAGCTCGTTGAGAACCGCCAGGTCCCTGAGCAACTGCTGCTCGTCGCCGAATTTGTTATAGATGCCCCATAACATCGCCGCGCGGAACCAGCGCCCAATGACGCTGGCCACTTTGATCAGGGTCTTCTGGTTTTCACTGAGCTGGTCGATGCGGCTGAGGATCAGGCTGTGCAGGCTGTCAGGCAGATCCAGGTGCTCAAGCGCGTTGGCCTGTTGAGGATCGATGCCGCGGTCGTGCAAATAGTTGAGTAGCTCTTCGATATAGAATGGGTTGCCATCGGCCCGGCTGCAAATCTGTTCGATGAGGTCGGGGGGAAGTTTCACATCCGTTCCGTACATCTGGGCGGCTTTGAAGGAAACCAGTTGCTCGGTCTCATCATCCGGAAGATTGTTCAGCGGGATCTCGATGAAATGAAAAAACTGGCTGACCTTGGGAGCGAGCAGGCGTTCCAGCTCGGGGGGACGGTAGGTGAGCAGGATCAGCACCGGCAGGTCCGCCGCGGCGCGGCCGATGACTTCCAGCAGGTCGTGGGATAATGGGTCGAGCCAGTGACAGTCTTCCAGGACCAGCAGGAACGGCATCTCCCGCGCCCGGCTGCGGAGACAGTCGACCAAGAGACTCTCGAGCGACTCCTTGCGCAGCTTGGCATTGAAGGACTCGGTCAGCTCGTTATCGGGGATTTGCAGGTTGAGCACCAGGCCGAGCAGCGGCAGGCGCGGCAGCAGGGCGGGGTCGATCCTGGCGAGCTGCCGGGCCAGGAGCTCGATCTGGTCGGATTTCGGACTGCCAGGATCGAGCCCAAAAAAATCCCGCCAAATCGTCTGCCAGACCAGGTAGCTAGTGTTGGTTCCATAGGATTGGCACTCGCCGCCATAACCGATCACCTTGCGCTGACCAGCGAGGCGAATCACCTCGGCGACCAGGCGAGATTTGCCCATGCCCGCCTCCGCGTTGATCGCGACGATTTGTCCGCGTCCCTGCAGGGCCAGGTCGAGTTTTTCCACAATCTGTTTGAACTCGGCCTGGCGGCCAACCATGGGCAGCGAATACTTTGGCTCGTGGAGGTGGATGCTGAGGTGGGCGGGCCGGTCAACCAGGCGGAAGACAACCGCCGGCTGGTTCTTGCCCTTGACTCGGATGGGGGCCAGTTCTTCCCAAGTAAAGGCGTCTGCGGTGGCTTTGCGGACATCCTCGTGAACCAGGGCCTGCCCCAGAGCCGCGTTTTGCATCAGGCGGGCGGCCGTGTTGACGCCATCTCCCAGGACGCCGTAGGTGCGCCGTCCCAGGCTGCCGTATGCGCCGGTGCGTGTATGTCCCTGGCTGATGCCGATCTGGATCACGGAGACAAACTCCATCTTCAAATCTAGAAGCTCCAGAGCGGCTGAAACGGCGCGGACCGCATCGTCTTCGTGGGCCAGCGGGGCGCCAAAGGACGCGTAAAAATAGCTGCCCTTATCGCCGATGGTCAGTTGGATCATATAGCTCGTATAACGGACCAGAACGCGCTGCACGGCCTGAACGTAGTCATCCAGTCTGGATTGAGCCTGGGGATCGGCATCGTAGTCAATACCCGAGAAACGCAGGAACAGGGCAACGGTTGGACGCAGCTCGGTCAAGAACTCGCCCATCCCGCTCATCAGGCGATCGTAAACCGGCGGCAGCAGCCAGGGTTGGATGGCGGCCTGTTCCAATGCGTCGGCCGGCAGCAGGGGCCAGGGGCTCTCCGCGACCTGGACGTTCAGCCCACTCACGACAGCAAACCGGGTCCCACTCTCGGGATCATCGCGCCACTCACCGACTACGACCTGGTTCCCCAAGAGGGCGACCGCCTGCTCGTCCAGCAACACCTCCCCTTTCTCGGCGTGGTGCTCGCCGGAAGCCAGGCGGTAAATGGTCTTTCCGGCGAGGACATCGATCACCTGGATCGCCGGGTCGCCGACCAGGAAGCGGCGCACCGGGCCAACGGCGACCACCACCTTGATCGCCAGGGAGATGACCCCCGCGCCGGGAATATCCACCCGGGCGAACTGGCGCATGGTCTGCTGCATCGCTACCGCGCAGGCTGCGGCCCGGAAACCCGCCGCGGCAAGCAAAGATCGGGTGGGGCTTTCTCCAGGTTCCTCTTCGCCGGCCCGATCGTCGAACCAGCAGGTGATTGCATCGCCGCTGAAACCGATCACGCTGCCGCGGTAGCGGTCGACCTCGGCGATCAAGGCGTCATAGATCTGGTTCAGCCAGCGGGGCAGCTCCTCGGCCCCGCGCTGAGGACCCAGGAAATTGACCAGCGCCTCGGTCAGCGCGGTGAAGCCGGAGATATCGGCGAACAGCGCGGCGCCAACCGTCCGCTCGGGGAGACCCACCCCCCTGGCCAGGGCTAAGCGCCGGTCAGCCGGGATGTATACGGACAGAGATTCCATGTCAATTACGCATGCTATGGTCCAATGAACCCATCAAGGCGTGATGGTCCCTCCACCAAAGTCATCCAGGAGCGCGTTCGATGCATTCACACTCCACACGCCAATCGCGCCGCCCTTCGTGTTGAAGAAGGTCTGATCCACGCTGTTCAAGGTTACGCTGGCTACCAGCAGGCCGTTTTGATAGATCTTAATCGTGCCGTCTGCCATGATGCTGGCGAAGAGGCGATCGCCGTTGTTGAAGGTCACCGCCTGGTTTGCATACTTCGTCCAGGTCAGCGAGTTGACGCGCAGGGTCTCTACCCGCAATGCTTTGGCCACAGCGTCGTAGACCACGGCGATCCCGCCGGCCTGCGGCACGGAGCTGGTCTGGACTTTGAGCAGCAGCCCTTGCTCCTTGCTGCCGGGGTCGATCTGGGTCAGGGTGATAAACGCTCCCTGGTTCGTCCCAAAGGTTGCCGGCTTCCAATAGATTGGGCCGCCTGACTGCACGTCTAAACGGTTGCTGGCGATCTGGTAGTATTTCGTGGTGTTGAGCGCGCCCCAGTTACTGCCGATGGAGCCGTTGGATCGATTAAAGTTGTCCAAAAGGCCCAGGAGGGTGAAGTTCAACATCCGGGTTGTTTCGGCGTTCCCGGCCTGGTCGACGCTGGAGAAGGTGACCTCATCCGCGCCCGGGTTGGTGACGACGAACGGGCCGGTGTAGGTTTGCTGCGCGCCGCCGTTGACCCGGTAAGTGGTGCCGGCGACGCCGGATAGGGTGTCGCTGGCGGTCAGGGTGACCGAGGCCTGGCTGCCGTTGATGGTCACATTGCCTGTCGTGACCGGTGCGGTTTTGTCGATCTTGATCGGCCCAAAACTGGCGCTGGTTGAGTTGCCGGCCTGATCGGTCGCCGTGCCGCTGGCGGTGAAGGTTCCCTCGTTAGAGAAGGTCTGGTCCACGGGACAGGCAGCCACGCCTGTGCCCGCGTCGCTGCAGGCGAAGTGCACGCTAACCGTTTGGCTGGTCCAGGTATCCTGCGTGTATGCGGTGCTGTCCGCGTTGGTCGCGCTGGTGGAAACGGTGGGCGGAGTTGTATCTGGCTCGTTGATGGTCAGAGTGGATCCCAACCGCTGCGAGCTGGTGTAATTGGGATCGTTTAAGGTCAGGGTATGCGTGGCGTCGACCGGGATCGTGCCGTTGAAATACACGTCCACGGTGTACACGCCGACTGGCAACGGTACAGCGCCCAATGGAGCATTGCCCAGGTAGTCGGCGATCACCGAGCGGGCAAAGTTCTGCCCGGCGTTATGAACAATGAAGAAGAGCGATTTTCCACCCAAAGCACGGCCGGAAGAATCCTTGACCTGCGCCACGATGGAAGTTGGCTGGCTGGCCAGGGCAGGATTGAGGAAGATCGTGGTTGCAGGGGGCGTTACCGTGACGGATGTGCTGTCCGGCTGAAGGTTGAAGGGACTGGCGGCGGTTGAGCCCAAATAACCAGGGCCGCCAGCGAAGCTGGCCTGGAGGGTGTAATTTCCAGGGGGGATGACGGGCCGCAGTATGATGGTGGCCTGGCCGTCCGAGCCGGTGGTCGCCAGCGCCTGCTGGCCGCCGAGGTTGAGCGAGACGAGCTGGTTCGGGAGAGGCTGGCCCCCGGAAGTCAGGAGCAGGGTAAAGACGCTGTCCTTGAGGTACGTTCCAGAGGTGGGAGGTGACTGCAGGCTGATAGCAGTCGCCGCGGGTGGGGTCGGGTTCGCAGGCGCGAGGCTGTAATACGCGCCCAGGTTGGTGGCGAGGGTCGTCAGGCCGGCGCCGTTCACCGCCTCTACCATAAACAAGATATCCTGCGCGGTCGTATTGTCAGGGAGAGGCAGGGTCCCTGTCCAGAGGGTGGGGTCAGGATCATGCGTAACGTGAGTCAGGTCAAGCGGCTGCCACGTGCCGTAAGCGCCGCTTCCGGCTTTTCCCGTATAGAGCACCCAGACAGCCTGCACGCCGGCCGAGCCATCGGTGACGGCGTTGACGCTGAATTTGAGATCGGCGCCGTCGAGGACGACCGAAGCGCCCTGGATGGTGGGGGCCGGGCTGACCGCCGCGGCTTTGACCGCGGCCGGGCTGGCCGGGTCCGCCCAACTGGCGGGCAGATAGAAGAGCTGCAGGTTGAACTGGCTGAAAGAGCGCAGGGCGCCATCGATCGCGCCTGGGGCGCTCGATTGGAACTGGGCCGGGATGGCGACCAGGCGGGTATCCCCGCCGCTGACGGCGTCGTTGAAATTGAGCATCCAGACCTGGGTCGGATAGAAGACCGGGGTGTTGTAGGAAAGATGGGCGGTTGAAGTCTCGGTGGTTGGGGACGTGGTCAGGGGTACCACGTGGGTCTGGTCGCTGTACGTTCCGCCGCGGAAAGCTACCCCTCTCAGCACCTGCCCGCCGACGCTGACGTTGTCGATCTGCCGGGGATAGATCGGCTCGAAGGGATTAGCCACCACACCGTCTGGGCCGGACAGGTAAGTGGTGTGGATGGTGGAATTATCCGCCAGGTTCACCAGGGGAACGGTGTGGGAGGTGAGGGTGGGGGAGAGCGACACCACGGCGCTGCGCAGACCGTAACCCGCGCCTGGGCCGGAGGAGGTGGGATCTGTCGAGCCGACGATGGAGGGCGCGGCCGGCGGGGTGATCCGCGCGCCGGGCATATCGACCTTCATCATCGGCAGGCCATACAGGGTCATCTCAACGATGGTTTTCTGATCGATGCCGGTCAGTTGGGCGGTGGTCGCCAGATACTGGCGCTTGGCCGCGACGAGGGCTTGACCGAGGGATATTTGCCCGGTTCCGGTGCGCAATTGCTGCGCCAGGGAAATGAATAACTGCTCACCGTATGCCTTAAGCTCGGTGTCTCCGTAAGCGTAGCCGGTGGCGGAGATAAAGCCGGCCACGCCCTTTCGCAAAAAGGCCTTGGCCAGGTCGGGATTGGGGGAGGCGCCGGGCAGCAGGTCGCCGCTGGGGAGAGAGTAGCCGCTGTGGCAGCCGAGACCCAGTACGAGAACGTTGGCCAGGTCTATCTGCGACGCGGCAATGTCCGCCGCGGAAAGCTGGGTGATGTAGTCGGCGGCGACCAGGCTGCCCGCGCTAAAGTGGCCAGACAGCGAGACGATATCGTGGCGGCTGGCCAGCAGCTTATTCCGGAGCTGGGTCGCCGTCCAGGCGTTTGGCCCGGTGGGGGATTCCCCGACCGGCTGGATCAGGGTGTCCGCGGTAGAAGCTGTGCCGGCGTTCATTTCGGTCACAATCGCCTGGGCCGCATCGGCCACGAAATCGTAGCCGGTCACCAGGCTGGAGTGGGGAGTGATCACGCCGCCGGCGGAAATGTAGTTATTCACTACCCGGCTGATATCGGCGGCAGTATCGACCAGGCGGCCGACCGCCAGGTCTGGGGAAGGCAGGGTCATCCCGGCCTGGCTGATATCCACCTGCGAGCCATAGCCATCCTGCCCCTGAACGAGGTTGCTTTCCAGCCCGGCATCCGACGGAGAAGAGGGGGCTACCGGCGGGACGTATTCTTTCTCGCTGGCCAGCCCGGCCACATCCTGGACCTGGAAGAAGGGGATGACGTCCGCGCCGCCGGCCAGGACGATGTACTTGAGCGTGGCAGCGTTGGCCGAACGGTAGGCGTTGATCACCGCCTTGATCTCTTTGGCCACGGTATTCCTGGCCTGGGGGCAGGTCGGATTTTGATCGGCCTGGGTATTGGCGAAGGCGACGCGTTCATAAATAGGATTGGCCAGGTCAATGACCACGCCGGAGACATCGGCGCGGCTCGCCAGGGTCTGGAGGTCTGGCAGCGCGCCGGCGATCTCGGTGGGCGAACCGTGGAGCCGCCCCGAATCGGTCAGGATCAGGGTTTGCGCCGATTCCGAAGCCGGGGGAGCGCCGTTGATGGCTTTCAGGTTCGCCGGAACGGGCTGGACCGCGCCGCAGACGCCGCCTTCCACATCGACCTGCAGAGTGAAGGGGTGGGCGACGTCATACGGCCCGACCACACGGACGTACAAGTCCCCCGTGAGGTCGTACGTGGCGCGGTCGATGGTCTGTATTGCGGCGTAGGGATCCATGGAAATGCCGAGCAGGCTGCGCCGGGCCGCGCTGGAATAGGCGTCCAACGAGCCGGAGGGTAACGAACCCGAGGGGAGGGACCCCGAAGGCAGCGATCCGGACGGCAGCGAGCCAGAGGGGAGAGACCCGGAGGGGAGAGAGCCCGAGGGAAGCGAACCTGAGGGCAAGGACCCCGAAGGGAGCGAGCCCGAGGGTAAGGACCCGGAGGGGAGAGACCCGGACGGCAGCGATCCGGAGGGTAACGAACCGGAGGGGAGAGAGCCCGAAGGCAGAGACCCCGAGGGCAGGTATCCGGTGGGGAGCGAGCCGGAGGGCAGCGAGCCAGAGGGGAGGGAGCCGGAAGGGAGTGAGCCGGATGGCAGAGACCCGGAGGGCAAACTGCCTGAAGGAAGGAAGGCCGTATCCGCGGCGGCTGCGCTGAGCGCTGCGGCGCTATCAGGCTGGATCAGGTGGGTATAGATCGGGAATGGATCGCGGTGGAGGCTGATCGCGCTTCCGGGCAGGCCGGTCAATTGCACGTGGACCATGGAGCCCGGCTGGATCGCGAACTTGAACCACTTCTCCTGGAAGCGGTCGGTGATGAACTGCTGAGTGGAGGAGCCGCTCGAGACCGCCTGGGCTTGAACCCAGTTCAGATTAGGGGTAGACGCCGGGCGGCAGTAGGAGAATTCGGAGGTGCCGTTGGGCCCGGTCGCGGTCGTGGTGATGCCGGTCAGCTCAGCGATCCCGGCGGCGCCGAGGGTCTGGTCGAAGCTGGCCAGGCCGCTGCCATCGGTCGTTATTGTGAACGAGCCCAGGTAGGTTCGACCCTGTCCGAAGAAGCTCGGATCACAGCTCGGGCTGGAGAAGACGTCGATGAAGTAGTCCTGATTGGCGGCGGACACCAGAGCGCCAACCAGGCGGAGACTGGCGCCATCTGAAGCGGCAACCGTCAGAACCGGATAGTTCTGATAAGCGTTTGGCCCTTCGACGGCGCCCTGGTGGTTGAATGTGATGCCCACGCCGCCCAGATCGATACCCAGGCCGGGACTGTTATGATCGATACTGTTGGCGCGAAAGACGTTGTTCGTTCCGGAATTTGCTACGATCCCGGTGGGGGAATTGTTGGCAATCAGGTTGGCTTCGCCGGGGCCGGTCCCGCCGATGACGGTATTGGTAACCGAGCTGCCGGAATCACCGAGGGAAATTCCCCCGGAACCAGAGCTCGAGCCGTTCGGGATCGGCTGTAAGCCGCCGGCGTCGGTTCCAATCCGGTTGCCCAGAATCTGGTTGGCGTCCGAGGCGCCAACGATCTGGATGCCAGCGGAACTATTCCCCGAGATCAGGTTACCCAAATTGGGGGCTGCGCCGCCGATGAGATTATGATTCCCGCCGTCGATCCGCAGACCGTAGGCGCCGGATGAGGGAGCGGCGGCGCTTCCATCGGCGTTCGTGCCGAGGTAATTGCCGTGAACCAGGTTGTTATCGCTGGTCAGGGCGATCCCGGCGCCCGTGAACCCATTGACGATCAGCCCACGGACCGTGCTTTGGCCGCCGGCCACGGTCAATGTGCTGCCGCTGATCTGGATCAGCGGTTGACCGGCGAAACCAGGTTGGCTCCAGCCATCGATGACGACTGGATCGGTTAATGCTGGCAGGGAGGAACTCAGAGAAATCGTCTGGATACCCGAGCCGGGGAGATTGAATTCGATTTGGTCCGGGCCCGCCGGGCGATTGCTGGTCGCATTGGCGTTCAGAATGGCCTGACGTAACGAGCCTGCGTTGCTGTCGTTGGTGTTGCTGACCAGGAAGGTATTTACCGCGGTTTCAAATTCATACGCGCCCATGTCGCAGGCCAGGCCCTGGGGGCGGGAGACGCCGCGCGCGTCTATCGCCGCACAGGTGGCAGTATTGCCGGCATCGATCGCCGGGCTGCCAGATGTGAGCGCCATGGTTTGAACCGGCCCTCCGTTACTGGCGAGAGGGCCTAGCAGCGGGTCGGCCTGGGCGCCGGGACAGTCATTCCCGGCCGGCCAGCTCAGGTTGTTGCCCAAGTCAATGACCGCGGCGCAATTACTGGCGTGAATGCCAGAGAGAATGGAGTTGCGGATTTGTAGGTACCCGCCTTGGGGGTTCTGGGCTCCGACACTGTCGCCAAACCCGGAGGCATTATTCGCGAAAAAGGTGCTGTTATTTACGGTAATCATCCCGATGCGGGAATCGATCGCGGCGTCGTGAGGAGCAACATTGCCCACAAAGGTGCTGTTGGTGACGCTTACCGCCGCGGAGTTGCTGTGGATCGCTCCACCCGTGGAACCCGAATCGTTGGTGGCGGAATTGTTAAGAAACGTGCTGGCGTCGACCGTGGTGGCGCTGCCGTTGGGATACAGCGCCCCGCCGCCGAAGCCGCCGGAATTGCCGGTGAAGGTGCTGCCGCTGACGTTGAGCGTCGCGCCGCTTGCGCTGGATACCGCGCCGCCCCCATAATTGGCCAGGTTATTGGTGAACTGGCTGTTGGTAATACTTGCTGAGGCTGAGACGCCAACCTGAACCGCACCGCCGGTACCGGATGGGCCGGTCGATGTGGCCTGGTTGCCGGTGAAGGCTGTGTCGTGGATCGTGGCGCTGCCGCGGATCAGAACTCCTCCGCCGGGGTTCGCGGCGCCGTTCTGCACGGTCAGGTTGGACAGGTCGAGGGAAGCGCCGGATAAGACATCCAGAATCCGACCGAGATGGTTGGCATTGATGAAAGTTGCCCCGATCCCGGCCCCGGTGAGGGTCAGCCGGTCGGTGATGTCCAGATCCCGAATGGTCTCGGCGTCGTCATCGTGTTCATCGGCAGTAGAAAGAGACAAGGAGAACGTCCCGGCTGGCAGGGTGATGGAGTTCGCGCCGCCCAGCGCGTTGGTTTCCTGGATCGCAGCGCGAAGGGTGCACTGGCCGCCCGAGGTTTTACAGCGACCATCTCCGGGATGGGCGTCCACTGCGTCGGCGGTGCTGTTGACCATAAAATTCGCGGAGGCGCTCGCCGGACCGAGACCCGCCTGCGAAAGCAAAACCACCAGGATGATGACAGCGTACAACAAACCCCCAAACGTCTTATGCATTTTTTGTCTCCCTCGATCGCTTTGCCAATGAACTGGCTGGTTTGGTCGTTTTTTTAAAGCCTACAATGGACTACTGTTGATGAAACAATTTCATCCTTACAGTGTAACATTAATAATACTACAAATACCTAAATTATCAAATAATGCTATAATACATTCTCAGAAATGAAGAAATGTCCGAGATAATTGCCGAAGTTAAAAGCGGCATAACATCCCAGATTTTACTTTTAGTGGGAATAGGGTTTACCAGAACTACCGTTGGAAAGGGGTCGGGATGCAGGTTTCGCGGAGTTTGGGTATGCTGGTTGGAACGGAGCCAGGGGAAGGACAGCAGGTTTTCCTTTTTGTGGCTTTATCGTTTTTTCAGGGCATCGCCAATAACTTTATTCAGACGGCGGCATTTACCCTCTTTCTGTCCCGCTATTCCGCGCAAACCCTGTCTTATGTTTACATTCTCAACGCCGTAGTCGTCACCGGGCTGACCGCGTTGTACCTGCGCCTCGGGCGCAGGCTGGCATTTCACCGCCTCCTGATTGCCAACCTCAGCTTTTTACTGGTCCTGACCGTAGTCTTTTGGATCAGCCTGGTGGGTTTTCATGCGGTTTGGGCAGTATTCCTGCTGCCGGTTTTATTTCAGATCACGATCAACTTCGGGATCATGGCCTACTGGCCGCTGGCCAATCGGTTATTTACGGTGCGCCAGGGAAAACGCCTCTTCAGCGTGATTGGTTCGGGACAATGGATCGCGATCGTGGCGACCGGTTTCCTGATGGGGCCGTTGAGCGCATCGATTGGCACGCAAAACCTGCTGGGTCCGGGGTTGATTGGCCTGGTGGGAATGTTGGGAGTGATGTGGGTCATTAATCAGAAGTACCGCAGCGGGATGACCGGCGCGGAAGATCAGGCCGGTAAGCCAGAAGTCCAGGCAAAGGTCGAGCGGCAGCCTCCACCCTGGCAGGAACGCTACATCCTGTTGATTTTTAGCCTAGTCGCCGTGTGGTGGGTCGTTTTCTTTCTTCTGGACAACCTGTTTTACGATCGCGCTTCTGCCAGGTATCCTGACCCCACCCAACTGGCGGGTTTCCTTGGGTTTTTTCTCTCTGGCCTGGGATTCCTGACCCTGGTGATGAATTTCTTCCTGGCCGGGCGCATCCTCAGCAAATATGGGATGCGTACTTCCTTATTGATTCTGCCGTCCTTGTTGTCCCTGGCAACCCTGGTGCTGGCGGTCAGCGGGTCTATCGGTGCAAGCGCGCTGGTCTTCTTTTGGATGGCCATCGCCGCGAAGGTGCTGGACGTGATCCTTGGGTTTTCCCTGGATCGCTCTATGCAGTCTTTGCTCTACCAGCCATTCCCTGCAGACCGGCGCGGGCAGATCCAGACGATCGCGGAAGGCGCAGTCCAACCTTTTGGGAATGGTCTGGCCGGGGTGATTCTGCTGGCGCTGGGGGCGGTGTTTCAGCCGGTTACTCAACCATTGATCGTCACCCTGGTCGTTCTTTGCCTGGCCTGGGTAGCCATCGCATACGCCCTGGGCCGGGAGTATCCGCGAAGGCTGGCGGAGGCGATCCGCAAGCGCCGGTTGGAATTCTCGACGATTAACCTAGCCGACCCGGCCACGGTCCAGATCTTACGCCAGGGATTGAACAACCCCCATCCCGGCCCGGTGATCTACGCGGCCAACAGCCTGGAGGAAACCAATCCACAGGATCTGGCGCTGGCGCTTCCCGAGCTGCTGCGCCATCCCTCTCCAGACGTGCGCCAGAATACTTACGAACGGATCGAGCGCTTAAAACCGGAGGCAATCCTCCCGCAACTGCGCGCCGCTCTGAAATTCGAAACCTACCCCCTGCCCAGGCGGGCTGCGATCCGCGCGCTCTTTTCTTTCGGCAAAGCAGAGGATCTGGCGAAAGACGTCGACTATTACATCAATCACCCCATGCCAGACGTTCGCCTGGGCGCGATCGTGGGAATGATCCGGGGAGGTGGGATCGAAGGGATACTCCTGGCCGGGTCGCGCCTGCTCGAGCTGGCGCACTCGGCTGAGGTGGAAGAACGCGTCCAGGCCTGCCAGGCGATCGGCGAGATCGGTATCCAGCAGTACTACCAGCCGCTCCTGGCACTGCTCCAAGACCCGGAGCCGCGCGTGCGCCAGGCGGCCCTCCGTGCAGCCGGACAATTAAAATCTCCAGCTCTGTGGCCGCAGGTGATAGCTGCCGTGGATGACGTCCATGCCAGCGGAGCGGCCATATCTGCGCTGGCTGCCGGTGGGGAGGCTGTGCTTCCGCTGATCCAGGCCGCCCTCGAAGATGTGAATACACATCCGGTGGCGCGCCGGCGGCTGATCGCAGCCTGCGGTCAGATGAAAAGCCAGGGAGCGCTGGATCTGCTGTGCTCGCACCTGCAGACTCGGGACCTGGAAACGCGTAGCGCGTTGCTCCTGGGTTTGAACCGGATGGGTTATACCGCTCAGGGAGCGGAGCAATCCCGGCTGGCTGGGATGATCCGCCAGGAAGCTGGTTTCAGCGCGTGGCTGATCGCCGCCCGGTTGGACCTGGAGGGGAACGAGGCGTGCCGGCTCGTGTACGCTGCGCTGCAGGCGGAGCTGGAAAACAGCCGCGAGCGAATTTTTGCCATGCTGGGATGTCTGGGCAACCGCCGGGTCCTATGGCAGGCGCAGCAGGCAATCAACCATCCCTCCTCTGACCAGAGGGCGTACGCCCTGGAAATTATCGATACCCATCTGCCCCAGGAATTTAAGCCGGCGCTGATCCCACTGCTGGACCAGGCCGAACCCGAACAGCGGCTGAAACGGTTAGGAGGCCAGTTCCCTCAGCGCAGGTTAAACGTCGAGGAGCGTTTGGGAGAGCTTGCCGGCCGTCCGCTGGAATGGAACACCGCCTGGCTGGCAGCCACAGCTCTGTATGCCGCCTCGCGATTGAACTCTAGCCGGGCCGGGCAGACCGCTGAACGGATCCGGGAGATCGAAAATGCCCTGGTATTGGATAGCCATGGGACCATGAAAGTCCAGGGTGAAGCGGGTGAAACCTTTGGAGGTGGAATCTTGTTCTCGATCATTGAAAAGGTATTGATCCTCAAAAAAACCGGCCTGTTCTCCGAAACTCCGGACAGCATCCTGGCCGAAGTGGCCCAAACCCTGGATGAAATCAACTATTCTGAAGGGCGGACAATCTTCGAAAAAGGCTCCCCCGGAAGCAGTATGTACCTGATCGCTTCTGGAAAGGTGCGCGTGTTCGAGGGAGCACGTACGCTCAATTACCTGGAAGAGGGGGGCGTTTTCGGCGAAATGGCGGTGCTGGACCCGGCGCCGCGCTCGGCTTCAGTGGAAGCAGTCGCCGATACCTGCCTGCTGAAGATGGAGCAGGCCCAGTTGTACGAGCTGGTGGAAAGCCGCCTGGAAGTGGCTCGGGGTATCATCCAGGTATTATCGCGCCACCTGCGCAACCGCCTGAGCGATATCGACCGCTTGCAGAATGTCCTGGAACAACCGATGCGAGGATAACCAAAAAGCTTGATACTATCCGCTCTCGCGCCGTACCGCGACCAGAGTGAGATCGTCGAACAGATCAGCCCCGGCCTGATGAGCGCAGATCGACTGGTAGATGCGGCCGCAGGTCTCCTGGCCCCCCAATCCGGCAGCCTCCCGCAAAGCCGCCTGGAGGCGAGCCCTCCCAAAAGATTTTTGTTGGGCATCGAGGGCGTCGGGGATGCCATCCGTAAACAGAAGAACTGCCTCTCCCGGCATCAGGTGGATGACCTGCTCGTCCAAATGAAAGCGGTCAAAGAGGCCTAACGGCTGGCCTTCTCTGGAGGCAGCCTGCTCGACTCCACTTGCCCGCAGCAGTAATGGAATCTCATGGCCAGCGCGAGCATAGGTGAAGAGGCCGCTTTCTTGCTCCAGGATCCCATAGACGGCGGTGACGAAGAGGCCGCTCGCGTTCATCTGAAGCAACTGCCGGTTGACGCGCTGGAGCGTCTCGCGCGGGCCGGATCGGGAACTGGCCAGGGCGCGGAGCAGGGCATGGGCCTGGGCCATGAAGATCGCGGCCGGCATCCCTTTGTCAGTGACGTCGCCGATCACAATTCCCAGCTTATTTTTTCCCAGGGTGATCAGATCGAAGAAATCGCCCCCCACCGCTCGCGCGGGGACTAGCAGCGCTCCGAAATCGTAGCCATCCATCCGGGGAAGCTCCTGCGGCAGGATGCTCATCTGGATCTCGTGGGCCAACTGGAGCTCGCGCTCCAGCTTTTCTTTTTGAATGAGCTGCGCCTGGGCGGCCTTCAGCTCCTCATTTGCTTTCACCAGTTGGCGGTTGATCTGTTTCAGTTCCTCGATGGCCTGATTGTGGGAATGGTTCAAGCGCTCACCCAATACCTGGACCATGGCGTACCCCAGCAGTGGATTGCGCTGGAGGAGACGGTCAAAATCGGTGCGGGTCATCTCGACCAGGTGGGCTGTATCCAGCGCGCGGACGCTCGCCGTGCGCAGCGAATCCAGGCGAAACAGGCCCATCTCGCCAAAAAACTCCCCCGGGCCGCGCAGCGCCAGCCGGCGCTCGCCTTCCAGTCCGAGATTTTTGAGGATCTCGACTCGACCTTCCAAAATCACATAAAAATGTTCGCCGGTATCGCCTTCACGGAAGAGGATTGCGCCCGGAGCCAGATCCACCGTGCGCACGGAGGCGAGGAGACCTTCCAGCTCTTCAGGCGGGAGCGATTGAAACAGAGAGACATGGGCTAAGGCGTCGAGGACCATTGCGGGAAATTATACGCCGATCTATTCGAAATGTCATCAAGTTTATCAAAAAATTTAACGATCCGTTAATCAGCACCCAATCGAAATCGGATATGATCTTGTATTACAAACATTTTTGATCGTTTAGGGACTGTTTTCCACTCAACAGGAGACCTGTGTGAAAATTACACTCTTTCGCAACAGCCAGGATTACAAGAGCTATGCAGCGGGTGAAACCATCTTTCGATATGGCGATCCTGCAGACGTCATGTACGTGATCGTCGAAGGCGAGGTCGATATTGTCGGAAATACCGGGGTGGTGATCGATTCGTTGAGCGAGGGCGACCTTTTCGGCGAGATGGCGCTGGTGGACGACAGCCCGCGGAGCGGCACGGCGCTGGCGAAGACCGATTGCAAAGTGGTGCCGGTGAACCGGCAGCGCTTCGAATTCATGGTGCAGAACACCCCTCATTTTGCCGTCGTGGTCATGACCATCATGGCAGAACGGCTGCGCCGCCTGATGGCAGGGACCACCGCCGAATAGCAGCAGGGTGGATCAGGATAACGCAGCGTAGGGCGTCTGGCAGATCGCATCGATCATCGCCCAGAAATTCTCCATCGGGGTGTCGAGCTGGACGTGATGGGTCGGGCCGAGGATCAGGCCGCCGCCCCTGCCGAGGGTACGCAGGCGGGTGAGCACCTCCGTCCGCACGTCCGCGGGCGCGCCAAAGGGCAGGGTATGCTGCTCGTCCATCGAGCCCCAGAAACACAGGCGGTCGCCGTACTCCCGCTTGAGGCGGACGGGGTCCATGCTGGCGGGTTGGACCGGGTTGAGCACGTCCAGCCCGATCTCGATCAGGTCGGGGATGATCGGGTAGATGCAGCCATCGGTGTGGTAAGCGACTTTCAGGCTGGGGTTAATCGCCTTCAGCCCGGCGACAAAGCTGGCCATGCGCGGCTTGAGGAAGCGCCGCCACATCTTCGGCGAGAGGAGCATATTGTTCTGCGCCCCCACGTCGTCGCCGATCCAGATCATGTCCACACCCATCGCGGCCAGCTTTTTGGCCGCCGCCAGGTGGTAGCGGTAGGGGATATCCAGCAGGCGTTCGGCCAGCTCAGGCTGCAGGACGAAATCGGAGAGCATCTGCTCGTAGCCGCGCAGCGCCCAGGCAGTCTCGAACATGGTCGTCACTGTGACGCCGACGATGAAGTACTCGTCCTTGAACTGGTCCAGCACCCAGGCGGCCTCGCGGTAGAGCTCGGGGCGCTCGGGATCGGGGGGCTGGTAGCGGTCGATCGCGCCGTCCTCCGCCAGGGGATGGCGGGCAATCTCGGTATACCGTCCAATCCCGTAGGGAGTGGTGTAGCGGGTGGATTTCCAGCCGACGCCCCACTCGTCGACGTACTCGTCGGCTTCCTGGTAGTAGGAGTTGGCCCAGCCGACCGAGGTGAGGAGCAGATCCTCGCCCAGGGCGCGCTCCAGGCGGTAGGTATTCCCGCCGCCATGGGGGTTGTGCAGCTTTTCGCCGCCGTCCAGCTTTAATTCTCTTTCCAGACGCCGGGCAAATTCAGGAGTGAAGGACACCTGCATCGGGCAGCGGTCGGGTTCTTCGTGGTGAAGCGCCATGAGGACGCGGTCGCGTGGTTTCATCGGATGCCTTTCACCTGACAGGAGTCGCTCGGATAGAAAGAGCGCCGTTTTTTCAGCCCTCAGTGTAACAGAACAAAGCCGACAAGACAAGCCGATGGTTGCTCGATCCCTGTTTACCAGGGGGATGAATTACCAGGGCATTTCCTCGGTGATTACCCATAAGTATCCTCCCCAAAAGGAAAAGGATGCAAAAAAACAAACGAGAGGGTCATTGTTGTGACAATCACCGCGGAAATTCCCCGCAGCAGCCAATACGGGCCATCCCGATCCGAGGAGAGGC
>DATKLX010000076.1:0-14357 GCA_035542155.1 Anaerolineaceae bacterium
TTCCGATTGGCAGTACTTGACTTCAGGCAGTTGCAGGAGGACAATGGACATGGCAAGCTCGCTTGTAAGAATGATTTTGGCGAATCTATCTTACTGCGAGCTTGTTCTTTTTTCAAAACCTACCAGACTTGGGACAGATACGAAAAGGTTCATGGGAACACGCGTGAAGAGGGGACATACCACGGCGGATCCCAAAGAGCCGATGAAAATTTTCAGTTGAAACAGGAAAATGATGGCTTTTTATCCTTGCCGGGTCATCCTGGCCAGCGGAGAGACCGCGATTTTCCTCGAGCGTAGGAACTCTTCCACGGCCGCGAGGAACTCACTGATATTTTCCATCTCGGCCGCTTTCCCAAGGTGCCCCACGCGGAAAATCTTCCCCGCCAGGGAGCCCAACCCGCCGCTGATCGCTATCCCACGCTGGCTGGAAAGCCATTGGCTCAGCCCGGCGACCTCGAATTCGGGGCGCGCTTTCACCGCGGTGGCGATCGGCGCGGCGAACGCGGTTGGGACGAACATCTCGAAGCCGAGCTCCTCCAACCCGCCGCGGACCGCCTGGCTGGCGGCAACGTAGCGCGCGAAATGGGCCTCCCGCCCTGCTTTGGCGATCTTGCGCATGCTGACCAGCGCCGCCAGGATCACGTTGACCGGCAGGGTGACCGGCGAAGGATGCCAGGCACCCCACTCCTGCTGGTATTTGCGCCAGGTGCGCAAGTTGAGGTACCAGCCGTGGCCGCTGCTGGCAGCCCGGTCGATCTGTTCCCAGGCGTGCGGGCTGACACTGATGAAAGCCACCCCTGGAAGGGATTCGAAGCATTTGTTGGATGAAGTGACGCACACATCGATACCCCAGCCATCCACATCCAGCTCGACGCCCCCCAGCGAGGAAACCGCGTCGACCAGGCAGACCCGCCCCGCCTCACGGACCGTTTCAGCCATCTCGCGCAGCGGGTTCAAGACTGTCGTGCTGGTCTCGTGATGGACAAGGGCGACCACTTTCGCGTCGGTGTTCTCGCGCAGCAGGCAGTGCAGCAGGTTCGGGTCCAGGGGGCAGCCCAACGGAGCGGTGAAAGGAACGGCCTCGATCCCATACCCGCGGGCGATCTCACCCAGCCGCTCGCCAAAAAAGCCGTTCGAGCCCAGGATCATTTTCTGGCCGGTTTCCAGCAGGCTGCCTATGGCCATATCGATCGCAGCGCTGGCCGGGCCGGGGACGATAAACAGGTCGTTTTGGGTGCGGAAAAAATAGCGCAGCAGCTCCAGCATTTCGTTGTAGATCTCCATCCACTCCGGCCCGTAATGGAGCAGCATGGGTTGTCCGGCGGCGGCTAGCACATCCTCGTCTACGTCACCGGGACCCGGAGTGAACAGTTTCAAGTGATGAGTCATGTTTCGGATTTCCCTCCAGAGGAAATGAGCTGCAAATGGCAGCACTGCGCAGTTCCATTCTAGCGATGAGCCTGACTGCTTTCCAGTGAGGTTCAGCGGGATTTTCCCATTACGTATTGAAATTTGTGGTACGATCCACCCGAGCGGCTGATCGAAGCCGCGCTGGATGTTCTTTTGTCCGGCATCGCCGGTAAACTCACTGGAGAAACCAATCGCTATGCCTGAAATCGCGCTGAAAATCGACCGGCTGACCAAATGCTATGGATCTCTCGTCGCGGTCCACGATCTCTCACTGGAAATCTGCGCCGGGGAGGTCTTTGGCTTCCTCGGGCCCAATGGGGCCGGGAAAACCACGGCGATCAGGATGATGTGCGGCCTGCTCAAACCGAACGCGGGCCGCGTCCTGGTCCTGGGAGTCGACATCGCTTCGGATCCATCCGCCTGCCTGCGGGTGGGGGTCTGCCCACAGGAAATCGTCCTGTGGAGCAAGCTGACCTGCCTCGAGCAGCTTGTCTATGCTGGCCAGCTCTACGGCTTGAGCGCCGCGAAAGCGCGCAGCCGCGCGGTGGGGCTGCTGGGCGACCTGGACCTGGCGAAGAAGAAAGACCAGCTTCCCCAATCTCTCTCAGGAGGGATGCAGCGGCGCCTCAACCTGGCTTTGGCCCTCGTCCACGACCCGGAGACCGTGGTTTTAGACGAGCCGGAAGCCGGGCTGGATCCCCAAAGCCGGGTGCGGGTGCGCGAGTATATTCGCTCGCTGGCCCGCCGCAAAACGGTCGTCCTGACCACGCACAACATGGATGAGGCCGATCGCGTCGCGGACCGGGTGGCGATCATCGATCACGGCGAGCTTCTGGCCCTCGGCGCGCCGGAAGACCTCAAGCGCAGCCGCGGGGAGGGGGACGTGATCGAGATTGGCCTGAAAAGCCCTGCCGACAGCGACCGGGCCCAAATGGCCTTAAGCAGCCTGGCGTTGGCCGGCCGCGCCGAAATTCACTGCGCGGACGGCGCCCTGGTGGTTCGCGCCCTGAACGCGGTCCAACTTCTCCCCCGGATTTTGGAAGTCCTGACGGCTGAGGGGATCCCGCAGGGTGAGGTGCGCCTGCGCGAAAACACCCTCGAAGACGTTTTCATCCAGCTCACGGGAAAGAGGTTGCGCGAATGAAGCTCTGGGTGGTATTCCTCAAAACGCTGCGCGAATTCCGCCGCGACGTGCTGGTGCTGGTCCTCTCGGTGATTTTCGCGCCCCTGTTCGTGGTCTTCTACTGGGCGATCACCGCCGGTGGGTCGACCACGTATGCCGTGCTGGTCGCCAACCAGGATCAGGGGGCGCTTCAAACGGACGGCAGCCGGTTGAACGGTGGATCGGAGGTAGTCGGCGCGATCCAGAAGCTGGTCTATGCGGACGGCCAGGCGATGATGAAGGTCGAGATGGTGGCGGACCGCGCCGCGGGAGAGCCGCGGCTGAAAGACCACAGCGCCGCTCTGCTGCTGGTCATTCCGGCCGATTTTTCCAGGACCCTGGCGTCTACCGGCGGGGGCAATGCGAAAAGCGCCGCCGGGTCGCCGGTCACCTTTGTGGGCGACCTGACCAACCCGGCCTACGCGGTGGCGGGGATCCTGGTCAATGCCGCGCTCGAAGAAACCATCCAGGCGGCCACGGGCCAGCAGCGCCCGGTCCAGGTGACTGAAGAAGCCCTTGGCGCTTCGGGGGCGCGCACCGAATTCGAAAACTACGTCCCCGGCCTGCTGATCTTTGCAGTGATCATGCTCATCTTCCTCACCGCCATGACCGTGGCGCGCGAGGTGGAAGGGGGCACGCTGCGCCGGCTCCAACTGGCCCGTCTCCCCGCGGCGGATCTGCTGGGTGGAATCAGCTTAGCGATGCTCCTGATCGGCGTGCTCTCCGTGGTGATCACCTTTGGCGTCGCTTCACTCCTCGGTTTCCACAGCCAGGGGCCCCTCTGGGTGGCGGTGCTGGTCGGCGGGATGACCTGCCTCTCGGTGATCGGCGCTGGCCTGCTGGTGGCGGCGTTTTCGCGCTCGGTCGCCCAGGCCTTCGTCATCGCCAACTTCCCCCTGGCCCTGTTCATGTTCTTTTCAGGGGTAATCTACCCGCTCAAGCCGCTCGTCCTGGGCACGGTCGCCGGGCGGGCGATCAGCCTGTACGATCTCCTCCCGGCCACGCATGGGGTGGCAGCGCTGAATAAGGTCCTCGTCCTGGGCGACGGTCTGGGCCAAGTCGGGTACGAGCTGATCTCCCTGCTCATCCTCTCGGCCGTCTATTTCGCCCTGGGGGCCTTTTTCTTCCAGCGCAGGCACTTGAACCTGGGAGGATAGGATCTTCCCCAGGAATCAAAAGTGAGGGAGCGTACGCTCCCTCACTTTTGATCTCTTACTCCACGATCACGATACTGCTGGCGCTGCGCCCGAAGACCTCTGGGGAGTACATCTCCTCGGCTTTGGCGGGCGGGACGACGAACCGCCCGGGGGTGGTGGCGCGAGCCACGTAGGTGTACTGGTAGACGCCGTCCCACAGCAGGGTGGTGAAGGCTTCAGCGCGCTCATCGCGCAGGTTCTGGTGCTCGTACCAGGTGCCCCACCACCACCAGCCGTAGCGCTTGTACTCCGGGCTGTTGGGATCCTGCGGGACCCGCCCGGAGACGGCCAGGTCTGGGTTGACGATCTCCAGACCGGCGGGGAGCGGGTCGACCAGGGCCACGTGGTAGCGCCGGTCGCGGGCGACCATGGTCAGGTGGACGCGCACCCGCGCCCCGGCCTTGATGTGCCAGACCCCCTCGCTGTCCTGGCTTACGTCCTCCGGATGATCGAGAGCCTCGTAGCTGCGCTGGACCACGAACCCCATATCGAGGGGATCGAGGACCAGGTCCGATGGGGCATAGCGGATGCCCAGGCGGTAGTAGAGGCGGCCCGGACCCTCTTTTTGGATGGTCAGGTTCTGCGTTCCGCCCTGGTCGACCAGGTAAGACATGGGCACGTCGGTCTCCTGGCGCTCGGTGCTGCGCCCCTGGAACTGGTGGCTGCCGGCGTAGCCCTGGCCCAACCAGATCTGGGCGATGAAGTCTGGAGTTTGAGATTCGTAGGTATTGAAATAGCGGTCGAGGGCGAGGAGGACGAAGACGTCTTCCTGGGTGTTGCCCCAGTGCCCGCGGACCTTGTGGGCCAGCAGACCGTTGACCAGCTTGGGGATCAGGTCGGCCTGCGGGTCCTTGACGATCAGCGCGTCGAGCAGGATCGCATCGGTGCGCCGGTCGGAACCGAGGAGAAGGTAGTTCTGGTCGTCGTAGCTGGTGGTGAAGTTCGCCGCGCCCGCAGTCTCGACCGCGTGGTTGGTCACGAAGCGGCGCAGGGCATCGAGCTGGCTGGCATCGTCCAGCAGCGGCCAGAGCCAACCAAGGGCGTCCAGGCCGATATTTTCGATCCCGGCCTCGTTGAGCAGCTTGCTGGCTTTCTGCGGGTCGCGGTCGCCAAACAGGCCGCGCACGTTCAGAGCATAGGCGCTGAGCGTCCAGCGGGTATGCTGGCTGTACCAGGTCGGATAATGGCTCTCGATGTTGCGCAGGTATTCGAGCACGCGCGCCTGCATATCGCCCGGGACGCTGAACCCCTTGGCGCCGGCGCTGTACAGCGCGTGGGCCACGTGGACGGTGTTGAATGGACTGGTTTCCGCGCCGCGCCGCCAGTAGGGGAAGCCGCCGTCGTCGTTCTGCATGCCCTGCAGGCGGGTCAGGTCGCGCTGGACGGCCGATTCCATCTCCTCGGGGGAGGGCAGGCCGTCCGCTTTGAAGGCGGTGAGCACATCGCGCAGCGAAGCGACCGCCAGGATGCGCGAGGCGAGCTGCTCGCTGCACTCGTAGGGATAGGAGGTCAGGTAGAGCACCGCGTCGGTCAGGGCCTGCAGTGCGGTGGAGGAGGTGGTGATCTCCAGGCCGCCGTACTGGGGGAAGACCCCGCCCGGAGAGGCAACCGGCTGGGCCACCGCGCCATTATCGAGGACGCCGTAGGTGGCGAAGGCCTCGGTGGTCGCCGGGGTATAGACCGGCAGCGAGAGGGTGGCCGCATCGGCGTAGCTGCCCGCGGAAGCGGCCACCTGGATCTGGGCGGTGCCGGCCTGCCGGGCAGCCATCGGGAAGCGCACCTCGACTCGGTCGCGGGCCGGGACGGCGACCTTCAGCCCGGCAGGACCGGTGATCTCGAGGTTGCCCACGCGCACGGCCACGTCCACGCTCATGGCTTCGCCGGTCTGGTTTTGGAGCACAACTGGCAGCTCGAAGGCGTCGCCAAAATTGAGAAAGCGCGGCGCGGATGGGCGCACCATCAGCGGCAGGCGGGCGGTCAGGCTGGTCTCGCCCTTGCCAAAGCGCCGGCCGCCCGAGTCGACCGCCACGACCATCACGCGGTAGCGGGTCAGGTTGTCGGGCACCTTGATCTCGACGGTCGCGCGGCCGTCCGCATCTGTAGTCACGGAAGGGGAAAAGACGGCCAGGGGATTGAAGTCGCTGCGCACGCGGATCGGCTCCGGAGCGCCGTTTGGGCCCTGGGGCTGCGCGGGCGCAGCCGGAGCCTGAGTGGGGGCCGCCGCGGGCATGGCCATTTCCATCTGGGGCGCGGCTGCCCCGGCGGCTTTGTCCATGGCTCGAGAGTTGCGGCTGCCCGCGTTCTGAGCCAGCGCCTGGGGGTTGGCCAGGACGATGCTCGAGCGGGCGTACACGCTGGCAAGGTAGCCCGGCCGGTCAGAGTAGAAGGCTGCCAGCGGGTCGGCGAGCTGGTAGTTACTCAGGGCCAGGATGGCCTCGTCGACCACCACCACCGCGAGCTGCGCGTCCGCTACCGGCTGGCCCGCAGCGTCTTTCAGCTCGACCGCCAGCGAGGTCTCACCGCCTGGATCGATCTCTTTTTCTTTCAGGTCAACGCTCAGCGAGAGCGTGCGCTGGACCGGCGGAATTTTGAGGTTGAGCTGGCCGGTGGCGAAGGCCGGGCGGGCCGGAACGTCTTTCAGCGGCTGGCCCTGGTCGTCGCTGCGCGGCGCGGAACCGTTCAGGTCAACCTGCACGTTGAGGTTGGGAACGTCCTGGTCATGGACCGGCACCTGCAGGGTGGTTGTGCCGTCTTCGATGTGGAAGCGCTGGGTGGAGACCAGCCCGTTGCGGGTGACGGTCAGCAGGCCCTCCGCAGGGGCGAACGGCGATTGGACGAGGATCTGGGCGGTGTCCCCCGGTCGGTAGTTCTCCTTGTCGGGGATCAGGTTGGCCTTTTCCTGCTCGACCCTGCGCGCGGGCGGCAGCTTCTCGCCGCTCACCCAGCGGGTCAACTGGCTCTGGTTCTTACGCCCCTGGTCGTCGCTGACCACGGCCGTGATCTGGTAGGTTCCCCCGACCGGGGTCTGGAAAGTGCACTCGACCGGTTTCTCCGCCGAGGTTGCGCTGCAGGACTGCACGTCGGCTTCAACTTGCTTCCAGTTGCCGTCTACCAGCTTCCATTCCAGGCGAGCAGCCTGGACCTCGATGGCCCGTCCGGCCTGAGCGTTGCCATCCAGATCGGTGACGATCAACTGGACCTTGAGCGGCGTCCCCCGCTCGACGAAGTAACGGTCGCCGCGCAGGCCGACGTACAGCGCCGCGGGATGGACCAGCAGGGTGGTCGTCCCGGTCCAGGCCTGGCGGTTGACGTCCATCACCGTCGCGTCAGCGACGATACTGACCGGCTGGAGGGTGGTGTCTTTCTCGACCGTGGCGAAATCCAGGTCGAGGTAGTGGGTTCCGGTCGCGTCGGTCTTGCCGGAAAAGGTCAGCGGAGGGGTCCCGTTGCCGGGCTTTCCCGGTCCAGAGAAGACATCCCCACGCTCGAAGAGCCACCACGGCTGCCAGACCCCAAAGGTGAAGTCCGGCCAGTTGGGGGGGCTGTAGCTGCCGGGTGAGGAGGTCACCGACCAGGTCACGTCGGCGTCGGGGAGCGGCCCGCCGGCGTAATATTTGGCTTCGACTGCCAGGGTGGCCTGGCCGCCGGCGAAGTAGGGACCGCTGGTCTCATTGCGCGCGGTCACCTCGAACTCGGGCCGGCGGAATTCCTCTATCTGGAAAGTGTGCTGGAAGGATTGGGTGTTGGCCATTCCCTCCAGGCTGCCTTCAGCGTTGAAATTGAACCAGGCATTGCCCAGGTTGGTGACGTCGGGGATCTTGTAGACGAAGTCGAAGCCGCCCAGGGCGTTGACCTCGGCCCGGCCGCTGCCGATCTCATTTCCTAGAGAGCTGGTCACCTGGTAATTAATCGCGGTCACCGCCCCGCCGACCAGCGAGACATCTCCGCCCTGCCGGCCGCCGATGCGGCGCAGCCAGCCCTTGACGTGCACCTCTTCTCCCGGCCGGTAGATCTGCCGGTCGTCGAAGACGTACCAGCGCAGCTCGTCGGAGACGGGCTGTTTGGTCCAGGCGTCGTCGCCCCAGAAGTAGTTCGAGCGCGGCAAGAGGGCTTTGTCGGCGCCCTGGCTGGCAATCAGGTAGGTAGCTCCCTGGGGGATCGCGGCGCGGGCGGTGCCGTCCGCGCCGGTGGTGACCTGCCAGCCACCTTGAGCGGTCACGTCAATCCCGGCCAGCGGCGCTCCGTCTTTCAGCGAGCTGGTCCAGACGACCATCTCGCTGTGGTCGGTGTAGGCGTCTAGGCCGATCTGGGTGACCTGGACCCAGGCCTGGATCGTGCGCCAGTAGCGGTCCTGGCTGTTCTGAAAAAGCGCAGCCGGCGGCGCAATAGTGATCACGAAATGGCTGAATTTACCATCCATCAGCGGGCTCAGGTCAACCGGCACCTCCGTTAGCGTGTCGGATGGGGCTTCGACGGGGATGGAGCGGTCCTGCACCAGCCGCCCGGGTATCCTGGCCGAGCCGTCGTTCTGCTGGTAGGCGCGCAGGTAAGCCTTGAACGCCGGCCAGTCCTCGGGCTGGACCGCGTAAATCTTCAAGTCCAGGTGTTGGTAGTTCATGGCATAGACCGAGAACACCGGTTTGGCAGCGGCCGGGTCGAGGGTGACGAAGTTGTCCCCGGGCCCAAAGAGCTGCGGGTCGGCCGGGCCGACGCGGAAGGTGAGCTGCTGGTCCTTGCCCAGCTTCTGGCCGAAGGTGTCCTGAATCTCGCCGCTGACGGTCACTGTATAGGTGGTCTGGCCTTTGGTCTCGCCCTGGATCTGGATCGTGTCCCCATAGATATTGGTGAACACACCGGGGATTTCCGGGACGACCTTGAGCATGCTCTCGGTGTAGGCCTTGGGGTCGATCGGGTTATTGAAGCGGATAAAGAACGGCGCCAGCGGCTGGCAGGGGTTGTTGCCCCAGGCGCATCCGTGATCGACGATGCTCAAGGGTGAATAGGTCTGGAAGCTGTACGATTGGGCATCTCGGGTGAGCAGCGGCCCCTCGGCCGAGGGTGTTCCGGGGCCGACGGTGACCGTCACGGTCGCGCTGTCGGGAAGGGACTCCCTGGCCCGGAAAGCGATCCAGCGCCCTTCCTGGACGTTGTTCAGCAGCCAGGCATTTTTCTCGTCCGCCCTGACCTCGGTCTCGCCGACCAGCGCGATGCTCACCGCCTGGTTCCCGGCAGATACGTGGATCGTTGCGAACACCGCCCCGGGGTCGATGCGCTGGTCGAAGCCAATGAAGAACAGTGGATCGAGAGGCTGCGGATCGCCGCCCGGATAGGTAAAAGTCATTTTGGCGGGCGGAGTGCTGAAGCTCCACTCGACGCTCTTCTCCAGCACGCCGCCGGTGGCCGAGCGCGTCCCCGCCGGTACGGTAATCTTGTAGGTGGTCGCCTTGGGGAGGCGGTCGACCTGGTTCGAGTCATAGGTGAAATTCAGGGTCTGGGTACCCAGCCAGCGCCAGGTGCCCGGCAGAGAGGGCTCCATCTGTACCGGGACGGACTGGGCGGCGAGATCGCCCAGCGTTCCGACGGCGACCATCGGCTGGTTAAAGGTGACGTTGACGAAAGGCGCGATGGGGATCTCACCCTCGGGGGCAAAGCGCAGCACCTGCAGCGGGCCGGCCTCCACCGCGGGCGGCTGAGCCTCCTGAGGCGGGGGCGGAAAAGCCTGTTGAATGGTCTCGCCGGTGCGGGGCGGGGGAATGGGGCCCTGGGCCAGCTTGAAGTCAGTCTGGTTTCCCGGTTCCGGTTGAAATGCCGGGAGCCTGGCCAGCAGTTGGGCGGTCTGATCTTCGGGCAAGGGGTCGCCGGCGGCTTCTTTTACCGGTGCGACCGCCGCCGGCCTGGCCTTCCCCTGGCTGAGGTGGATGCTGATTTGCGAAGAAGCTCCCTTCAAGGCGGTTACCGCTCCGGTTGTGGAAGGCGTGTCGGTCTGCGCGGGTGGGATCGGCTGGGGTTTTCCAACCGGCCGGCTCAAGGTCCGCCAGGCATAGACCCCGCCCGCGGCGATCACCAGGACCGCGAGGATCATTAACGGAAGACGGTACTGGTTCAAGAACTGCTTGATCTGGTCTGCCATGGTTCTTTCTCCTGCCGCGCCGGTTCAGATCGGATACAAATTGGATGCTCTACTGAGTAGACGCTGTCACTCCCCAGATCGTTCCTGAGAAACCCATGAAATTCCATCAGACCCGTGCCGAAAGTCGGTCCCCAATTCTCAGGAAGTAATTAGCTTCAACGCCGTGTGCCGGCTCAAGTGCTGAGCCCTGATCAGGGTGAACCAGACCTGGAGCAGCGCGTCCACCACCTCGACTTTGTCGGTGTCACCCAGGCAGACGGGACGCAGGCCCACCTCGCGGATGAGCTGTTCCATTTTGGTGCGCGGCTCGCCGTCCGGCCCGCAATAAAACAGGTCGGCGGTCTCGCCGTGATGGTCCGGGTTCTCAAAATTCTCCCACCCGTAAATGTTGAAGGCGCGGAAGTATCGGGCTTCCGGGGTCAGGTGGACGAAGGTTGCCAGGCTGTTCGCCACCGGGCCGGTCATTTTGTTTGCCGTATCGATGATCATTTTGCCATTCAGCGCCCCAGCGTGGATGGCGATGGTCTGGTCCATGGCCGACCCGGGGATCGCAAAGACGACTACCTCGCTGGCCTCGATTGCCTGGGGGATGTCGCAGGCTGAGACGCGGCTCCCCAGCGAGCTGACCAGCTCGCGTACCTGGGACTTCTGTGGATCGCGGACACCGAAGCATAGGGTGTGGCCGGCTTCCACCCATTTCTTTCCCAACGAACTGCCGATACGGCCGTAGCCAAGAATGGCAATTTTCATTCCAACCTCCAAGAGGAAAAAAGAAGTGATCAGACAATCAGAGATTAGATAAAAAGTCGCTGGTCAACGAATTTATTGTATCAGAGATGGACCTATGATAATTTCACGGCAGGGCGCCCGCCTCCCGACCGCACCATCACGAGCGAGGGTCTTGAGTGTCGCGTTCAAAGACCGGCCGCGCCTAGCGATGGGGTTCTGAACCGGTTGGCCGCAGGGCGGGTCGACACATCGGTCGACCCCTACGAGGGACAGGTGGGTTGGGTTGAGCAGCGCCCGGGCGAAGCCTTCGGATGGGGACGGGTCTTTGAGAAGAGGCCTGAATTTCCGAAGGCTTCGCCCCTACCGAAAGATCCGGGTTGTGATAAGGACCCGGGCGGACCGATGTGTCTGCCCCGACAGGAGCGCCCTGCAGATTGGGGTAGGAGCCCTTCGGGGGGGACGCTGGTTTTTCAACGAATCCCCTGCGCCCCAACCATTGGGCGAGACGCCCTCCGAGTAGGGTGCGGTCGTTTCCCAGACCGCACCATCCCGATCTATGAAGGTGCGCGGATTGCGGGCGCAGGTAAGAGCTATTTTAAGATAAGTGCGCGGAGCAAGCGGGGAGATGTAGAACATGCCTCCGCGAAGAGATCTTGTAAGGATGGCTTGTTCTTAGCCGATCTACCAGAGCGCAAACCACCCCCTTCGGGGATCTGCGAGGAGGCATGCGCTACATCCTTGTTCCTGATTGATCTTGAGCGGTGCGGTCAAAACACCGACCGCACCCTACGCCGAAGCTCCGATAAATCGTAGGGTGCGGTCGTTCGCGAAGCGACCTCACCACTCCGAGCACTGATCTTGTGGGGTGCGGTCAAAACTACGCAGGCTGCCGAAAGGTGGCGGCGACCGTAGGGAGGCCAGGGCAAAGCAATCCCCCGGCCAATGCGGAAATCGCCGCGATGACAGGTTCACAGGTGATACGGCAAGCTACTTTGTGAAAGCCCAGATTGGGGAGTGGGTATATTCCAATCTACCTGGCCCACGAATCTTGCTATAATCAGGATTGTTGATCTGGAATCGTCGATTTGAACGAAGGGGCGTCTATGTTCACAATCCTTGCGATCGGAAGCGGTCAATATCTCCAGCCTATCCGGGACATCTTCTGGGAATACCTGCTCTGGGTCAACGAGAACGTTAGCCGGGAATACGGCATCTCCTTCGATATTGCAGCGATTCTCGATCAGGATATGCGCGATCTGGGAAAGTTTATGCCTCCTTCCGGCCGCCTGCTGCTGGGGATGGCCGCGGATGTCCCCGCGGGTATCGGTTGCCTGACCCGGCTCACCGCGCAGTGCGCCGAGATCCGGCGTATGTACGTCCGCCCCGAGCACCGCCGGATTGGCCTGGGACGCGCCATCCTCGAGGGGCTCCTGGACGAGGCGCGGCAGCTTGGCTACCCCCAGGTCCGGCTGGACATCGCTCGCTTTATGACGGATGCGCACCGCCTCTACCGGGGGCTGGGATTTGAGGAAATCCAGCCGTACGAGGGCAGCGAGATCCCATTGGATTTTCAACCGCATTGGGTATTTATGGAAAGATCCCTGGCCGCTGGTTCATGATGCTCCACTGCAGGGCTGGATAGGGCCGGATATTTGCGGGTAAGGTAATGTCCACTCTGGTGAAAGTGGCTGAAGCCGGCTCTTTGGCCAGGTCGCCGATCTTGCTGCACAAAGCTCAAATTTTGATATACTCGCCCAGGATCGACCCTGTTCGCGAGGACATTTATGCATTCTAGCAGTCGTAGCGGTATCAAAATCAATCAAGCCTCCCCGGGACGCCTGATCCTGCTCCTGGTCAGCCTGTGTTCCTTGCCTGCCTGCGCCGTTCCAAAGGCTGAGGCGGTGAGCAAATCGCCCGAGTCGGTCCGCCAGGCGGCTTCTCAAACTTTACCGCCGGCGGCTACGCTGACTCCAACGCCAGCCCCATCCATCACACCTACCCTCGACCCTCCCAGCACACCGGCCGCGCTGCCCGTGCTCCACATCATCCGCGGTATCCGCGGGCACCACCAATATTTCCCCCTGGGGGCAGGTCCCGCCGTACGGCTACGGCGTCTACGCCGGCCCGATCGCTGAACTGCTCAAGGACAAGATAGCCGCGGATAAGCCGGTGATTGCCTGGGTGATCGGCAACGTCGTCGACGGGATCCCCAGCGAGTACACCGACAAGCAGGGCAACAATGTCTTAACCTTATCAGATTTGATCCTCATTATAGTAGAAGATATAAATGATCGAAGTTATAATATTAAGCTATGATTGGGGAGGTGGTGGACAGAGGTTCAGGCAAGTTCAGGATAGATGGGATGGATGGAACTCAGAACGCTCCAGTAATTTTAAGCGCCGCGCGCACGCCGATCGGCAAGTTCCAGGGCAGCCTGGCAGGCGTTCCGGCAGCAGAGCTGGGGGCGGCGGCCGTGCGGGCTGCGCTGGAGCGGGCGGGCCTGCTCGACCTGACCCGCGTGAACGAGGCCATCATCGGCAACGTGGTCTCCGCCGGGCTGGGGCAGAACATCGCCCGCCAGGTAGCGCTGCGCGGCGGGCTGCCCGAGAGCGTCGGCGCGCTGGCGGTGAACAAGGTCTGCGGGTCGAGCCTCAAGGCGGTGATGCTGGCAGCGCAGGCGATTCGCGCCGGGGAAGGCGACCTGTTCGTCGCCGGGGGCGTAGAAAGCATGAGCCGCGCGCCTTACCTGGTAGACGCGCGGACGACGAATTTCCGCTTTGGCAACCTCGAGATGCGCGATTCGCTGCTCAGCGACGGGTTGTGGTGCGCTTTCGAAAGCTGGCCGATGGGCAACGCGGCCGAGTTGATCGCTGAAAAATACGCCATCTCCCGCGAAGCGATGGACTGCTACGCGCTGGAGAGCCATCAGAAGGCGGTCGCAGCGATGGAGCAGGGCAAATTCGACGCCGAGATAGTCCCGGTGGTGTCGCCGGGGCGCAAAGGCGAGCAAATCCTGGTGGACCGGGACGAAGTCCCCCGCCGGGACACCTCGCTGGAGGCGCTGTGCAGGCTACCGCCGGCGTTTCAACCCGGGGGTAAAGTCACCGCAGGAAACTCTCCCGGTCTGAATGACGCCGCCGCGGCGCTGGTCGTCGCCAGCCCGGATGCCGCCCGTTCTCTTGGTTCAAAACCCCTGGCGCGCATCGTCGGCCAGGCTCAGGCGGCCGTCGCACCCAGGTATATCTTCGACGCACCTGCCCTGGCGATCCCCAGGCTGCTGGAAAAGATAGGCTGGACCCTCGAGACAGTTGACCTGCTCGAGGTGAATGAAGCCTTTGCCGCGCAGATCCTGGCCAACGGACAGGTCCTCGCCGGCCAGGGCTGGGAATGGAGTAAGATCAACGTCCACGGTGGGGCGATCGCCCTCGGCCATCCCCTTGGGGCAACTGGCGCGCGCATCCTGACCACTCTGGTCTATGCCCTGGCAGACCGCGGCCTGCGGCGGGGAATCGCCAGCCTGTGTCTGGGCGGAGGCGAGGCTGTGGCGCTGGCTGTAGAAATGGTCAATCCGGGTATTTTTTTGAACCGATTTCCTCGGTGATTACCCATAAGTATCCTCCCCAAAAGGAAAAGGATGCAAAAAAACAAACGAGAGGGTCATTGTTGTGACAATCACCGCGGAAATTCCCCGCAGCAGCCAATACGGGCCATCCCGATCCGAGGAGAGGC
>DATKLX010000077.1:0-58193 GCA_035542155.1 Anaerolineaceae bacterium
GCTGACGGTCAAACCGGTCCTGGCGTATCAGCCCGTTTTGCCGTTTGCAAAAAATTACTTTTTTTCATCGATTTGAGCGATTCTCGCTCTGTTTGCACAAAACTTACGCTAATAGGCCCCTTTCGCCCGCAAGACCACCCAAATCGTGGTGACCAGGATCTGCAAGTCCAGCCAGACCGAATAATGCTGGACGTAGTACAGATCTTCCTCGGTATGTAGGTGCATCGGTTTATCGCTGCGCCCGTGGATCTGCCACCAGCCGGTCATCCCCTGGGGGATGGCGAAGCGCTTGCGCTGCCAGAGCTCGTACTTCTCGACCAACTCCGGGACTTCGGGGCGCGGGCCGACCAGGCTCATCTCCCCGCGGACCACGTTGATGAGCTGGGGGAGCTCGTCCAGGCTCGTGCGGCGCAGCAATCGCCCTACGCGGGTGATCCGCGGGTCGTCTCGCCGTTTGACGAAGATGGCGATGCCATGTTTGTTGATCTGGGCCAGGCCGGGGCGGAGTTGGTCGGCGTTCTGGACCATGGTGCGGAACTTATACATGTCGAAAAGCCGGCCGTTCTCGCCGATCCGGCGGGCCTGATAAAAAACCGGCCCGGGCGAGTCGATCTTGATCGCCAGGGCGACCGGCAGCCCGACCAGGAGGACAAAGGGAGACATCAGGAACGTGACCAGCAGGTCGAATCCACGCTTGACGATGCGCTGGTACTCGCTCAGCGCCGGGGCGCGCAGATCCAGCATGGGGATGCCGGCGAACTCCTCCACGGTAGCCCGGTGCAGCGCGAGCGAGAAATAATCGGGAATGATCCAGACCTTGACCGGCAGGTCGTGCAGCTCGGCGACCACCCAGTTGAGCCGATCTGAGGCGGAGCGCGGCAGGGCAACCACCACATCGTCGACGCGGCAGTCGGCGATCACCCGGCGGATTCTGCTCAGGGGGCCGAGCACTTCCCTCCCATTGCAATTCTCCAGATCATCGTCGAGGAAACCCACCAGGTCCAGCCCCAGCCCGGGCTGCCCGCAGATCATTTTTTGAAGCTGCTGGCCGCCCTCCCCGGCGCCCAGGATGATCACCCGCCGCCTGGCCGTGTTGGTGCGCAGACGCCAGCGAAATACGACCCGCGCCCAGGCGCGCCAGAGTAAAAGCCCGGCGAAGGCCATGGCGCAGAAGAACAGGAAGAGCGCGCGGGACACGTCGCGGAAAGACAGGTACAGCACCCCGGCCATCGCCACCATCGCCAGGAGCGAGCTCCCGGTCAGGCTGCCAAACTCGTCTGCCACGCGGAAATTCTTGCGTCCATCGTAGGTCGAAAAGGCCAGCAGGATGCCGATCCACAGCACAGGGAAGATGTAATACAGCACCTGGGGGATCTCGAGGTCGTTGGAGAGGCTCTGAATGCCCGGGATCGAATTCAACAGCGGGCGCGCCGCCACCGCGAAGCGCAGGGCGAGCCCGACCACCAGCCCATCGAGGACCATTGAGAATATCGCGAACGTGGCGGAGAAGCGGCGAACCATGGCGGAGGAGTGAACAGAGGGCAGGAATCAGGGCTTGAGGATCAGGATGGTTTCGAAATCAGGAAGGCTCATAGAATTGTATCAGACCCAGGCGCTGTTTGAGCACCCTCCAGAAAAAGAGCGGGTTGCCGATCAGGTACCGCTTCCAAAGCCGGCGCGGCTCGATGACCAATCGTCCCAGCCACTCCAGCCCGTGGTCGGTCATCCAGCGGGGGGCGCGAGGGACTTCGCCGGAAAGATAATCAAATACTGCGCCGCCCGTCAGGCCAACGTGGGTATCAATCCTGGGCCAGTTTTCCATTAACCATTTTTCCTGGAGCGGCATTCCAAACCCGACAAGTAAAATATCTGGATGAGTCGTATTAATCTGTTTCAGGACTTCTTCATTCTCCTGGTTTTCGGGCGATTTATCGAAAAAGCCATCATGGCAGCCCACGATCTTCAAATTTGGGAAGCGGGATTGAAGATTCATGGCTGCTTTTTCAGCTATACCCGGCTGCCCTCCTAAGAAGAACAGCGAAATACTGTTTTGTGAAGCGAAACCAGCCAGTTGCCAGGCCCAATCTGCATAGGTGATGCGCTCCGGAATATACCAACCCAACATTCTGGCCCCTAAAATGACGCCATAACCATCACAGAATACAAGGTCGGCGCTGTTCAAAAAATCGTGAAGCCAGGGTTGCTCGCAGGCAAGGTTGAGGCCGTATATGTTTGCGTGCAGGATCATTTTTTTTTGATTTTGAACAATGGCGGATAAAATCTGCTGGTGGAGCTCATCCACCCTCAGCGCACAGATGTTGATCCCCAAAACATTTGCCGCAGGAAGCTCTGCCATGAATTCTTCTACACATTCGCTGTCAGACATTTCTGGTAGACCTGTTCGATTTTTCCAGCGACGATTGGCCAGGTATAGCTTTCTGATGTCAAACGTGCCTGATACTGCAGAGAACACCGCGCTGTTTCGGATAAATTGACTGCTAAACACAAAATTTCCGCCGCTCGATCAGGTTCTTCAAAGTTGGCCAAAAAACCATTTTGGCCGTGCATCACCAACTCAGCATGTGCTGGTATCTGTGATACGACCGGCAGGCAACCAGCAGCCATCCCTTCTAAGAGACCCATCCCAAAAGATTCATATTCCGAAGCCATCGCCCATACAGATGCCTTAGCGAGTTCCTCTCGCAAATTCTTTGGTGATACTTCTCCGATCAGCTCTATCCTTTTCCTAATGCCTAGCTCATTCGCTAAGTTCTCCAGTCTTGCTCGCTCTCCTTCATCCTTTCCGATGATAATAAGCTGTAATTCAGGGATGATCTGGCAGGATCGCGCAAAAACTTTGAGAAGAGCATCATATCTTTTATTTTTGGATAACCTGCCGATGCTCAGAATCCGGCCATAGATCCTTTCTGAATCAAAGATCTCCAGCAATTCTGGCGAAACGCCATTTGGAATGACCTCTATCTTCTCCCGTGGAGCGATTTTTGATACCAGGCGGAAATCTTGTTGACTATCCGTGATGATCCTGGCCACTTGAGTGAGCGCTAGCCGTGTCCAGGTATGGAAATAAATCCTCTTGAATTTCTTCGCGAAGTTTGAATGAAAATATAGCCCATGTGTAGTGAGCATGATTGGTTTTTGATGAATGAATCGACTTATCGCTAAATAATCTAGAAAAAAATCGCTGCTGTGCAAATGGACCAGGTCAAACGGCTTCAGGTAATTAATCGGGAAGGGTGCCAGGGCATAATGTTGCGAGCCGACATAAGGTACCCTATAAATCTGAATACCACCGATGATTTCATCAGCAGGTAAACAATCCGTCTTTCCCCATAATCGATTAAGCGCCAGGACCGTACAAAGCACTCCTCGAGCCTGCAAACCTCGAACCAGGTTACCAACTACGCTTTCAATCCCTCCTACCGAAGGCTCGAATTGGCGAGCAATTTGAAGGATTTTCATTGCAGATTTCCACCAATCTTTAGGCGTTTCCACTTATTTGAACTATGAGAGGTATATCGTGTGCTGCCAGATTTTGATATCAGCCCTATCCAGGTGTAATTCCTAACACCTTTTGATATACTTCAATTGTCTCATTAGCGCATTGTGACCAGGAGAAACAGTTGGCACGTTGAAGCCCTTTCTGACGAAGTATTTCGCGAAGATCCGGTTTGCTGATAAGCGACTGTATCGCTCCAGCAATTTCCTCTGTTTGTAAAGGATCTATTAGAATGGTTGATCCGCCTGCTATCTCTGGCATGGAGGATACATTCGATGTAATTACTGGACATCCGCATGACATTGCTTCAAGCACGGGTAATCCAAACCCTTCATACAAGGATGGATAAGCGAATAAAGTGGCTGCATTGTATAACCCCACCAGTTCGCTCAGTGGAACTCTGCCGATGAACCTCACTGAACTGGATAACCCTTGTTGTTCTATATATGGCATAAGATGATCCATATGCCAGCCTCGTGGACCCGCATGAACCAGTACTATATCCGGATAATTATTCCGGATCATATTAAATGCCTGCATGAGCCGTAATAAATTTTTCCTTGGCTCAATTGCGCCAACGGTCAGGATAAATCGATTTAAACCAAACTTCAATTTAACATTCTTAATGTGGGATTCGTCCAATATCCGAAATTCCGGGGATACGGCTATTGGAATGCTGGTAATTTTTTCGGGGGATATTCCAAAAGTTTTTACGATGTCCGCTTTAGATGATTCTGAAATGGTAATGATATGAGCGGCGTTTCGTGCTGAGTGAGGGCCTAGCGCGAGAAAGTAATTTCGCTGCCAGAGGGGAAAGTTATTCGGGTTTTGATAGATTATCGTGTCTAAAATTGTGAGTACAACCGGGCATGGAGAATATATGGGGCAGAGATTTGCTGGCATGTGTAACAGGTCGATATAGGTCTTTCTGGCCTGTATCGGTAAAATTAAATGCATCCAGATCAAATCGCGGTAAAGCGTATCCATGCGAGTGCGCAATGTCTTTGGCTTGGATAGATCTCGAAACTGACCAGCTGAAAAAAAACGAACGGTATCATTATCGGCTCTGTTTACGAGGGCTCTTGCTAAACTGTCCACGTAAATGCCGGTGCCGGCTTGGTTGATTTCTGCAAAAGTCCGATCAAAACCGATGCGCATATATTTGGTGGAGAATGGTCTGGTTTAATGCTTTCTTGAACTTCTTAACTGTTGAGAGAATAATGCATTACCCTCATACAGGATGAATTCCATGTATACCGAAGATAATCCTTTTTGCCCGGTAAATATTTTTTAGGCGAACGCCAAATAATTTGAACAATATTTGCGCTGACTGAGCCTTGATTGAACTTCGATTCAGATCAACGGAAGTATTAAAACAAAGGCGTGCGTTTTCTTTTTCGCCAATAAAAAGGGACAGAATTCCCTTAACATAATAAAACTCGGATCTTAATGTTTCGTTAGCGTTTTTAAAAAATTCAGATTGTTCAATTTTTTTCATCACACGGAGGTGCTCTCGAATATTTCGGGGCTTATCATCCGAGTTGCTCCCCTTTCGAACCCGATAATAAGCAGCAATTCCATTCACGAAGCTAATTTTATAATTGCATGCAATCCGGAACCATAAGTCCCAATCCTCACAGGTTGTCAAGGATTCATCAAAGCAACCTATTTCGATGACACAGCGTTTTCGAACCATAGCTACACAGGGTGGAAAGCAATTGTGCGAGATCAAATAATCGGCGGGGTTTCCATCAAGCGGAATTTTTACTACCTCACCGGATTTTGATAATAGTTTGTATTTTACGTGTCCCTTCTTATCTTCTTTGAACCGATAGCCATTTGAATAAACGACATCCACATCAGAATTTCGATCTAAATATGCGGTTTGAATCGCGAGCATTCCGGAATGCAATAAATCATCAGAATCGAGAAAAACCAGGTTTTCCCCATTGGCGATCTGGATCCCCACATTCCGTGCTGCACCTGGTCCTTGATTCAATTGTTTATGTACCCGAATATTATTTTTGTACTTATCTAGAATAGTCTCTGTTTCATCCGTTGATCCATCATCAATAACAATGATTTCATAATCTGTGAAGCTTTGATGGATCGCCGAATCAATCGTTGCCGCCAGATAATTAGCGGTGTTATATGTCGGAATGATGATACTAACTTTTGGATATTTATTCATGGTCTCATAATATTTTTCTCGGGAAAACGATTCGAATAGTCTTTAAGATCTCTAATGAGAGGAAACTACGCAAAACCAATTGCAAGTAGAAAGGGGAAAGAACAGTTGGAAAATATAACTTTGCTGAAGATCGCAAGTGGGAAATTCCCTCAGCCCGGTTCCATTCCCCTATACCCAGGTTTATAGAGGCATGCACTAATTCAAAATGAGAGCGGATTTTATTTTTATTAATCCCATCTACATCGTCCCAATAGCGAGTCACAACTTTTTCCATTTCGGGCAGCCATTTTAATCGTTCTGCGACTGTTTTTGAGGTCGGATGAACCCTAAATTTAGCAACTTGGTACTGTAAATAGATCACTGAAGCATGTTTTAATAATCTGAGGATCCAGTCTAGATCAAAAAAATATCGAAATGACTCATCCAGCATACCACTTTTTTTGACAATTGTCCGCGGTGCATAAATTCCAGGTTGATGCCATACCATTGGCGATTGATCGATCAAGACCATATTTCGAAACGTAATATTTTTTTGTCTGATCCTTTTTTGTTTCCCATCGTTAGAAAAATTAATCACATCGCCCGCCAAAATATTTTCCGGCTGTCTTAGGTGAGCATTTCCAAATTGAAATAATGCCCCTGGGAGTAATAAATCATCACTGTTAATCCAGCCAAGTAAATCTCCGGTTGATTTTTCGAAACCCTTATTGATCGCATGGGCCTGTCCGCGATCCGTTTCACTCACCCAGTACGATATCCAGGGAGAATATTTCTGTATGATCTCAACGCTGTTATCTGTGCTGCCTCCATCAATGACGAGATATTCCAGGTTTGGATATCCTTGCAAGAGTACGGACCGAATCGTTTCTTCGAGATAATCTCCTTGGTTAAATGATGGGGTGACAATGGAAATGCGCGGCCAATGTTGATTATCTTTCATGATTTCATTGGAAGGAACAGGTTCATCCCAAGGCCATCCACTTTTTCTGTTTGAAGGAGTCGGTAATAGAGTAGGTTTAACTACGCCCATAGGCCTCCTGTATATGAACGTAGTAATCCCTGTAACGTTCGACAGCCAAGTCTACGCTAAGATGTTTGCGAGCATATTCTTGGGCTTGCAACCCCATCTTTTGGCAAAGGGAGGTGTCTCCCAGTAAGGTCAATATTCTTTGGGCCATTGCAACTGCATCCTGATGTTGTATAAGAAAGCCTGTTTCACCATCTAATATCTGTTCAGGTATTCCTCCAACGGCAGTTCCAATGACAGGTACACCACAGGACAAAGCTTCCAAAACTACATTGGGGAAAGTGTCCTCGTGAGCCGCATGCAAATAAATATCCGAAGCCTGATAATACTTTACAACCCGGGTCACATCTAATGAATACGGGATATGGCGTATCATAGAATTTTCATAAGGTTTGGATTTTCCCTCATATCCAAGAGAGAGAAAAATCACGTTCTTGTCTTTTAGTTGGGAGGAAACGACTTGAATGGCTCGTTCCATCGTGGCATAATCTTTAAAGGGATTTGCCCGGGTTCCCTGACCAACGAAAAGCAGGATTTGAGCGTCCATCGGCAACCCTAAGCTCTGGCGAGCCTCCCGGCGGTTTCCAGGATGGAAAATCGTTTGATCTGTTCCGCTAGGAATAACGCGGATCTCACGCACAGATTGCATTAAAATCGACTTTGTTAGGCGATTGCTCATCCACTCACAAGGTGTAGCAACGAATAGTTGGCTCTGAGAATATATTTCTTTCTTGCGCTGCCAGTTAAATCCTGATGCGTCGCGTTTGATCGGTGAATAGAGGGAAAGGTATGGACAGTGACCGCACCCTGTCAGCCACCGCTCGCACCCAAGTGAATATCCGCAATGGCCTGCAAACAACCAGGTGTCCAGCAAGGTCAGCAAGGTTGGTACCTGTTTGCTGAGAGAAGGGAGAAAACGGAGATCAAAATAATTTGAGTGCAAATTGTGCAGGTGAACCAGATCGATCTTTTCTGGAAACAGGTCCAGGATTTGATGAGAGCCGGGGAAATTGAAATCCTCCCATCCTAAGTGTCTCTGCACAAGTGCTGTTGGACTGGCTATTGTCTGGAGTAGGTGCCGTAGTCGTCCGGCACCACGAATTCTTCCTTCATATCTTTGCGAAAACAAACTGATATTCCAAAAAAAATGGGACCAGGGGAATGGATTAGGGCAAATATGCGGGATAGCAATGACCGCTGGATCATTGGACTGTTTATAGTCCACAGCCATAAATGCGTGGACACCTTGTTTCCGTAACCCTTGAAAAAGGTCCCAGGAGTTCCGAGCGGCTCCTCCGTAAAGATCATGCTGGTTAACGATCAAGACCTTCTGGTCAGGCATTGTTTTTCGCACTTATCTTTTTACAAACACAGCATACATCCCCATCCCGCGAAGAAAATTTTGGAAGGGAAAAAGGAACAAATATAAATGGATTGTTTTTCTTGCTATTTTTCTTAATGCCCGAAGCACAAGTGATTTTGACGGAACTTCTGGCAAGCAGTATCGCATCCATAAATCCACATGATACGGGGGTAAGGGTTCGAATTCGAGTTTCATTAAATCCAACGAATAAATCCTTGCTAGCTTGCTGAGAGTTTCTGGATTCCATATAGATAAGTGATGAGGCGGCATATCCAGCAGTAAATCCAACTTGAATTGAAAACCCATGCCATTAGGTATCGAAAGGATCAATTTTCCCCCAGGGACAAGTAGATCGCAGCAGGATCGAAGAAATGATCGGGGATTATCAACATGTTCCAACACCTGAAAAGCGCACACAGCCTGATAATAGCCTGGCTTTTGCGCCGCAAGTTCTTCAAGGGAAACCAAGTCGACAGTCAAACCTTTTGCCCGGGCAAAAACCACTGCATCAGGATTAATTTCAATACCGTGAATATTTAATTTTAAAGCCTTACGAGCATGCTCTGCAAAGTACCCATAACCGCTTCCAATTTCAACGACACGGTCACAACCTGGCAGATCTTGTAACGCTCGAGTATATTCCCATTTATTCTGCTGATAATACCAATCAAATCTCTCTAACTGTTTGTACAGATCGGAAGAACCTGCATTGAGTGGGTCAAAAAATTGGATCTTGCAATTTTCACAATATAGCTGCTTGAAAAGAATTACATCACGAATCTCAGTAGAGATATCAATTCCGAACTCAGCCTGCCAACGTTGTTTGAGCATATACCCATTGATTTCACGTATTGGAGATAGGTTTTGACTGCTGCATAAAAGGCAATTCATATAACTTCCTCAACATGCACCTTAATAAAAACCTGTCCCAAGACAGTATTCAATGGGTGGATGATAGGAAGGTCGCCTCCCTGACTTACGGTAAGCTTTACTGCGCTCTTAATATAGTCGAATTCCTCGATTCCCTCTTGTCCAATCCATACGTTGAGGAAATACTCTCCCGGCATGAGCATCAATGCATCAATAGATAATTTTATGCAGAAGGTTTTATCAGATTTTGGATGTAAAACTGCGTACTGATCGCTGCCATACATCAAAATTGTTCCATCGGATGAAACGATCTGGATCGCACTGGTAAATTCAGTTGTGTTACTTAGAGAATGGCCAAGTACTTTGATTGTGATTGGCTGACCCATCGTCAGTTGGGTGGACTTTTGCCCTAACTCATTGAGTACCTCGATTTGATCTATCATTACGCGATGGGAACCAATCCGATCTTTCCAATCGGTTGTTTCTGAGGATACAGTATCAAGATACTTCTTAATCGCAACTTCTGGCGTGTCGATTAAGATAATCCTCCCCTGACTTAACAGTATGCAGGACTGGCAAAGCTTGCTGATTGCTGACATATTGTGGCTTACAAAAAGGATTGTCCGGCCCTGATTGGCAACATCGCCCATTTTACCGAGGCATTTCTTTTGAAAAGCTACATCTCCAACCGCAAGAACTTCATCGACTAACAAAATATCTGGATCAAGGTGAGCGGCAACTGAAAAAGCGAGGCGCATATACATGCCTGAGGAATAATGTTTGACCGGTGTATCAATAAATTTATCAATCTCGGAAAATGCTACAATCTCATCGAACTTTTTTCTGATCTCGCTACGCCGCATTCCAAGGATAGCGCCATTTAAAAAGATATTTTCTCTTCCAGTTAATTCGTGGTGGAATCCGGTTCCAATTTCCAATAAGCTTCCAACCCGCCCTTGTAATTCTATTCGCCCACAGGAAGGTATTGTGATATGGGAAAGTAGTTTAAGCAATGTGCTTTTCCCAGCTCCATTTCGGCCTATTATCCCCACTGCCTGTCCTGGATATATGTCGAAAGAAATATCATCCAATGCCCAAATAAAACCGGGTTTTGTTGAATGTGCAGATCTGGTCAAACGTCTTAGAGAATTCGCTAAACTCTCGCGTATAGTTCTGTACCGGACCTGAGTTGCACCTATCCGATATCGTTTGCTAAGATGGGAAACCCGGACGATTGGTTTATCCATACAATTATCTATTATTCAAATGAATAATCCGCTTCCCTTTTCCTTCAAATAATATCTGCAAAATTATCTTCCATCCTTCTGAAATAAATGAGGCCTGATATTATGATCAAAAACACAACCAATACCGAGACCCAAAACAGGCCTGATGGCGGCTCGCCTCCGAGAAGGGACCAGCGAAACCCCTGGATTACACCTGCCAAAGGGTTTAAGCCGTATAAGATCTGCCAGATGCCCTTCGGAATCAAGGAAGTTGAATACACTACAGGGGAAGCATACATCCACGCTTGAATCATAAATGGCAAAGCATGTTCGAAATCACGATATTGCACATTAAGCGCTGATATCCAGAGTCCAACCCCCAGGGCTGTCAATAAAGCAAGAAGAATCAATAACGGTAGAGCCATGATTGCAGTAGTTAAATGTATACCGTAGATCGCCATCAGGATTATGAGAAATACGAAGGAAATGGCAAAATCTACCAGTCCTGCTAAAGTTGCAGAAATGGGTATGACTATTCTGGGGAAATATACTTTGGTGAGAAGATTGCGATTGGTTACAAGACTGGAGCCAGCCCGGCTAAGCGCGCCTGCAAAAAGTTGCCATGGAAGGAGGCCTGCAAAAGCAAAAACCGGGTAAGGTCCGTCGGAGGGAAGTTTTGCTAAATGTCCAAAGACAAGACTAAATATTATCATTGAAAGCAAAGGCTGCAAAACTGCCCAGGCTATGCCAAGGATGGTTTGTTTATAACGAATCTGAATATCCCGTAAGGTGAGGAAATAGATTAATTCACGATAGTCCCAAAGCTCGAACAGGTTAATACGAGGTAAAGTGTCATTTTCTGGTTCGTAAATCGTTGCCTTCATATCGAAATTGTGGAACCAGTCTGCTACCCCCAGAGTATTTTTGGGGTAGCAGACTGGAATGGGTATTTTATCGTTTTACAATTGGTAGAAATACATGTGGATTATTGGAAGTATAAGTGATCTCGTTGCTCTGGTAGCCATTGGAGACAATGCTGATTTTCTTGCCATTAATCTGCGTCGACATCGGAACCCGGAACATGATTTTGTTGTTGTTCCAGGGTTGATCGTTCCCAGAGGGATCCCAAACATCCCAATAAGGGATCTCAGTCCCATCAAAATTGACGTGCGTGTAATATGAATCCCGGTTTAAATACCCCGGATCATTTCCAAAACTGGTTCCGGTCAGGGTGAACAGGTAATATGTTCCATCTTGCGTTACAGTTGCATTGGTTAGCTGATTCTCCAACTGGAAATCCAAATTTCCATTGCTGTATCCAGTACTACCTCCTGTGGTTGCAGTTATCTGGACTTTATCCTTAACCGGCCCGTTAGGGAAGAGAGTCACGTCATCCGGCACCCGAACCTGAATTTTGGTATCCGTCCAGGTGATGATGCTGGGGTCTGGCATACGAGCTCCAGCCAGGATAACATTATTCTGGCTGGTGTTGCGTTGTCCGCTTGGGACAGTGCCAAAATTTTGGCCGGATAAAGTCACAACAGTACCAGCCGGTCCGATTTCGGGATCTATTTTCTGGACGGGATGGTCAGTTACGATCACCTTCAGTTGATTGATTCGTTCCATTGGCAAACTGACGTCGCCGGAAGTTATCACTGCATAACCTCGAATAGGGATCAAATATTCGCCAGGCGCCACTCCTGGATCGACCGCAATATTAATATTTGATGATGAAGAAGTGGTCACAGTAGCTGGAGAAATTTGAACCTGGAAGCCCGAAGGTATCGAAAGAGTGCTTAGATTGATACTGTTGTCGATCGAACCAAGAGTGCTTAGGCTGGCGGTAATGTCGATCGATGTGCCAGGGCGAACTGCACCAATTTCCGGTGAGAGGTTAAGAATAAAATTGGGATACGGATATTGGAAAATGGCGCTTCGTTTGAGAGGATCTTCTCGCTCGCCGACCGCCCAACCCATCGTTTCATTTGACATGCGCAGCCTTGATATAGGACGATCATAGATATTTAATCCATTGAGAGGATACGGAATCCCACCCCAAACATAGCCGCTTTGGTCGATGTAGGCAATAAAAGCTACTTTTTTGTTCGCGGAAGTGTAATATCCACCAAACCATGTTATATGAGTATCCTCAAAACTGTCCACAGAATTTAATTGAGAGGGATTAGATACTTGCTTGGGTTGGCACCAAATTGTCTCCCAATGAGAGCCATTATACTGGTAGATCGAAGCACGCTGGTCTGAGTCTTTGGTGTTAAAGTTGCCGCTGGCATAACCGCTCAGAGTTGGAAAGTCATTCGTGATCGGAAGCATTCGGATTGAATATAAATCAGTCTGTTTCTTCGGATCTTGATCATCTGGACAATTAGAAGGATAATCTGCCTCTTGCCACGAGGAACCAGTGCTCGGGGACGGTTCTTTTAAAAACCGCATAAATGTCTCATAATAATATCCATTATTCTGGTATTCTCCAACTGCCCACGCATCCCAATCTCTTCCTTCAGACTGAAAGGCAGTGGATGGGATGAGGCTCAACCCACGCAATTGGTAGAATAAACCGCCAAAGGTGTGATTTGCGTCCCAGACGTTGGCTGCATAATTATATTTAGCTAGTGCATTTCCCGAATTTGCTACAGCCCATCCAAAATCTTTCATAATTGGATTTAACTGCGTGCCAATATTCGTGCGAAATAGACGCAATGAATTTACGCGCACATTAACTGGAGCCAAATAACGAGGTGGTTCCCATCTTCGTCCATTCCAGTGCAGAAAAACTGCAGGAGCGCCATAAGTTGGCGGCTCTCCCGCTGCCCAGCCATTTGTAGCTGAGAGCATATCAATTGCATATAGATCTCCCGCTGGCAAAGGTGAATCTGGTTGGAACCAACGCTGCCAATGGCGACCATCCCAATGAATGATGGTTGCACCGTACTGGTCTGCTGCGCCAACTGCCCAGGCGTCATTATCCGATACGATAGACAGGTCGTTCAGACTGTTATCAGTCGGTACCGTGACGGATAGCCAATTATTATCATAATATTCAAGAATCTGTCCGCCAATTCCATATCCATTTGAATTTTTTATGCGGTCATCATATCCGACCATCCAGCCATGTCCGCTAGTATGATCGAGAGCATAAAAGTCAAAGTAATCCGTTCGCATATCCGTGTATCGGAACCATTTTCCATTCTCGTCTGGATATTTGATGATTACGCCATCGAAACCGATTGCCCAACCATTTCCATCTGAATCGAAGGATACATCGGCCAGCGGTGTATCGACTGGACTTTCTTCCTTTGACCATGAGGATCCATTGAAATGATAGATTCCACCGCCTTCACCTACTGCCCAACCATTATTGGCTGATCTGAAGTGGACGCCGTATAGCGGATCATTGCCAACTAAAAACGGGGACCAGGTTGTGCCATTCCAATGCATGGCATAGCCTTTCCAGTTTGTGTATTCAGAGGCAACAGTCCATGCATTATTCATATCAAGGGCCTGGACTCCAAAATACATGTTCGTTTGCGGAAGCGCCCCGTATACATTCGTTACGTTTGTCCAGTTCGAATTATAGATAGGATGACCTTGGGGATCATAATCACCGGATGGGACTATCGTTCCACGGACAAGAGTAGACCGCTTGGTAGGACCATCCTGATCCCCAACAACCCAGGCAAAATATCCAGATCCATTGGGTACCACACTAATGCGATTTAGAGTATACGCGCTGACTGGGTTGGATAATTTGACCCAGGTGTATTTTTTTTCGATGACATCCCATCCATATTGTTCGATCGTACCATATGCCCCAACCGCAAATGCTAATGTGGGCGTTATTGCGGCTACGCCATATAGGTCTGTGAAAATGGATTGGGTTATTATCGCGTGATCCCAAATACCGTGGCAGTAAGCGAGAATCACCCCGGCATCGCCAACGATCCAGCCCTTACTCTGTTGGTCTGGATCTGTGCAGTTGACGTTGTCGGCGACATCTTTGGGCAGCATTGAAACATCTCGTAGATAGCTTTCAGTAGGCCGCATATTGCGCCATGCCCCGAGTGTGACCATTCCAATTGGGGGAGCATCTTGCGCTGAAAGAGAGTTAGATTTCCCAACAGAATTCTCGGAGCTTGCAGTTTTATCGTATCCTGTTTTATCAGATGGGGTATGTATCGGCGCCGGCTCGTGCTCTTGCCCCTTCGCAGGCTGCGAAATTCCTCCCAGTACGAGTGCCAGGGTAAGTATTACGGCTGAGAATTGGATGATCCGCTTCATTGTTTGTCCCCTCCATCGAATAATGGAACAATGGCCTGTAGTGTATGAATTGTATTTGAATGAAAATGTGGGAATTCCCACAATCATTATACCAAGATTAATAGAAACCTTTACGACTTTTTTATGCCCGATGAATGTAATCAATCCCCTACGATTCCTCCTGTTTTCAGATTTTCCATTCCCTCCTGAGCAGCGCCTGTATCCGGCGCGACCTTCAGGATCTTCTCCCACACACGCCCCCCATCCTTCGCCCTCCCCGCTCTTTCGTACAGCCCGGCCAGCTCCACCATCCCCTCCACCACCGGATCCGTATACACGATCGTGTCCACCCCTGGCAGCAGGTCCGCGGCGATGCTCTGGCGGTCGAAGATATACCAGCCGTACTGGGGGTTGTCTAACTGCCCCAAGCCAAAGGATGAAGTCTGCTCGAGCTGGTCCAGCAGGGTCTCGTAAGTCTGGATAGCCTCGGCGGTCTTCCCCTCTCGGCGGTACGCGTTCGCCAGGGCGAGCAGATAGGGGGCGTTATCGGCGCTGTTCGCCTGAGAAAAACCGGCCGTCCGCAGCTCCCGTGCCGAAAGACTTTCCAGCTCCTCTGCCGGAGCCGCCTGCGCGGGGTGGCTGCTCTTCCACTCCCCGGCGAGCTGGCGACGGAATAGCGTCGCGCGGAAGAAATACGCATCGACCCAATCCGGCCTTTGCGCCAGGACCGCCCCATATTCTTGCCCTGCCTCGGCGATCTTCCCGCTCTCTTCGAGCATCCGCGCCAGGGTCAGGCGGAAGAAGGGCTGGTTATTGGCGGCGCCGGCGGCCCGCCGGATCGAGGCCAGCGCAGCATCGCGGTCTCCCCCGGCCCACTCCAGCGCGGCCCGGTTGGCCCAGTTGGTCGCGTAGCCGGGCTCGATCGCCAGCCCGCGGCGGAAATCCGCGAGAGCGCGGTCTAGCTCGCCGCGGTCGGCCAGCGAGCCATCCGCCGCCAGGGCCAGCTCCCCATGCGCCATGCCGGCCTGGAACCAGTTGAAAGCCAGCGCCGGGTCGCGTTCCACGGCCAGGTCGAGCTGCTGCGCCGCGCTTCGCCAATCCTGGCGCGCAGAAGCATCCACTCCCTCGTTGAACGGCGTATAGCTCCACACGTACCAGGCGAAGGCGCCGGCCACCGCCACCCAGGCCAGCGCGAGCAGGGCGGAAGCACTGGGTGAGAACCGCGGCGCCTTCTCGGGCTCGTTCTCCGCCGCCAGGACCGCCCCCAGGATCGCCGCCAGGATGCAGAAGAGCGGGAGTTGTTCGGGCGTGTCGAACAGGCTGTGCACCCCAAAGCCCACCAGGGCTGCCAGCAGGCCGATCAAGACCAGCCGCTCGGTCCCCTGCGTGGCCTTCCAGCGCCGGACCACGACGTGCAGAAAGGCGGCGATCAAAACCAGCAGCGCCGCCATGCCTACCATCCCGGTCTCCGCGGCGACCTGCAGGACCACGTTATGCGCGTGAGCCAGGATCATTCCCGGCGGGATCGAGTTGCTTTCGATAAATCGGGTTCCAAAGGTGAATGGGCCGTTCCCCAGGATGGGGTGATCCTTCAGCATTTCTACCGCCACTTTCCAGATGTACCCGCGGTTCACCGATAGGTCCGGGATTTCAGTAATCGTAGCGGAGGTGGCGGCCACATGGCTGGGGTGGTTGGTTTGCAGCGAGAGGACGGCCAGGTCGAAGGCAGTGACCAGGACCAACCCGCCGGCGGCCAACGCGACAGCTTTCCACCGCCCGCGGCCAGCTTTCCACCAGCCGGTCAGCTCATCCCGGTAGGCCAGCGCCAGGAGGGCCAGCAGGCCGTAGCGCCCCGCCATTGAGCCGATCCACCCGCCGCGCGAGAGGGAAAAGGCCATCATCACCACTCCGAGCAGGTACCAGGCCGCCCAGCCGGTCTTCGCTCCTTTCGATTTAGGTTGCAGCCAGCGCACGGCCAGCAGGGGAAGGAGCAGGTTAAAGTACGCGCCGATAAAGTTGCCGTGCCCCAGAAACGCGCTGATCCGAACCGGCTGGGGCGGGATCGGGTCTGACCAGCCGGCGGTCTGGATCCAGGATGCAACCCACAGGCCGATCTGCAGCATGTTGAATAATATCAGGAAAGAGCTGGTGAAGATGAAGGTCTTGAGGAACAGGTCCGCCGGCCAGCCCGCGCGTACCAGGTCGACGACCAGGTAGAAAATGAGCGCGTAGAGGACCAGGCGTGCCAGCAAGGGGGCGCTGCGCCGCGGGTCTGCCGAGAAAGCCGTGGCGAGAGCGTAGGCGGCGATGAGCAGCAGCCAGGGGATCTCAAGCGATGTGACGGGGAAGGGTTTGCGGCGGACCAGCCGCCAGATCAGCCAGGCTGCCCCGATACCAGCGATCAGAACCAGGTTGGCCTGGATCAGCGGGAGCTGGATCACGCCGTTGAAGGTCGCACCGAACAACGTCAGGTAAGTAAGAAGAAGGAAGAGGACCGCTTCTTTCGCGAAGTACTGCCATTGGATGGATCGACTCGGAGCGCGCAATGCTGACTTCCAGCAGAATGATGGAACAGGTTGCATCTATTATAGAAGCGCTCGCGCGATTCTGATCAGGTTTTGAGGAAAGCTAACGAAAGTGCAAGGAACAGTGCTTAGGTGCCTGGTCAATTCGTCCATTAGGCAAAAAATTTGAATGACCTAGCAACAAAGTAACAAAGCAACTTTTACTCTCGAAACACCCTCTCCCCGGCGCGGATGGGCACCTTCAGGCGGTTCTCGGCGGGCGTGAGCGGGCAGGACCAGAGTTCATTGTACGCGCAGTAGGGGTTGTAGGCGTAATTGAAATCCACCAGCACCCTGCCTTTTCCCAGCGGTTGGGGCTCGAGGTAGCGTCCCGCGCCGTAGGTCTCCTCGCCGGCCAGCGAATCGACAAAGGGGAGGAACAACTCCCCATCCTTCGCGTAGATCGTCAGCTCGGCGTCTTGCCCTTCCACCTGGAAGTGGATCCGCCCAAAACGCTGGTAGGTCTGGATGTCGTTGGTCGAGGTCAGCATCTGGACCATCTGCCGCTCGGGGAATGGCGCCAGATCGACTTCCAGGCTCAGCCCAGGGTTTTCGGGGAAGTAATTGAGCCCCTGGAAATTCTTCTTCTGCTCATCCGTCAGCGGGCTCTGCGGGTGAGTGGCAAAAAAATCATCTTTTTCCTTGCGAAATTCTTCCAGTTCAGTCATAGGAACTCCTGTAATCAGTGAACAGTCCTCAGAATAAGGGAACAGAGAGCAGAGCTTACCAGGTCTGGTAGAATTGGTGGGATGCTCATCCCAGCTCTGCACGGAGTCACCTCAGATCCATCATGTCCCTCCCGGCCCTGGCCTTACTAATTGTAGCTGCCCTGCTGCACGCCGGGTGGAACCTGCTCCTCAAGCAGGCCGGGGAGAAGTACATCGCCTCCTGGTGGGGGATCGTCGTTTCCTCCGTGATCTGCCTGCCCATCCTGGCCTTTCGCCCTCCCATCCCTGCCCAGATCTGGCCCTACCTGCTGGCCAGCGCAGTCTGCGAGGCGCTGTATTTTGCCGCCCTGGCCGGCGCTTACCAGGTAGAAGATTTCTCGCTCATTTATCCGCTTGCCCGGGGCGGCGCGCCGGCGCTGCTCGCGGTCTGGTCGATCTTGTTCCTCAAAGAAACGCCCCGGCCGGCGGGCCTGGTGGGCCTGGGGCTGGTCACGTTCGGCCTGATCGTGGTGGGCAGCAGCCAGTTGTGGGCGGCGCGAAAGAAAAACTCGGCCAGCGCAGCCGGCCTGGGCCTGGCGATGCTGGTTGCTCTGTTCATCTCCATTTATTCCGCCATCGACGGGGCCGCCGTGAAGCGAGCCGACCCGCTGGTCTACGTGATTGTTGCCTTCTGGCTTACCGGCCTCTTTGCGACCCCCGTGGTCCTCTGGCTGTACGGCTGGCGGGCGGTCCGCGCCCAATGGCAGGCCCATTGGCCGCGCGCCTCGGCGATCGGCGTGATCTCCTTGCTCGCTTACCTGCTCGTCCTGGTCGCTTACTCATTTTCCCCGGTAAGCTACGTAGGGGCCATCCGCGAGATCAGCATCGTCTTTGGCGCCATCGCCGGCTGGTTATGGCTGAAAGAGCGTTTTGGACCGCTCCGCACCATCGGGGCTGCGATCATCTTCGCCGGCATCCTCACCATCCTCGCCGCCGGGTAACCCCGCCCGCCTGGCTCGCCAGTGGGGTAGAAGCCACAGGGAGAGCGCGGCCGGCTTGAGGTTCTCATCGACCACCTTCAACAGCTCGCCGCTCAGATGATTCAGATCGACGTCGCTGCGTGCGGCGGCGGCGAAGACCTCCAGGGTGCGCGCCGCGTCGTATTTCTTGCGGAAAAAGCGCCGGTCGATCGCCTGTTGTACCCACGAGCGCACCGGCGCGAACAAAACCGTGATGGCCAGCGTGGAGAGGATCAGGGCCAGGTTCGAGTCTTCTCCGCTGATCTGGCGGAAAAGCCACTGCAGGAAGACCACCAGGGAGAAATAGGTCGCCGCTAGGGAAGCCGTGATCAGGGTGTAGATCAGCGTGCGGCGGATGATCAGGTCGACATCCCACAAGCGGAAGCGCAGAATCGAGGCTGCCAGGGCCGGAGGGACCAGAATCAGCGGAAGATAGAACGTCCGCTGCGAGAGGAGATAGGCGTAGGTAGCCACCGGGTCGCTGTGCAGGCCAGGAAAAACCTGCAGCGGAAGCTGGTAGGTGAAGCCCAGCTCGAGGATCAGGTATCCCAGCGCTCCGGCCGAAATCCCAAATAGCGCCCAACGGATTTGCCGTCGTTCCACCGGCGACGTGGAAGTCCAGTAGCGGTACGCCTGGACGGCCAGCCCAATGGCAATGAACAGGTTTTCAAACAGAACCGGGCGGTTGTCCTGGAAGACCCAGGCTTTGAACGGGGTCAGGCTGCTCGCCAGGCCGTATACCACGGCCGTGAGTGGATAGATCCAGATCCAGCGTGGCCGCCAGCGCCCATCTGGAAAAAGGGCCAGGGATAATGGGACCAGCAGGAATCCCAGGTTCTGGCTCAAAGGGGTCAGCCATCCCATTCCCGGTGTCCGGGCAAGCAGGAGTAATTCGGGAGGGATGCGCACCGGGATCAGAACCAGGGCGTACGCCGCCAGGATCGGGAACCAGCCGCTCGGCGCGCGCCAGACGATCAGGGCGCTCATTCCAAGGAAGATCATGACATAGAGCATGTCCAGCCCGATCAGGCCGCCGATATAGACGGCGCGCGGCAGGCCGGCCGCCAGCCGCCCCGGCAGATCGTAAATGACGTAGCGCTGCTGCAGCCTGCCGTCCGGGCTGCGCACCAGGAAGTTGATATGGCTTCCCGGCTCGCCGGTTTGCAGCGCGCTCTGGTCCTCGCGGTTTACCGCCTGGCGGTTGACCAGGATGATCACATCCCCCGGCCGGATGCCTGCCCGGTCCGCTGAAAGGCCCGGGGTGACTGAATCGACCGCCAGGCCACTGGAGGTGGGGTGCCACCACAGCCCCAGAAATCCCCGGTTCAGTTTTTGCGCTTCGAGCGGGATGCCGGCCAGGAACGCCCCCAGCGCCAGCAAGGCTACCGCGGGCCAGGACCAACGAGCGATGCGGTACAGTACAGCAGAAGACATGGGTTAATGATAGCCGAAAACGGAAAAGCTCACACCTTTGTAGGTCCCCCTGTGCGGGCCGATTCCAGCAGCGCCAGGATCACCTTAAGGTTGTTGCGGCTATCCTCCAGGTTGATTCGTGGGAGCTTTCCCTCCAGGATGGCGTCGGCCATATCCTCGACCTCCCCCAGGTACAGCTCGCGGCCGTGCAGCGGGATCTGCTCCTCGGATCCTTCCCTCCGCAGGATCACATAAGCCTCCAGCCCGGGTTTGAAGGGCGCGGGCACGAACAGGCTGGCGTATTCGCCGCAGATTTCGATCTGCGCCCGCTGCGGGAGACTGAAGCTCGAATCGAACTGCGCGAGCGCGCCACCGTGGAAGCGCATCTGCCCGCAGAAGAGGGTATCCACCCCGCGCGCGGTGGGCAGCATCCAGCCGAAGACCTTTTCCGGCTCGGCCTTGAGCACCGTGCGGAAGTAGCTGATCGGGTAGCAGCCCAGGTCCCAGATGCTTCCACCACCCAGTTCCGGGTTCAGGCGCACATCGGCCGGATTGTTGAGGAAAAAGCTGAACGAGCCGCGGAGGAAGCGGATCGGCCCCAGCGCCCCAGATTGGACCTTGTCCTGGATGAAGAGGGTCTGCGGGTGGTGGCGGTACATGAACCCCTCCTCAACGACCACCCCTCTCTCGCAAGCGGCGCGGATCACCGCGTCGATTTCATCTAAGGTCAGGGCAAACGGCTTCTCGCACAGGACATGTTTGCCCGCCTCGATAGACCGGATCGTCCATTCGGCGTGGAGGCTGTTAGGCAAAGGGTTGTAGACCACGTCGATTTGCGAGTCCGCCAGCATTTCCTCGTAACTCCCGTATGCGTGCGGGATGCCATGTTCGGCGGCGTAGGTCTCAGCGCGCTCCGGGTCGCGGCTGGCCACCCCGTACAACTGGTTGCGCTTCGAGGCCCTCAGCGGCGTGATCAGCGCGCGGTTGATCCTTGCCGTGCTCAGCAATCCCCAACGTAATATGCGTGCCATAGCGTCAACTCCTTGCCAGCCCGACCGCCGCCTGGAACGACCGGTATCCCGTGACCATATCCGGCGCGGTGATCTGGATTCGCTCACCGTCCAGCCGGGTGGTCCCTGGGAGGAGCATCGCCCGATCGGCCATGTCGCTGGCGATAAACTCCACGGCGATCAGCACCGGCGGCTGGACGCGGTACGGCGTGGGCGCCATCTCGGCCCGCAGGCGCGCGATCGCGCGTCCCGCCGCCTCGCGGATGCGCTGGTGGGCGATTTCCAGCGGCAGGCATTCCGCCGCGCTGCGACCCACGGCCTTTTTGACCATCGCCGCCTCGATCCCCGGCACCAGCTCGGCGGCTTCGGCACAGGTGGTCTGGTCGCCCGAGATCATCAGCAGGGGGACGTCGAAGTGCCCGGCGACCGCGGCGTTCAGGCCGATCTCGCCAGTCAGTTTCCCATTCAGCCACAGGTTCGCCACGCACGCGCTCGACCAGGTATGATCCAGGATAGCGTTTAAGGAGCCGCGGCGGGCGTGGTATCCCACCAGCAGCAGGCCGGCCACGCCGGTGTCGATCCCGTGAACCGTCGCCAGGGGAGAGCCAACCCCGGAGATGAGGCGGACGCGGGGATCCAGCTCCTCCAGGAGAAGGTTTCCCGCGTTCCAGTGGCCGTCGACGACGAGGATGTCGTCGGCGCCGGCCTGCTGGGCGCCCTTGATGGCCGAATTGACATCAGCGGTCATCACCCGGCGAAAACGTTCGTAATCCGGGTTGCCGGGGGTGACGTGTTCCCTGGCTGTCACGCCTGAGATGCCTTCCATGTCCACAGAAATGAGGATCTTCATGGAACCTCCTGGACCAAAACATCAGCGGTTATCTGGCGGTCTGCAGTTTGACTTTTTGCGAGCTTCGCCATTCTATTGTATATGAAATCTCAAAAAGAATTGGTTCTTCAGGAATCTCCGTGAGAAGATCCATCACAGGAAATCCCAATGAACCAAAGGATTATCTACTCATTTGGGTACTTGACTACCCTTTCAGAGAATGCTACTATCTTTAGGAATTCTGACGCTCGAGTTTCCGTTTTCTGTCTGTATCGGTAAAAGTACGTCCCGGGCTTGTAGATAGCGGCTCTTCTGTCAGTAGAATCAGGCGCTTTTGACATTGCCACCCAGGGTTCGTGACCTGGTCGAGTTCTACCGTATCCACATTTCAAGTCTGTCAAAAGGAGAGCATGAATATGAGAAGAACGATTTTCGCGGTCATTTCTTTGATCGTGGTGGTCAGCTTGCTGGCTGCCTGCACGCCCGCCGCTGGCACCGGCGGCGGAGGAACGATCAAAATCGCCACCCAGAGCCCGCTTTCGGGCGGGCAGTCGGCCATCGGGGTGGACATCAAGAACGGCGCGGAGCTCGCCCTGAACCAGCTCAGTGACCCCTTGAAGTCGATGGGCTTCACCGTCCAACTGGCAGCTTTCGACGATGCGGCGAACCCGGATACGGGTGTGGCTAACGCGAAAAAGATCGTCGCCGATCCGTCGGTGCTGTGCGTCGTGGGTCACTACAACTCCGGCGTCCAGATCCCTTCCTCTGAGGTGTACCACTCCTCGGGACTGGCCAACGTCTCCCCCGCCAATACCAATCCGAAAGTGACCGATCGCCGTTACCTGGAAGTCAACCGTATCGTCGGCCGCGATGACATCCAGGGCTCAGTGGGAGCGGATTTTGCCGCATCCAAGGGCATCAAGTCCGCCTACGTGCTCCATGACAAGACTGCCTATGGCCAGGGCATCGCCGAGTTCTTCCGCAAAGAGGCTGAAAGCAAGGGCATCAAGGTCGTGGGATTTGACGGCACCGAAGAGAAAGCCAACTTCGACGCCATCCTGACACCTATCATCAGCGCCAAGCCCGAAATGGTCTACTTCGGCGGCATCTTCGACCAGATCGCCGTCTTCATCAAGCAGGCCCGCCAGAAGGGCTACATGGGCACGTTCTTCAGTGATGACGGCTTCGATTCGCCCGAAGCGGTCAATATTGCCGGCCAATCGATCCTGGATGGCGGCGGAACCTACTACTCTACCGTAGCCGGCCCGGCCAAGCTCTATCCTGGCACCGCCAAATTCCAGCAAGATTTCAAGGCCAAATACAATGCCGATCCCAAGCCGTTTGCCGCGCAGGGCTTTGATGCGATGGGCATCTGCCTGAAAGCCATTGAGAACGCCGCCAAGGCTGCCGGAAATAAGATACCCACCCGCGCTGCGGTGGCCCAGGCCATCCGCGACCTGAAGGACTACGATGGTATTACCGGCAAGATCACCTTTGACGCCAAGGGCGACCTGCTCAACGCCAAATACTTCATCATCCAGGTCGTCAGCGCGGATCCGAACAAGTGGAACGACAACCCCGTCGCCGAGACGCTGACCTTCGCACCGCCGCAGTAGCGCTCCAGTTTTCTCGCTGCAATGCCGTTCCAGAGCAGTTTTTGAAGTAGGGGTTTTGCCCTGGCGCTCGCCGGGGCAAAACCCTTCTTGTATTTTATAGAAAGGATCTTCATGCAACGGATCGTACGGTCGCCTTTCTACCGTGATATTTACAAAGGAGTCCTCCGGCCGATTGGGCAAATCGTCCTGTTTATCATTGCCAGCGGCGCGAGTCTTTCGCTGCTCATGATCCTGCTGGCCTTCCTGTTCAGCGGCTCGGCCATCGATCAGCACGTCATGACCAACAATGGGACTACCCTGTGGAACTATACCCTGGTCAATCTGCCCCAGGTGCTGGTGGATGGGGTCACCCTCGGGTTCGTGTACGCCGTGATCGCCCTGGGGTATACCATGGTCTACGGTGTGCTCGAATTTATCAACTTCGCTCACAGCGAAATTTTCGCCATTGGCGCTTTCGTCGGCGTGGAAATCCTGATCGCGATCAACAATGCCGGGCTGCTGGCCGGCGGCAGTCTGCTGAACTCCTACGCCTGGCTGATCGTTGCGATCCTGGCCGCCATGGCTGCCTCCGGGTTGACGGCGGTCCTGATGGAGCGCATCGCTTACCGGCCCCTGCGCAACGCGCCGCGCCTGGTCCCTCTGATTTCTGCCATCGGGGTCTCCTTCTTCCTCCAGGATACCATCCGCCTGGTCGAAAGCCTGACCACCGGCCAGTTCTACCGGGTGATCCCGACTTTTGGCAATTTCGATACTCGCGTGCCCATCTTCAACGCCGCTATTGGCGGAACCGCGTTCAAGATGGACGTGGAGGTTAAATCGATATGGGTGATGGCCGCCGGTTTGCTCATGCTCACTGGCCTGAACTACCTGGTCAACGTCACCAAAGTGGGCAAAGCCATCCGCGCGGTGGCCCAGAGCCAGTCCTCTGCCAGCCTGATGGGGATCGACGTCAACAAGATGATCGCCATCACCTTCCTTGTGGGCGGCGCTCTGGGCGGGGCCGCGGGGACGCTCTACGCGCTCAAATTCACCCGCATCGATCCCTTCGTGGGCTTCTTCCCCGGCATCAAGGCCTTTACCGCGGCGGTCATGGGCGGCATCGGCAACCTGACCGGCGCGCTTCTGGGCGGGATGATCCTGGGGATGCTGGAAACCTTTGCCGGAGCGTACATGTCTGTATTCACCATGGGTGCGGCGGGAACCGAATATAAAGATATCTTTGCCTTTCTCATTTTGATCCTGGTCCTCATTTTCCGCCCCACCGGTATCCTCGGCGAGCAGGTCGCTCAGAAGGCATAGGTGCAGCATGGCCCAGATTTTGACCACTCGTCTCCAATCGATCTTTCAAGCCGGCCAGGCATGGTTCCAAAAGAGCAGCAACGCGTCCATTTTTGCAACCGCTTACCTGCTCATCACCGGACTGCTGGTCTATTTCAATCCTCTCTCCTTGCCGGCCTTCCTGCTCTTCATGGCGTCGGCCTATTTGATCTATGCTTTCCCGATGTCCAGCAGGACCAAAGCCATCCTGGGCGTCGTGATGGCCCTGGTGCTGATCCCAATTATCGGGGCGCGCAATATCTTCTACCTTGAGGTGATCTTCCAGATTGCTCTCTTCGCCGCCCTGGCCCTCGGGCTCAACATCGTGGTCGGGTTTGCTGGCATGTTGAACATGGGCTACGTGGCCTTTTATGCGGTCGGCGCGTACCTGTGGGCGATCTTTGGCTCCCAGCAGCTCTTCCTGCTCCATTCGATCCCCGGGACCGCGCCGCCCACGGATAAGTTTTTCCTTCCCGCCGACACCTTTTACCTCTTCCTGTTCGGCGGGATGATCCTCGCTGCGCTGGTTGGGATCCTGCTCGGGCTGCCGGTGCTGCGCGTCCGCGGCGATTACCTGGCAATCGTGACCCTCGGCTTTGGTGAGGTCATCCGCGTGCTCGCCAATAATCTGGATAAGCCGATCAATCTCACCAATGGCCCACAGGGTATCACTCCCATCCAGCGGCCTACGCTGCCCGGCCCACTCCTCGCCGCTCTCAACACGGTGCTCACCCCGGTCGTCGGCCATCCCGTCTCCCAGGGGGATTTCTACAACCTCTTCTTTTATGCCCTGTCCCTCCTCGTGGCGATCCTGGTGATCGTGGTCGTCATTCGCCTGGACGACTCGAAGGTCGGACGGGCCTGGGCGGCGATCCGCGAGGATGAGCTGGCCGCATCGGCCATGGGCATCCCCATCGTCCGCTACAAGCTCCTGGCCTTCGCCGTGGGGGCTTCTTTTGCCGGGGTCATGGGCGTGATCTTCGCCGCCAGCCGTACCTTTGTCAGCCCGGAATCCTTCAACTTCATGCAGTCGATCGGCGTCCTCTCCATGGTGATCCTCGGCGGCCTGGGCAGCATCCCCGGCGTGATCCTGGGCGCGGCTCTGGTCACCATTCTAAACCTGCAGGTGCTTCAAGAGCTGTCCCTATGGCTGAACAGCCTCCGCCAGAGCGACGCAGTCATTCCGCTGATTAATTTTGCCTGGAAGAACCTTTCCGGCCAGCTTGACCCGGCCAAGTACCAGCGGATGCTCTTTGGCCTGATTCTGATCGTGATGATGATTTACCGCCAGGAAGGCCTGATCCCGGCCCAGCGGCGCAAACGCCAGAAAGCGGAGGCCCCTGCAGCCGAAGGGGAAAACGGCGCCAGCGGGGAAGCCTCTCCCAGGGCGGAGGTGGAACATGGCGCTGCTTGAATCGCAGGAGGTTACCAAAAACTTTGGCGGCTTGATCGCGGTGGATAGCTTCAACCTTACCCTCGATCCCGGCCAGATTTGCAGCATCATCGGCCCCAATGGGGCCGGGAAAACTACCTTTTTCAACATCCTCACCGGGATCTACAAGCCCAGCCACGGCCAGATCTTCTACTCCGGGAATGGGGTATCGCACGTCATCTCCGGCCTCGCCCCTGACCAGATCGCCCGCCAGGGGATCGGCCGCACCTTCCAAAACATCCGCCTGTTTGCCAAAATGACCGTCATCGAGAATATCCTGGTCGGGATGCACTACCGCCTCCGGCAGACGCCGGCCAGCGCGCTGCTCCGCAACGGCGGCTTCAGAGACGAAGAAGCCGCGATCCACGCCAAAACCGAGGAGATCATGGCCTTCGTGGGCCTGGCGCGCGTGGGAGACGAGCTGGCCTCCAGCCTGCCCTACGGCGTCCAACGACGGGTCGAGATCGCCCGCGCCATGGCCGCCGATCCGAAGCTGCTCCTCCTCGATGAGCCGACCGCCGGGATGAACCCCCACGAGACCAGTGAGGCCATCCAGCTCTTCCGCCGCATCCGTGACGAGCGCGGGGTGACCATCCTTCTCATCGAGCACGATATGCGCGTGGTGATGGAGATCTCCGAGCGCATCACCGTGATGGATTACGGCAAGAAGATTGCCGAAGGCCTGCCGGCTGAAATCCGCGCTGACGAGCGGGTGATCGAAGCCTACCTGGGTCGCGGCGCCGCTGCCGAGCTTTCCCAATAGGAGCGAGTGTCATGGCACTGCTGGAACTGGAAAACGTGCATACGTATTATGGGCACATTCACGCGCTCAAAGGGATTTCGCTGACGGTGGAGGAAGGCGAGGTGGTCACCCTGATCGGCGGGAACGGCGCCGGGAAAAGTACCACCCTGCGCACCATCTCCGGCCTGGTCCACGCCCGGGAGGGCAAGATCCACCTCAAGGGCAAAGAAATCACCCGCATGCCGCCGCACGAGATCGTCGCGATCGGCGTCGGCCACGTGCCGGAGGGCCGTGGAATATTTCCACGTCTGACCGTGCGCGAGAATCTCGAGATGGGCGCTTTCACCCTGAACAGCCAGGCGGAGGTGCGCCAACGGATGGATGAGGTCTTCGCTCTTTTCCCCCGCCTGCAGGAGCGCATCGAACAGAAAGGCGGCACCCTCTCCGGCGGAGAGCAGCAGATGCTGGCGACCGGCCGCGGGCTGATGCTCAACCCGCACATCCTCCTGATGGACGAGCCTTCGATGGGCCTGGCGCCGGTGCTGGTCGACGCCATCTTTGCCGTCATCCGCAAGCTCAACCAGTCTGGTACCACCATCCTCCTCGTCGAGCAGAACGCCCTCATGGCGCTCAAGACCGCCTCGCGTGCCTACGTTCTCGAGACCGGCCGCATTGTCCTCTCCGGCACCGCCCAGGAGGTGGCCCAAAATCCACAGGTCAAGCAAGCTTACCTGGGGGGCTAATGCTGATTGGCCTGCTCGCGGCGCCTCTCATCTTTGTGCTCTGCGCCTGGCTCACCCGCGCTCAGCGCGCCCGCATCATCAGCGCGCTGGCGGGCGGCTTTGCCTACAGCGCGCTCAACTTCGGTTGGGATCAGGCCGCCCGCGCAGCCGGCTGGTGGACCTACGTGGTTGGCGAAGGGGCCGCCAGTCTGCCGGTGGTGAATTACGGCATCGCCAGCCTGCTCTACGCGGCGTTTGCTTTATTTGGCTGGCGCCTGGCGCGCGGTTACGGCCGGAGGGGCCTGCTGATTTTTCTGCTTTTTTGGGTGGTCTGGGGGCTGCTCCACGACTTGAGTGGGGCGGCTGCCTTTGCCGGCGGCCAGGCAATCGTCTTTCACCCCGGCCCGGTTGCGCTGCTCGCCGATCTGCTTCTCTACCTCACGGGCATGTCGGCTGCCCTGGCAGTGATCCGCTGGTTGGGCGGTCCGTACAAGCGTGACCGGCTCAGAAAATATATTGGTGAAGGGTAAAAAACGAGAGCCTGGTTATTCCACCACGATCGTCACCATAAACGAGCGTGAGGGCATGGCGCAGGCGGGGGTGGCGGTGCGGCACGGCGGGTCTCCTACGGCGGTCAACCCGGTGGTCCCGGCTTGGTGAGCCTCGTACAACCCCTGTGCACCGCGGACGACGGTGATATTGACCACCCGGCTGAGCACGTTCTGGTCTGCCACGGTGACGTTCCAATCATAGTCCTCGCCAAGCTGGAGTAAGAAGCGCTGGCCGACTTTCATTTTGACGGTCGCGCCATCGTCTGCCAGGATTACCGCCGTACCCTCGCCTACGGTGATCTCGCCCACGGCAGCGGAGGTCTCGTCCGTCGCCGGGGTCGCGATGACTTCTGTCCCCATGCCGGTATCGGTTTCCGAACCGGTCCCGGGGATGCTCCCTGTCGGCTGCGGTTCTCCGGGTGGGATGGGCGTGGCCGCTGTGGTTGGGGTGGCGGCCGGAGAGCACGCAGCCGCCAGGAGGCTGAGAATAACGATCACAAGTACCGGGTACATCCATAGCGTCTTCATCACTTCTTCTCCTGAATTCAATAAATTTTACCAATCTTATCCATCAAGACGTCGACTCTCCCCAATAAGGTCCCGTCGCCACTCGCACCTCGCGCGCCATCCACTCGGCGAAGATCCGGTCCTGCGACCAGTTTGAGTGGGCATAGCGCGTAGGCTCCCAGGCGATCGAGCCAAAGTCGGCCATCACGTATTATGCTCCCTCCGGCTCGATAAAGCCAAACCCCGCCGCGCGCAGAGCGTCGAGCAGCAGCTTGCGCCGGGCGCTGTATTCCGCGATCAGGCCGCTGAAAAAGTCCTCGCCGAGGCCGAGAGCCGTGATCCCCGCTGTTTGGAAGGGAGCCGGCGCGCAGACCCTCAGGTAATCGTGGACTTTGCGGATCAGGCCAGTCAGTCGCGGGTGCGCCATGGTCCAGCCGGTCCGCCAGCCGATCAACGACTAGGTCCTCCCCAGCTCGCTGATCATGACGCAGTGGTCTTCCATCCGCAGCAGACTGCTCAGGCTGATGTGCTCGCGTCCATTGTACAGGGAAAATCGAAATGAGGACAAAAATCAGAAATGGCCAGTTTGCCGGCCTGGAAAAAGACCGGAGACCCAGGTCTTATTTTCGCCTGGGTCTCCAGCCTTGGGTTTGTCTCACCTGATTTCGCTCAGCTCTGGACGATGCCCTTGCAGATGATACTTTGGCCCTGGACCAGATCGGTTACCAGAACCCGGACCCTTCTTCCGCTGGAAAGTTCGAGAGAAAGTGTTTCTCCACCCATCAGGTCGTTGAGCAGCCGGTGTCCGTGATCGTCTTTTTCGATGAGAGCGATTTGTTTTGGATTGAGCCCTAAGAGATAGATCAATTCCGCTGGCTCGTCGGTCGAAAGTACCCGCGCAACTTCAGACATGGCATCCTCTTTTCTACTGGACCAGTTAGATGGTAAGGCAGGTCGAAAAGCGACTGAAAAAGGGGTGTGGCGTGTGTCTGGTTCGAGGTTGTGTTTGTTTAATTATACAGAAAAGAACTTGTCTATACAAGACTGAGTATAGAAAATTTTACTCCAAATTATCCCGATAGAGGAAGGTGGCTATTTGACCAGAGCTACCAGGAGATCATTAACATTCGTCCCCGTTGGTCCGGTGACCATCAGGGCGCCAACAGACTTGAGCAGATGATAAGAGTCGTTTTCGGAAAGATGCCGGCGCGGGTCGAAGCCCAGGCGGCGCGCTCTGGCCGCGGTTTCACCATCGACGATGGCACCGGCCGCCTCTGTCGGCCCGTCGCTCCCATCAGTCGCCAGGGCCATCACCGCCGCATCCGCCACGCCTTCTATGGAAAGCGCGGTGGAAAGCGCCAGCTCCTGATTGCGACCGCCTATGCCCTGCCCGTGGATCGTCACCGTCGTTTCACCGCCCCAAATCAGGCAGGCCGGTGGGGACAGCGGCGCGCTTTCGTAGCGGACCCCCTTCACCAGGGCGGCCGCCAGTCGTCCGGCCTCCCGCGCTTCCCCTTCGACGAAGGTGCTCAGCACCAGCGGCTGGTATCCCAGGCGCGCCGCCTCAGCCGAGGCCGCCTCGGCCGCCAGGTGGTTGGAGCCCACGATGGTGTTTACTACCGCCGCAAACAGCGGATCGCCGGGTTTGGGGGTCTCGGCCCGCCGCCCGGCCAGCCCTTCGCGCAGGTACGTCGCGATCGAGCCCGGAATGGCTTCACCAAGACCGAAGCGTTCCAGGATTTGCCAGCAGTCCGCAAACGTGGTCGGATCCGCAACGGTGGGCCCCGAGGCGATGACGTCGAGGGGGTCGCCGACCACATCTGAGAGGATCAGGGCGGCGGTGGGGCGGGGCGCAGCCAGTCGGACCAGCTTGCCGCCCTTGAGCCGGTCGAGGTGTTTGCGCAGGGCGTTGATCTCCTGGATGGTCGCTCCAGAGCGCAGCAGCAGGCCGGTCAGGCTCTGCAGCTCTTCCAGAGTCAGGCCGGGCTCCGGCAAAGGCAACAGGGCCGATGCCCCTCCAGAGAGCAGAACCAGCAGCGCGCTGCCCGCGGGAAGCCCGGCTACCAGGTCGCTGACCGTCTGCGCGGCGGCCAGCCCGGCCGCGTCCGGCACAGGGTGGCCGCTCTCAAAAACCCGGATCTGCGGGGGAAAGGAACAGCCGGCGGCGTGCCCGTATTTGGTGACCACGATTCCGCCCTGGATTCGCTCGCCCAGCGCTTCGACAGCCGCCTTGCTCATCGGCGCAGCGGCTTTCCCCACCGCCACCAGGTAGAGCCGGCCGGCAACGGCTGTGTCCCAGGTTGCCTTCCCGGCCTGGATTGCACCTTCCGGTTCGGCTCGCAGGTACCGGCGGACAGCCTGTTCCGGATCGACCGCCTGAAGAGCGGCGGTGCGGATCGAGAGCAGGTCAGCAGTCAACTCACGGTTCATGGCGGCTCCTCTCCAGAGACGATTTCACCGTCGAGTATACCGTGCACGCCGGGGATGAACAAGCGCCTCGACCGGCTCAATCCCCCATGCTGACCGTGGGTGTGTCAGCCGCCCTCCTCCCGGCCCACTTGAACGGCCAGCCGGGCAGCAGCAGCCCAAGCACAAACGACAGGATCGCCGCGTAAAAGGTGATCCGGTATGCCTTTTCGAACCCGGCGATATTCTCTTTACAGGCCTCCTGGAGGATGGGCGCCGCCTGGGACGGGATCTGGGGCGCCAGGCTGGCGGTTGGCGCGCTGTTCACCTCGCAGATGCCCGCCCGGACCGCGCTTGCCTGGCGAGGCGCTTCTTCAAGCTGATTTTGATAGCTCGCGATCTGGGGGGAAAGCGTGCTGGCCAGCACGGTCGCCAGGACCGCCACGCCGATGGATTGGACCACCTGGCGGGTGGCATTGGTCAGTGAAGACCCCCGCGCGATCTGGCGCAGAGGCACGACTGACAGCGCGGTGACAAAGGTGGTTTGGACCGTTCCACCCAGGGCCAGGCCGCGCAGGGCAAGCAGGAAAATGATCCAACTGACCGGGGTATCGGCCTGGATTTGCGATAGCTGCCAGGTATTGACGATCAGGAGGATGAAGGAGACACCGAGAATCACCCGCGGGCCAATCCGGTCGTACAGCCGTCCGGCGATGGTGGTCGCTATGGCCCCGCTGACCGCCATGGGCAGGACCATCAGGCCTGTCTCCAGCGCGGTTTTTCCGCGAAGAGCCTGCAGGTAGATGGGCATGAGAAACTCTGCCCCGAACAGGGCGATCACGCTGACGTAACCCAGCAGGCTGGCGATCAGGAAGGTCTGCTTGCCAAACAGGCGCAGGTCGAGCAGCGGCTCTTTGGCCACGAAGAGCTCAACCAGGCCGAAGGCGATCAGCCCTGCCGCCCCAATCCCAAACCAGAGGAGCACGCCGGGGGAGGTCCAGCCCTGGTTGGCGGCAATCGAAGCCGCGTAGAGCATGGCTCCAAAACCGATCACCTCGGTGACCAGCCCGAGGAAATCGAAGGCAGGTTTGCGCTCGTTGCGGAAATTGGGCAGGAAGAGGTAGCCCAGCACCACGCCAATCAGTCCAATCGGCGGATTGATAAAGAAGATAAAGCGCCACAGGTTCTGGTCGACGAGGAAGCCGCCCAGGATGGGTCCCAGAGCAGGGGCGGTCAGGGCGGCGATCCCGAAAATGCCCAGGGCTGTTCCTTGCTCGCGGGGCGGGAAGGTGCGTAGCAAGAAGGCTGTGCCGAGTGGGATGGCGATCCCGCCGCCGAACCCTTGCAGGGCGCGGGCGACGATTAAAAACCCAAGGCTGGGGGCTAAGCCGCACAGAAACGACCCAAGGATAAATATGGAAAGCCCGCTGAGATAGACGCGCTTCATTCCGAAGCGGTCCGCCAGAAAACCGGACAGGGGGGTGCTGATCCCGATGGAGAGCACGTAGATGCTGATGATCCACTGCGAATCGTTGAGGCTTGCTCCGAACTCCGTCCTCAGGGTCTGGAAAGCCACGTTGACGACCGTGGTATCCAGGATGACCATGAAGATTCCGAAGACGACAGAGATTAATACCCTCCACTTGTGCGAGATCCCGCTCTTTTTCTCGGAGGCGGGGGAAAACCCAGAATGGTTCATGAATGCACCTCGAATAGAAAGCTGCTGCCAGCGACCAATGTCCCTGGTCGCTGGCTGTTACCTAAAAAATGATTTTATACCATAATTGTCAGAATTTGGGAGAATCTATCCTTTTGTACAGGTCTATCCAGGTAGCATTTTCTTTAGAATCTTCGTGGGAAGGTGATCCATCACGGGAAATCACAATGAATCAGGAAGCAGCCGTCCTCAGGATATTCCTGGGAACGGTATAATTAGGACATCGCGTTGAACGCAGAATATGAAGACCATCGTCGCATTCTTCCAAGATACCCTGAGAGCGTGGTATTTCCCGGAAAATACCTGGCTGGCCCGCTGGCTGGAACGGATCTGGCTCCCGGGACTGTATTTGATCGGCCTTTTCCAATGGGCTGATTTCCTGGATTGGGGCAGGATCCCGTTGGGCATGGCTGATTGGCCCACCGTCGTTACCCCGCGTCTGTTCGTGCTGCAAGATGCGCTCAGGAAAGGCCTCTTTCCGCTGCACAGCCTGAAACCCATTTTGATGTTTATTTCAAACGGAACGGAAGGCATCACCGATCGCTTCCTGGCAATCCCGGATATCATTCTTTCTCCACAAATCTTGCTTCTTAAGGTGATCGATCCAGGGATTTTTCTCCTGGTCGATTTGCTCCTGCTTTATTCGCTGGGCTTTTTAGGGCTCAACCTGATCCGGCGGAAATACGCCCTGGGCCTGGGGGTTTTCAGCGCGCTCTTCTTGCTCTTTAACTTCAACGGCCACATCGTCGACCACCTCTTTATCGGGCACGCGACCTGGTTTTCGTATTTTCTCCTGCCATACTTCGTCCTCCTCGTTCTCGAACTCCTCGAAGGGCATGAGGAATGGGGCTGGGCTTTAAAGGTCAGCCTTCTCCTGCTCGCCATCTTATTGCAGGGCGGAATCCATCAATATATTCAACTGTTGATGTTCCTGGGGCTGTTGGGATTATTCGCCGCGCAGTTTCGAAAAACGAGCTGGACCGCAGTGGGCTTTTCAGTATTGATCGCTGCGTTCCGCATTGTACCTTCTAGTCTGGTCTCCTCCAACGCGAACCTGGAGTTCCTGGGCGGGTTCACCACGTTCAATGAGGCGCTGCGGGGTCTTACGAGCCTGGTCGAGCCAGCCCAGGTCGCCGGGAATATCTCTCGCCTCAATCCTTATGTGGCCTGGTGGGAATTCGATTATTACGTCGGCTGGATGGGCCTGGCCTTCGTTGCCGGGCTGCTGTTCCTCGGGTGGCGCCTGAAGGTCTTTTCGACAAGTCCCTACGGCCGCGCAATCCTGGCCCCGGCGCTGGTGCTGGCGCTTTTCAGCGTCGGCCGCCTGTATAAACCCGTCTTTTTGCTCCATATCCCATTGTTAGACGGCGAGCGAGTTGGTTCGCGGTTCTTGTTCATCCCCTTCCTCTTTGCCCTCTTTCTCGCCGCTCTGGCCGGGCAGCGCCTGCTGGAACGGTATCCGATCAAGGCAGACGGGCAGCTCTTTCTGCTCGGAGCCTTCCTGGTTCTCTTTAATGACCTCCAGCAGCACCTCGAGTCCTGGGGGATCGATCGCCTGAGCGTGATTTCAGATGTAAAGCAGGTCGACCCGGCCCTGTGGGTGGTGGCTAACCACGCGGATCCTATCTATCAGGTCGCGCTCATCGCCGGGGGCGCGATCTCAGTGGCCAGTCTGGCGGTTTTGTGGTGGTTAAGTGCTCAGGCGCGGCCCTCCCCAACCCTGGCAGAGCCTTAAGCTGTCTTCGACCCACACAGTTTTCCAAATGTTGCCCTTAACTGGTCCGCTCGCCCCGATGTGCTGAGGCGAGCGGACGGTTAGAGGGAACTGGTAATATCAATCAGAAAGGTAAATGCTAGGCCAGCATGCCCTGCATGGACCAGGGACCGGTCCAGGTGATCTGCACCGGCAGGACTTTGCCCCTGATCTCCCGCCCGGCCTCGACGAACACCAGCTTGTTGGTCTCGGTGCGCCCTTTCCAGCGCCCTTTGACCGGATCTTCGAAGAGGACCGGCACGGTTTGGCCCAGGTAGCCGGCGTGGATCCCGGCTGCGATCTGCTCCTGCAGGTTCTCCAACTGGCGGAAGCGGTCCATCTTCTCTGCATCGCTGACGTCGTCAACCATGCGCCGGCTGGCGACCGTTCCCGGACGGCTGGAATAGCGCGCCAGGTGGGCTACGTCCAGCTTGAGCTCGGCCAGGAGGTCGTAGGTCTCCTCGAACTGCTCGTCCGTCTCGCCGGGGAAGCCGACGATGATGTCCGTGGCGATCGACACGCCGGGGATGCGCGCGCGGATCTTTTCTACCAGGCGGTAATAGTCCTCGCGGGTGTAGCCGCGCTTCATGTTTCCCAGGACTTCATTGTTGCCCGCCTGGACCGGGACCTCGATGTGCGGCATCACCCTGGGCAGCTCTGCTACCGTGTCAAGCAGCTCGTCGGTCATCCATTTGGGATGAGAGGTGAGGAAGCGGATCCGCTCGATGCCCTCGATCTCATGGACGCTGCGGAGCAGCCCGGCCAGGTTCGGACCCCCGGGGATATCTTTGCCGTAGCGATCCACGATCTGGCCGAGGAGGGTGACTTCTTTGACCCCCTGCCTCGCCAGAGCGCGCGCCTCGCTCAAAATGTCTTCCGCCGGGCGGGAGCGCTCGATCCCGCGGCGGAAGGGGATGATGCAGAAGGTGCAGGCGTGCGAGCAGCCGTATACGATCGGGATGTGGGCCGAGACCAGCCGGCCGCGTTCTTCGAGCGGCAGGACCAGCTCGCCGTCCAGGGTATCGTAGCGGCGGCGGGTCTCCGCCTGCTCGAGCTGGTAGCTTTCATCCTGGGTCAGGTAAGCCAGGAGCGGGCCAGGGTCCGAGGGCGGGGAGAACACGTCGACGTACGGGAAGCGGGCGACCAGCCTGGGATCTGGCCTGACCCCTACCAGGCAGCCCATCAGGTTGATCACCAGGTCGGGGCGGCTGTCCTTGAGCGGGCGCAGCGACGAGAGCCGGCCATACGCCTTGTTCTCGGCGCTCTGGCGCACCACGCAGGTGTTGAGCACGATCACATCGGCATTTTCAGGCTGGTCGGTGCCTTCGTAACCCAGGCGTTCGAGCGCCGAGGCTACCCGCTGCGAGTCGGCCACGTTCATCTGGCAGCCTTCGGTCCAAATGTGGTATCTCATGCGCCGAATTATATCAAAAGAATGAAAGAAAATCGGAGTAAAATGGGTAAGAATCGAGAACCGAGAACAGTAAAAGAAGAGAACGGAGAGCGGACCTTCGGCAGTTACCTGGTTGCTAAGTTGATTGGTAAACTGGGCTTTTCCCCCGTGCATTCTTTCCTGATTCCCTGAGCAACCGATTTACGAAGCAACAAAAGGCTGATTTTCCTCGTTTGGAAGCCTGATACAATAAGGCCCATGCATCGATCTGACATCCTCAAGTTCCTTATGGGGGCATTTACTGCTGCTTTACTGGCATTCGTGGTCTATCAAATCCCCCCGGTCCACGGGAGATTGGCGTGGCGGGTGGACCTGGTCCGCGCATATATTGGCGGGATGATCTACCCGGCGGACCGCGCGCCGACTCCGATCGCCCGCGCGAGCATGGACCCGCGCGCCCTGACTCTCTATACCCCGCCGGCGCCGGCAACCCGGCCCACACCGGCGGCGGACAGCCCATCCGATCCCTCCACCGCCGCACCTCAGCCGGCCCTCCCACTGACCGAGGCTCCCGCGCTCACTCCCACCCCCCTGCCGGACCAGGTCAGGCTCGAGCCGCCCGCGTATGAAAAACAGACCATCAACAACTGCGGCCCGGCGACCCTGGCCCTTTACCTGCGCATGTACGGTTGGGAAGGCAGCCAGAAAGACATCGCGGACATGGTCAAACCCTTCCCCGAGGACCGCAATGTCAACGTGGATGAGCTGGAGTATTTCGTCCGCACCCGCGTTGGCTGGCTGACCTACCAGTACCGCGTCGGCGAGAAAGTGGAGACGATCAAGCGTTTCCTCGCTGCCGGCATGCCGGTGATGATCGAGGAGACCTTTAAAATGGACCAGCCTGGCTGGCCGCGCGACGATCTCTGGGCCGGGCATTACCTGCTGATCACCGGCTATAACGACGCGCAAAAAGCCTTTACCACTCAAGATACCTACTACGGCCCGAACCGCCCGGTTGATTATGGCGAGCTCGACCGTAACTGGGAGTCTTTCAACCGCGTGCTGATCCTGATTTACCGCCCCGAAGACGAGCCTGCCGTTCAATCGATCCTCGGCGCGGATTGGGACCGGGACGCGAACCGGGAGCATGCCCTCGCCCAGGCCCAGGCCGAGGCGGAAGCAGACCCGAAGGATGCCTTTGCCTGGTTCAATGCGGGGACCAACCTGGTCTATTTCGAACGCTACGCCGAGGCGGTTCAGGCGTACGACACCGCCCGCCAGATCGGCCTGCCCCAGCGTATGTTCCGCTACCAGTTTGGGCCATTCCTGGCCTATTTCAACGCCAGCCGGGACGACGATTTGCTCGCCCTCACCCAGTATGCCCTCGAGCGCACGCCCAACTCGGAAGAGGCCCGCCTCTGGCATGGCTGGGCTCTCTACCGCAAAGGCGATAAATCCGGCGCGGCCGGCGAATTCCACAAGGCCCTCGAGCTCCGCCCCGGCTATGGGGATGCGGAGTATGCGGTGAATTTCGTGGGGCAGTAAGCAAAAGTTGCGTAGTTACCTGGTTGCTCACTTGCTTGGTCCCGTAAGAACCTGAGAAACTAAGCAACTAATGAACCGTTCTCTTCTGCTATACTCTATTCATGCCCTCCGACGTGGATTTCCCTTCCCTCGAGGAGATTTCGATGAGCCGCAAGTATTTCTGTTTGTTGCTGGGCTCGCTGGTCCTGGCGGCCTGCCTGCCGCCTGGTCCGACACTCACGGCAGCGCCGTCGGAGGCCGCCAGCTTTCCGAAAACTGGCAGCGTCGCTCCCAGCGAAACGCCCCAACCCAACCCAACTTCGACGACTGAGCCGCCCACGGAGACCCCGCAGCCCAATCCGCCGGCTGCGGAGCCGACCCGGTCCTCACCCCCACCGGGATGGGAGGAATTTATCTTCACCCAGTACGGTGAGCTTGCCGTCTGGTACGATCCCGCCGCCTGGATGCCGGATAAAGCTCCCGGGCAGGGACGCCTGACCAGCGTTGCCATGGCGAACTGCCTGATCACGGACTCCTGGCCGACCCAGCCGCCGCTGTTCGATCCCTCTTCCTTTACCCTCGGCTGGCTCGAGTTCCAGGTTGCCCAGGCCGAGCAGAACGGCCAGCGCGTTCTGTGGTATAAATTGCTGAGCGGTCCGGCCAACAACCCGTATCCGACCCAGGGCGTGGCGCCCGTCTTCGTTATCGCGGCACCCCTGCCGCAGCCCGAGCCGTGCATCCAGGCCGCCCAGGCTTCGTTGATTACGCTCCACCTCGCCCCGCAGTAATCCTCTCATGCAGCCTTCAAGCCCTCCACCGCACCAACCCAATTCTTCTCAGACCCACCGCAACGTCCTGCTGTCTTGCGCCGTACTGCTGGTGGCGGTCTGCGTCGGGCTGAGCCTGCTGTCCGCCGCCGGGGTGGGTGTGGGCCTGTGGAGTGCGCGCGTTGCCCGTCCCACGCCGGCCCCGACCCGGATCCAGATCACCCCGCTGCCCACCTCCACCCTCGACCCGGCCCAGACCCCCGTTGGACTGCCCGAGCCTCCCCCCGCGCAAATCGCAGCCCAGATGGACCGCATCCAGGCCCAGGTGATTGAGATCCGCGGTCTGCGGCCATCCTTCGCAGTCCCGCGCGGGCTGCTCACTCACGCCGGGCTGCAGAAGAAGGTAGTCCAGGATTTTTTCAAAGAATACACTCCCGAGAAGGCCGCCGATGACGCCGTGCTGCTGGAGCTGGTCGGGCTGGTTCCCCAGGGCTTCGATTTGATCGATTTCTATACCCGCCTGTACACCGAGCAGGTCGCCGGGTTTTACGATAACGAGGCCAAGGAGATGTACGTCATCCAGGATGAAAGCTTCACCGGCGTGGAGCGCGACACCTATTCGCACGAGTACACTCATTTCCTTCAGGATGCCAATTTCGATTTCAAAAACCGCATGGGCGACTCGACCAGGGCCTGCGCAGGCCAGTCCGACCGCTGCGCCGGCGTCCAGGCGCTGATCGAGGGCGACGCCGTGATGACCGAGCAGATCTGGCTGGCGCGCTACGTGACGCCCGAGGATCAGCAGCAGATTTTCCGTTCCGCCCAGACCAGCTCGTTCCCGGTCTACCAGAGCTCGCCCCAATATTTCCAGCAGGATTTTCTCTTCCCGTACCGCCAGGGCGCGGAGTTTGTCCAATCCCTTTACGACCAGGGCGGGTATAACGCCGTCGACCAGGCCTTCGAGCACCCGCCGGTATCCAGCGAGCAGATCCTCCACCCAGGCAAATATCCCGCCGAAACGCCCCTCCCCGTCCAGATCCCCGACCTGGCGGCGGCGCTCGGGAAAGACTGGCGCCAGGTGAAAGACGATACCCTCGGCGAATGGGCGACGTACCTGATCCTGACTGCGGGTGAGGATGAGCAGGCGCGCCTGAGCGCAGCCGAGGGACGCAAGGGGGCCTCCGGCTGGGGCGGCGACCGGGTCAGAGTCTATCTGCACGATCCCGATGGGGCCAGGGTCCTGGTGGCGCTCGCCGCCTGGGATACGGAGCGTGACGCGCAGGAGTTCCAGGCCGCTTTCGAGCGCTACGCCCGCCGGCGTTTTGGCAAACCGCTCGACAATTCTGGCGCCCTACGCTGGCAGTCGCCCCAGGGCCTGGTCCAGTTCTCGCGCACATCCACCCACACTCTCTGGCTCATCGCCCCTGATGCACAAACGATCGAGGGGATAGTCGAAAATTCTTATGTCCCTTGATCTCTCCCGCATTCGCGGCCTTTGTTTCGATATCGACGGCACCCTGAGCGACACCGACGACCGTTGGGTGGCGCGCCTCGCACGCGGCCTGGCGCCTTTCCGGCCGGTGCTGTTTGGGCGCGAGCCCAAAGCGATCGCCCGGCGCGTGGTCATGGGCATCGAAAGGCCGGGGAACTTTCTCCTTGGAATTCCCGATTCTTTGGGCATTGACCGCCCGCTGGCCGATGCGCTGCGCTCGATGGAACGGGTTGGCTTGCTGCGCAGCCCGCGCCGGGATGGCTTCTGGCTCGTTCCCCAGGCGCGGGAGACCCTGGCGGCCCTGGCGCCCCACTTCCCGATGGCGGTGGTCTCGGCTCGCGACGAGCCTGACACGCAGGCCTTTCTGGAGCAGTTCGACCTGGGCTCTTTTTTTCGCTGTGTGTGCACCGCCTTTACCTGCGAGCATACCAAGCCCTATCCCGACCCGGTGCGCTGGGCGTCCGCACAGATGGGCCTATCCCCCGATCGGGTGGTGATGATCGGGGACACGACCATCGACATCCGCGCCGGGCGAGCCGCCGGAGCGCAGACGATCGGGGTGCTGTGCGGGTTCGGCGAAGAGCCCGAGCTGCGCCGCGCCGGGGCAGACCTGATCCTGCCCACAACAGCCAGGCTGCCTGACGCTCTCCTCCATGAATCGCCGTAAATTCTTGCTGGTTGCCGGGGCCGGTCTGACCGCGATCCTGGCCGGCTGCCGGGACTGGTTGGATCCAGATCTCGCGCCACTGCCCACCTCCTCGCCTCCCGGGACGCCCACCGCGACCCCCGAGCCGACCGCGACTCTTACGGTAACCCCTACGCCCACCGAGCCGCCGCTGGTCCCGGTCGCCTTCTTTGACGATTTTAGCGACCCGCGACCGGCGGGCGCGGTGGACGGCACCCTGGCAACAGACGGCCGATCGGCGCGCCGGGTCCCCAGCGACAGCGCCGGCCAGGTAGCTATCGCGGACGGCCTGTTGCGCATCACCGGCGAGCCGCCGGTCGCCGCGGACCCGCTCGTCTATGCCAGTTTCGCATTGCCCTGTGCGGCCGGCCAGGTGGCCGGGGCTCGCTTCAAGGTGGGCGGCCATCGGGCGCTTTCGCGTTTGGGCGTGCTCCTCCCGTCTGGAGCGCCCATCGCCGCGCTGCGCCGGGAGGCCTACGAAGGCGCGGGCGGGGTCCTCCAGGTTGCGTCCCGAACGGCGGCTTCCCTCAACCTGTACAGCGGCTGCTGGTACGACCTGGCCCTGTTTTTCCGGGGGAACCAGGTTGCCCTGGCCCTCAACGACGGCGCCGGCCTGGAGCTCGTTCAGCTTGGCGCGCTGGACGACCGCGAGACCAAAGGCCTCATGGGATACATAGGGTATGCCGGTTTGCCTGGCGACAGCCAGGACGCAAGCGTGGATTTCTGGTACGCCCTGGCTCAGCCTTATTTTCCGCCCACAATCGCGACCGAAGCTGCACCCGGCGGCAGCTATGAAACCGACCTGGGCACCAACGCCGCCTGGGTCGAGGTCAACATCACCCGCGCCGGTGGGGCGGCGGGGCTGCGCGTCCGCTCCGCGGATGCGGTGGGCGAATATCGGGTCTACCTGGATGAGCGAGGAGTCTTCCTGGACCAGGTGATCGAGGGGGTCGTCAAGCCGCTTGCGACCCACGCGGTGGAGTACCGCCCCGGCGCGGCCCTCGCCGTTCGCTTTGATGAGCTCACCCTGACCATCTACTATGATGGCCAACTGGTGGGCAAGCCCAACCTCAAGATCGGCGCGACCCAGATGATCGCCGCGACGCGGGCAGGGATCTACGCAACCGGCGCGGGCAGCACTTTTTCGGAATTCAATGCCTTCCCGGTGCGGCTCGACCCACCCGCTTCCGTCCGCGAGCGCCTGCTGGCCTCCCGCCAGGTCCTCTGCCTGGGGGACAGCCTGACCAACGGCGACCTGGCTAGCGGCTATCAAAACAGCTTGCGGAAAAGCCTGGGGGATGGCTGGGTTACGGTGGACTGCGGCGTGGGCGGTCAAGTCACCTACCAGATGCTCTCCCGCCTCCCAACCCATCTGGCCCATTACCGCCCGGCGGTGGTGGTGGTGATGGGTGGGACGAACGATGTCTACAGCCGCTTCAGCGCGAGCCTGGTCAAATCCAACCTGCAGAAGATCTATACCGCTGCCCGCCAGGCCGGTGCGCGCGTCGTCGCGGTGACCATCCCACCCCTGGCGACTGCCAAAGGCTGGACCGAGGAACAGCAGACCAGCCTGCAAACCATCAATGCCTGGATCATGGGAGATTCAGTAGAGACCGCCCGGGACGTCGATTTTCGCATCGATTCGTACGTCGTCCTGGCGGATCCCCGCACGCGGGGCCTGGCCTCCCAGTACGACGTGGGCGACCACATCCACCTGAATGGCCCGGGATACCAGGTGCTTGCGGAAGCGATCTATCTTGGCGTAAAGTGGTGAAGAAGTTTAACCGCCCATGCGTTCCAGGACGGCATCCAGTGTTCCGGAAAAGGGATAGGGTTTTTCTAGCTTCATAGAGGTCAGAACCGCGGCGAAACGCAGCGCGTCTTCCGGATCGTGGTCGAGCCGCCGCGCCAGGTACGCGCCAAAAGCTGTGTCGCCGCGCCCCGTGCGCCCGGCCTGGCTGTGGTTGGTCAGGGCTTCCTGGAAATATTCCCCATTTGCCCACGCCAGAATTCCATCGGCCCAGGTAATGATCCCCTCCGGGCAGCCCCAGGCGGCAATGACTTTGGCGGCCTTGAGCGGGTCATCCGTCCCCGTCAGAACCAGGGCCTCGTTGATATCCAGTTTGGAGCAGGCAATCTGGCTGGCGATTTCCCTTTTGGAAGCCACATCCCCCATAGAAATCTCCCCTGTGATCAGGTCGACCTGGCGGACCGAGCTTTGCCAGTCGTACGCCACGCGGTGGCCGCGCTTCAAGAGGCTTTCCAGCAGGTCCGGGGGAAACTCCTGGTCGGATATTCCGGCGAGGACCATCCAATGGGTGACCAGCTTCGGAATTTCCACCAGCGAGAACATCCCCGCGTTGCGGACCAGGGTAAACATACGCTCGTCTGGATCGGACGAGAGGTGCACGATCCGGCTGTAGCTGGTTTCGAGAGCGGGAACCGCGTATACATCCACCAGCGCGGAGGTGAGCGGATCGAGGAGGTTTTCGTCCTGCGGCGAGAGGCGCACGACCGCCGCTGTTAATTTTCCCATTCGTCCCACGGTGATGGCCCCCCATAACACCGCTCCGCCAGGGGCAATTTTCACCTCACCCTGGGTGGGTTGGATTTCATCAAAACACACGTGACCAATAAATACAATATCGTAATAATCAGCCATGGGCTCCTTATACGATCTTGCGCAAATACCGAATAACAGGCCGTGCTGCCTTGCTGGCTTTCCCACTCAAAGGCCAAAAGAGCCAGGGGTTTCCACCGCTAACTCCTTAACTAGTATACTCGCAAATTCTTTTTTTAGAACTGGAGACTTTCACCCATCCACAGACAACATTGTACAAAAATGCTGCCTATTGCATGGATTTTGTGCGGCTGCTGGCGCCCCACAGGAAGAGATTGAGCGGGACCCGCTGGTGTTCGCGATTGTGATCGCTGAGCGCCGTGCGGATGCGTTGTACGGTTTCTTCCATCGTTCCCGAATCGCCGCCCGGAACCAGGACGGCAAACTGGCGGTCGTCCAATCGCGCGATGACGTCAGTCTCACGACTGGCGGCTTTGAGCACGCCGGCGGCTCTGCGCAGGTATTCATGAGCGATGCGTGGATCGAACCCCTCCAGGTTGATCTCGGGATGGTCGACCAGGACCATTACCAGGCTGAAAGCGCGGGGAGCAATCTGCTCCATGGTGGCCAGCTCGGATTCGAAAAACGCCTGGTTATAGAATCCGGTCAGTGAATCGCGCATGCTGGCCTCCCACAGCTCTTGCTGGGCCTGGCGGTAGGTGGCCAGGTTATTAAGCCAGTGCTGCAGGACCACTTCGGGAGAGTTTGAGCTGTACGACGCTTCGTAGGGGATGTAATAAAAATTTTCGAACACGCTGTCGCACTGCGCCAGCAAAGGGTGGTGAGCGATCAGGTTGAGCTGAAAATCGTAAGAAACCTGCCTGCGGTCATATTCACACACCAGGGCAAACGGCTGCTGGCGGATCATCTTATCCACGTTGATTTCAAATTGGATCATTTGGTCCGAGGTGGCGATCTCTTTGGTGACCGATGTCAGATTGGCGACCAATCGCAGCAAGCGGTATCCCCCGCGCCGGGTGGCCGCAGCCTCCCCATGGAAATGGCGCAAAAAGACCTCGGGGTGCTGGCAGAGTTCGGACCAATCCAACTGGCCGCGCAGGTCAAGGATCCGCAGGCGGTCGCGCTGGATCGCCGCCCGAGTCTCAGGCAAAATCCCCCAGGAGCGCTGGAAAGCTGCCTCTGTTTCATCTGAGTCCAGAACAAAAACGATTTTCTCGCCGTGGACGAGAGCCTGGTGGAGAGAGACGATGGCCCAGGAGCGGTAGTCTTCTTCCCGGTCGTAGAGGAAGCATAAATGATCGCCTGGCTCGAGGCCGGACTGGTCGATGGTGGCGTACACGTTCCTCATGCGGACAGAACCCCCTAACTGCGGCTAAGAATGGTTATGAGCGGGGCAACAGCAACTCGATGATTGCCAGCTTGTGGAAGTTCCCTTTCCACGGTATCCATTATATCTGATTCAATCACATTTACAACCGAATCGGAATAAAAATTACGTAAAGCTCCCCCGAATCACCACGGGAGAGGAATACCAGGACGGTGTTGCAAGAAGGATGCCAGTTCTTCTGGGCTTCTACTGGGCTGCCAGCTCAGCATCGGCAGGCATACCTGGTTTGAGCGCCAGATCCGGGTTGTCCAGCGTCAGGTGCATGGCGTAGACCGTATCCTTGCGCCCCTGCACGGTCTGCACGTTGCGCGGGGTAAACTCAGCCTGGTCGGCGATGTAGGTTACGGTCCCGGTGAAGATCCGCTCGGGGAACGAATCGACCGTGACCGGGATTGTCTGGCCCAGGTTGATCTGCCCGTAGCGGGCTTCAGGGACGTATACGGTGAGGGTGACACTGCTCAAATCGGCAACGGTGAACAGGGTGCCGCCCGGGGCGCAGATTTCACCCGGCTCGACGACCCGGGCCAGGATGACCCCATTGATTGGCGAGCGCACCGGATCGGTGTAACCACTGGGAACACCTGCCGCCGGGCGAACCTCGGCGAGAATGTCGCCCTTCGCGACCGTTTGTCCCTCGGCGGCGTATACCTCTTCTGCCAGGCCGCCCAACTGCGACCCCACGTGGATCTGGGTGGCTTCGATGGTCCCGGATACGATCAGGCGCTGGCTCTGGCTCCGGTTGCGCAGGCTGTAATAGACGCCGGCGGCCACAAGCAGGATCAAAACGATGATCGGGATTAAGGTTCTGCGCATGGCTCCTCCGCAAATCAATGGGATGGATTCAGGATGACCAGATCGCCGGCGTGAACGTCTCCGTCCAGCACCTCGCGCTGGTGGTTGGCCTGGATCCCCAGGCTGATGGGGACCGGGACGGGCGAGCCGGACTTGAGCAGATATACAACCGGTTTGCCGGCCTGGGTGCGGATCGCTCCTTCAGGGATCAGAATGGCCTGTTTGGGTTGGGTCAGGGCGATAGTTGCGATCAGGGTCATCCCGGGGCGGATTTCCGTACTCTTGTCGGTCACTTGAATGCTGACCCCATAATTTACCACCCCGGCAATCGTTTTGGCGGCCCAGGAGACCTCGGTGACCTGGCCGGCCAATCCTTTTCCCGGGATTGCGTCGAGGGAGAGGGTTGCGGTCTGGCCGGGCTGCACGCGGTTGATCTCCGCCTGGGGAACGAGCACGTCGACGTACAGGCGGCTTAGGTCGTCGAGCTGGAAGGCCAGCGCGCCCGGCGTGATCTCGTCCCCGGCTTTACTGCTCACGACGGTCAGGGTGCCATCAAAGGGGGCGGTGATGCGGGCCAGGTTCAGGGTCGCCTGGATCGCGTCGACCCGGGCCTGGGCTGCGGCGATATCTTTTGGGTCGGTCCCATTCCTAAGCCGCTCCCATTCGCGCTGCGCATCTTCCAGCCTGGCCTGGGCCACGGCTACTGCGGCATCGGCTTCGGCGATGTCCTTGGGGTCAGCCTTGCCCTTATACCAGTTGAGGTTGATCTGGGCTTTGTCGCGTTTTTTCTTGGCATTTTCCAGGTTCGCCAGCGCCAGGGCGCGAGTGGGATCGTCTTCGGGGCGCGACGAGACGGTATCGTAGTAGCCCTGCAGCCGGTCGACTTCGTCCTGGGCGAGGATGTAGCCGGCGTTCGCCGCGGCGACCTGGTCGGCTGTCGAGCGGTAGTCCAGGTTGGTGCGGTGCTGCTGGGCGTCGTCGAGGGCGTTGAACGCCTGAGTGACGGCGAGCTGAGCTTGCGCCCGGGCGCTGGCCGAATCGCGCAGGTTGTCCAGCGCGCGTTGGGCGGCAACCAGGTCGGAGCGGGCCAGGATCACGTTCTGGGGCAGGGAGGTCGCGTCCAGGGTCGCGAGCACCTGCCCGGTCTGGACGGTCTGGCCCACCTCGAAGTTCACCTTGCTGACCGTGCCGGTCGTCTGCCAGGGAAGGACCGCGGTCTGGTTGGCGCGCACAGCGCCGCGAGCGGTGACGCTGGCGGTCAGGTACCCCTGCGCGACCTTCACCGTCTGGTACACCGGCGCAGGCGAGGTCGTGGCGGGCGCGGGCTGGAGTTTGGGCAGCAGATATACCGTCCCTGCCACCAGCAGCGCGACAATGACAAGGATCGGAATGATCATCCTGATCCGGCTGGTATGGTTCTTCATCGCATCACCTCCAAAAGCTTATTTCCCAATCAACGCCATAAACACATCCTCCATCTCGGGCAAGGCGGGCTGGACCTCGGCTGCGGGGATGCCGCCCGCAGCGAGGTAGGCGCTCAAATCGGCCTGGCCCAGATCGGGATCGGTCAGTGCTCGCAGATGGTCTCCGGCCAGGGAGGCGCGCTTCACGCCGGGCATGATTGCCAGCCGGTCCAGCGCCGGGAGGAGCAGGCCTGGCTGGGCGGCATCGAGCAGGATCTCCCAGATCCGGCCGGGCAGCGCCGTCTTCAGCCGGGTGGGAGCGTCCAGGGCGAGCAGCTTCCCGCCGTTGAGGATCGCCACCTGGTTGCAGTATTCCGACTCGTCCATGTAGTGAGTGGTTACCAGAATAGTGATCCCCTCGCTGACCAGGCTGTAGATCAGGTCCCAGAATGCGCGCCGCGCGGTGGGGTCGACGCCCGAGGTAGGCTCGTCGAGGAGAAGCAGTTGCGGGCGGTGGACGATCGCCGTGGCCAGGGCGAGGCGCTGCCGCCAACCTGCCGAGAGCGTGCGCACGGGTTGCCGGGCCACGGGGAGCAGACCAAGATGGTCGAGCACCTCGTCGATCCGCCGCGCGTCGTTCACTCCATAGACCCCGGCATAAAACTCGAGGTTCTCGCGGGCGGCCAGCTCGTTGTACAGCGCGAACTTCTGCGACATATACCCGCTCCGCACGCGCACCTCCTCCGACTGGACCGCGGCGTCGAACCCAAGAACCGTCGCCGACCCCTCGCTGGGTCGGATAATCCCCAGCAGCATGCGAATGGTGGTCGTTTTTCCCGAGCCGTTGGGGCCCAGGAAACCGATTACCTGGCCGGGATCGACATCGAAAGAGATGTGGTCCACGGCGGTAAAGCTGCCAAAGCGGCGGGTCAGATCCCGCACGGAGATGATCGCGGTCATACGCTCTTCACTCCCCCGGCCAGATCGATAAACACGTCCTCCAGGAGAGGCGGAATTTCCGCCAGCCGCTCGACCGTCCCCCCCGCCGCGCGGATCTGCTCGCCCAGGCGCGCCTGCACGGTCTCTGCCTGGCCCGCACGGATACGCAGGTGGAGACGGTCGCCAAACCGCTGCGCGTCCTGGACGTCCGGATCGCGGCGCGCCGCCCGGAGGAGCAGCATCTCCGGGCTTCCCGACAGTTCCAGGATCCGCCCGCGCAGCGATTCGCGCAGTCGCCGCGGCGGCCCTTCGACGATCAGCTTCCCCGCGCGCAAAAAGCCCACCCGCGAGCAGCGCACGGCCTCATCCATGTAAGGAGTGCACAACAGCACGGCGATGCCCTGCTCTCCGGCCAGGCGGATGATCAACTGCCAGAAATCCTGGCGGGTGACCGGATCCACGCCGGTGGTGGGCTCGTCCAGTAGCAGCAGGCGCGGGCGGTTGACCAGCGCGCAGGCCAGGGAAAGCTTTTGCTTCATCCCGCCCGAAAGGTTGCGCGCCAATCGGTTTTCGAACGCCTCCAGCCCGACGAATGCCAGGATCTCGCGCGAGAGGGACAGCCACTCGCCGCGGGCCAGGCCGCGCACTTCGGCCAGGAAGCGAATGTTTTCCAGCGCGGTCAACTCTTCGTACAGCGAGAAGTGCTGGGACAGGTAGCCAATCTGGGCGCGGGCCTGCTCAGGCTGGCGCTCGAGCGAGATCCCGCCGATCGTCACGCTTCCCGCGCCGCGCTTCACAGCGCCGCAGATCAGGCGCAGGGTGGTCGTTTTGCCGGCGCCGTCCGGTCCAACCATGCCGTAGATCTCGCCCGGGGCGATCGACAGGCTTACATCGTCCACGGCGCGCACCGCGCCGAAGGAACGGGAGAGATGGAAGGCAATCAAGGTATCAGGCATCCGTTGTTTTTCTAATCCAGCCGCTTGCGAAAGCGCATGGCCGCCGCGGACATCACCACCAGGGCGAAGATCGAGAGGGCGATGATCTCCGGCCACAGCGCTTCCGCCCCGACCCCTTTCAGGACGATCCCACGGGCAATGATCAGAAAATAGCGCAGCGGGATCGCGTAGCTGATCCACTGGAGCACCATGGGCATGGCCGCCAGGGGGAAGAAAAAGCCGGAAAGGAAGATGGACGGCAGCACCGTGAACATGGTGGTCAGCATGGCCTCCTGCTGGGTGTTGGCCACGGTCGAGATGAGTAGCCCTATCCCCAGGGTGGTCACCAGGAACAGCGCCGCCAGCCCGAGGAAGAGGGCCAGGCTGCCGTTGATCGGCACCTGGAACACGATCACCCCCACGACGAGGATCTCGAGGGTGTCGAAGAAGGCGATCAGCACGTAGGGAGCCAGCTTGCCGACCACCAGCTCCCAGGACCGGATGGGAGTGACGATGAGCTGCTCAATCGTCCCCCGCTCCCGCTCGCGGACGATGGAAGTCGCGGTGAGCATGGTGGTGAGGAACTGCAAGATCATCCCGATCAGCCCGGGGATCATGTAATACGCGCTGACCAGCGCCGGGTTATACCAGACCTGGGTGCGCACGTCGACCGGCGGTTTGCTTGGGATGGCGCTCTGCCCGGACCGCCCCGCGCGCTCCAGGACGATCCGCGATGATTTGGCCTGCCCGATCAGGATCGCGGCGGAGAGCGCGGTGGAGGCCACCGTCGGGTCGGAGCCATCGATGACGAATGCCACCTGCGCCACCCTGCCGGCCAGCAGCGTCTTCCCGTAGCCGGGGGGGATGATGATCCCGGCCCGGGCCTGGTTGCTGTCGATCAAGGCGCGCATCTCTTCTTCCCGGCCGACGACGTAATCCAGCCGGAAATAATCGGCGGCGCGGTAGGCGTCCAGCAGCGAGCGTGATTCCTGGGTGCGGTCCTGGTCGAGGACCGCCAGCGGCACGTTACGCACGTCGTTGGTCGCGGCGAAGCCGAGGAGAAAGAGCATCACCACCGGCATCATAAAGGTAATGGCGAGGGTACGCGGATCGCGGACGATCTGGATGAACTCTTTGCGGATGAGCGAGAGCAGGCGAAGGGTCATGGCGTCAGGAATTGGGACTGGAAGCGGTGGCGGGATCGGGCTGGCAGCAGCGCGTGGGGTCGTCGTCGGAGAGAATCCCGTACAGATACAGGTCAACAAACTGGTCCAGGGACTGCGGGTCGAAGGTTACACCGCCCAGGGAATTCAGCAGGGTCCCGGTGACGTAATACGAGAAGAACAGGCCCACGAAGGAGCGCATCAGGACCGGGGCGGGGATATTGCGGGTCTTGCCGGTTTTACCGGCAAACGTCTCCTGCAGCCGGGAGACCTCGGGTAGAAAAAGCTCGAAGAGGATCGGGACGTGCGCGGCCTTGAACTCGACCACCTCGATCAGAATCAGGTTGAGGAGGTCAGGGCGCGCGCGCAGCGACTGGACCATGTCTCGCGCCGCGTTGCGAATCATCGCGGCGTAGGTGTCGCCCTGGGCGTTGAGGATCTTGGGAAAAATCTCGTAGAAAGGGTGCCTGGCCCTGAGGATCTCCTTCCACAGGTCTTCTTTGGCGGGGAAGTGGTTGTAGATGGCCCCCACGGTCAGGTTCGCGCGCTGGCTGATCTCGCGCATTGAGGTGGCGTGATAGCCCTGTTCCAGGAAGAGGGAATAAGCGGCTTCGATCACCCGGGAGCGGGTTTCTTCGCTCTTTTCGCGAGATGACTTGGGCAAAGAGCAGTCTCCTATATAAATATCGAATGTTCATTATTTATTATAACGAAAAGAAAGAAAAAAGCAAGAAGATTGAGAAAAGAGAGCTGGGGGTCAGGCCGCTCTCTGCTCTCTCTCCACCTCTTTTCGCACCGCTCCGCAGCGCGGGCAGATTCCCCGCTCGCAAAGCAGGGCGAGTGGATCCGCGGCGATGGCTGCCTGGACAGCCGGGATCAGCACGGAGAGCGCGACCGCGGTCACCCGCGCGTCGCAGACCTGGATCTCTCTGGCCTGGCCTTCCAGGCGCGGGGCGATGGCCTGGAAGCCGTCCGAGCAGCCGGGGAAGCCGGGGCATTCACGCACCCCTTCCGGGGTGAGCGCCCAGCGGGTGAACTGTTTCCTCCCGACCAGTTTTTCACCGTAATGGATGCTGGTGTTGACCGTATGATCGACTCCCAGGAGAAGCACCCAGCCATCCCGTTCCAGCAGCGCGCCGATAGGGGCCAGCGGTTCGGCCAGAGTCTGGGTCTCGAGAATCGGGGCAGCATGGATCCCCGTCATGGAAAGGATCGGGTGGGAGGATCGCCCGGCTCTCGGCTGGCGGCGGATCGTTTCGGGGACGATGCCCATCAGCGGGTCCACGGGCATATCCGCGGTAAAAAACTCGGCCATCTTGTTCAAATCGGCGCCGCTGCCGTAGAGGATGCCGTTGTCTTCCGGGCCGGTTTCGGGGATTAGCATGGTCTTATAGGTGAATGCCGGGGCAAGGAGCGTATCCCAGGAGGCGAGAAGCGCGCCAACCAGGGTTTCTGCCCCCCCGCGAACCTCGCCAAATGTGGAAAGGGAAGCGTGAACCAGAACGGGCCGGGAACGGTCGATCCCCAGCCGTCGAAATGCGCTGATCAAATCGCGGTATGCAGTCATCAGTCCTCGGTTGCAGCAATACATCTATCTACGAGTTGAGCGGCGACCGCATCGCAGTCGGCGTCCTCGGCCGGGAAGGTGCAGTCGACAATGATATTATACGCCCCAAGCTCGCGAGCGGCCGCTCGCGAGAGTGCTGCAAGGCCTCCCTTGCTGGCCAGATACGCTGCGGATTGCACGGGAAGGTCCGCGAACGGGAAATCGGGCAGGCCGGCAGCCGCGGCGACGTTCAGGATGACTCCACCCTGCCCGCGGTCGATCATCATCCGCCCGACGGATTGGATGAGGTAGAACGGCCCGCTCAGGTTGACTTCCAGAGTGCGGTTCCAGTCCCATTCGTCCAGGGTGAGGATCGATTGGCGGGGATGGACGCCGGCATTGTTGATGAGGATATCAATCTGGCCGAAATCATCGATCACAGCCTCGATCAATGCCTGGACGGCCATTTTCTTGGCCACGTCCTCCAGGTAAGGTCGAGCCTGTCCGCCGGTCGCCGTGCAGGCCGCCAGGGTCTGGTCGAGGTTGACCGGGGTGAGATCGTTGGCCGCCACGCGTGCTCCTTGAGCGGCAAACGCCAGCGCCGCCGCACGCCCCACCCCGCGCCCCGCGCCGGTGATCAAAACCACTTTGTCGATGAGCGAGTCTTCTGGCATACCGGCACCACGTCGCGGTTCTGGGAGCCGTTGAGAGGCAGACCAAAATACGGGCTGGGATCGAGCGTGTTGGCGATATCCAGCTCGTTGCGGTACTTCCCCTGGCCGTCGTCGAGCACGATCGAGAAATGGAGATGGACGCCGACCGGAGCGGATGGATCGCCCGAGAAATTGCCCTGGTAGCCGAGTAACTGGCCGGCCTGGACGGAAACCTCGCTGGTCCCTGGTGGAAAATCGGGTGCGATATAGGAATTCTCGCCGGAAGAGTCGGCCATGTGGGTGTAATAGGTCCAGATCTGGAGGCCAGGGTGGAGCGGGTCGTCCGGCACGCGGACGATCAGGCTGGATTTCCAGTTGGACAGGCGGGTGAGGAAGCCCGGGTAGGCGGCGTAGATTGGGGTGAGGCCGGGGCCGGTCCCGCCAAAGATATCCAATCCCTGGTGGCGCTTGCCGATCTGGAACGAGTCGTCCCACAGGTAGCCGATCAGGCCGCTGGTGGGCAGGGAAAAGGGCGCGCCCGGGTCGCAGCGTTCCAGGGCCTTGACCGCCCACTCGGGGTGATCCTGTGGGGCGCGCAGCCAATCGAGGAGGATGCGGGTGCGAGTGGCCGAAAGACCAAAATGCCGGTAGGCGAGGTATCCGCCCGCGACAGCGACCAGGACTGCTGCCGCAGCCCCAACGATCAAAAGCGTCCGTGTTTTGGGGGCCATGCCCGAATTATAAATCAATTCCTGGCCAGCGGAATGATGGCGCGCACCAGCAACCCCTGCCCCGGCGCGCTCACCAGCTCCAGCCTGCCTTCAACGAACTGGATCCTTTCCTGCATCCCCACCAGGCCCAGGTGACCTTGCCTGGCCAGGGTGAGCCATTCGCCGGGCATTTCAAAGCCAACCCCATTGTCGCGGATCTCCAGGATCGCCTGGCGCTCTGTTTTCAAGAACTTCACCTCGATCTGCGTGGCCCTGGAATGCCGGGCTGCGTTGTTAAGGCTCTCCTGGTAGATGTGGAAGAGGGTAACCCGGATATCCTCGGGCAGGATTTCGTCGTTCTCCTGGTGCGCCTCGAAGTGGATCTCCAATTCGGGATGCCTTTCCTGGTAGGTCTCGAGGTGCGAGCGGATGGTGCTTTCCAGCCCCATTTTGGCCAGGATTGGCGGGCGCAGCTCCATGGCATAGGCGCGCAGCTCGGTCACCTGTTTGTGGATGGTCGTCTTCACTTCCTCGATTTCTTTCAGGATTTCAGGAGCCAGCGGCTCCATCAGCAGGCCGTGGAGGAGATAGGTGGCGGCGATCAGCTCCTGGATGGGGCCATCGTGCAGGTCGCGGGCAATTTGCACCCGCTCCTGCTCGCGCTGTTCGATCAGGCGCCGTTTGATCTCCAGGTCCACCGCCAGCCTGCGGTTCTCCGCTTCGGCCCGGACGCGCTCGGTAACGTCGATAAAGAGGACCGCGAACTGGCCGTGCTGGGGGCTGAACGCGATCACTTCAAAATATTTACCCAGCTCGCCAGAATAATTGCGAAATTGGGCCGGTTCGCCGGTCAGGGCTACCTGGCCGTAGATCTCGATCCAATAGCGTTCCGTGCCTGGCAGCACCTCGAGAACGGTGCGACCCAAGACTTTCTCTTTCGAGAGCCCGGTGAGCTGTTCGAAGGCAGGGTTCACTTCCAGGAAACGGTAATCCACGGGCTGCCCGGCGGCGTCGCAGATGATGTCGTGCAGGGCAAAGCCCTCGGTCATCCCCTCGAACAGGCTGCGGTAGCGTCTTTCACTGAGCGCCAGGGCTTCTTCCGCCTGCGCGCGAGCGGCGCGCAGCCGCAGGTCGCTGATCCCATAAGACAGATCGCTGGCCAGGTCAGCAAGCAGCTTCGTTTCCTCGGCGGTAAAAGCATCCGGTTGGCGCGAATAGATCGTGATAGCACCAAAGGCTTTGCCGCTTGAAATTGAATGCAGGGGGAGAACCAGAGAGGAGGCGTACCCCCGTTTGAGGGCTTCGGCTCGCCACGGCTCAAACAAGGGATCGGTGAGCATATTGCGGCATATGACCGGCTTCCCGGTGCGGATCGCTGTCCCGGTCGGGCCGCGGCCCCGCTCTGTATCCGCCCAGGTGATCCCCAATGTTTCGAGATAGCCGGCTTCAAAACCAGCATAGGAAACTGGCCGGACGGTTTTGGCCTCGTCTTCTTCGGCCAGGCCAATCCAGACCATGACGTGCCCGCAGTCCTCGGTGATGATCTGACAGACTTCCTGCAGATAGCTGGCTTCATCCCTGGCGTAGAGCATCGCCTGGCTGCTGCGCGTGTGGGCCAGCAGGGTGCGGTTCAGCTTCTGGACTTCTTCTTCACGGGCCTTGCGTTCGGTGATATCGTGGGCCAGGCCGATCACGCCGATCACATTGCCGGCAGTATCCCGGTAGGGAGTTTTCACCGAGAGATAGACGTGCTCTTTCCCGGCAACGCTCACCCGCTCTTCGATGGCCTGGGTCTGGCCGCTCTCCATGACCTTGCGGTCGTTCTCGATGATCGCCTGGCCAATTTCCAGGTCTTCGAAGTGTTCCAGGTCGTTTTTGCCGAGCACCTCTTCGCGCGGCTTGCCGATCAGCTCGAGGGTGGCCCGGTTGGCGAGCATGATCCGGCTGTCACGATCCTTCAGGAAAACTGGATCGGGAGTCTCTTCAAGGATGGCGTTTAGCAACGCCTGGCTTTCTTGCACCACTGCTTCGGCCTTCCGTTTCTCGCTGACATCGTGGAAGACCATGACGATACCCTGGATCTGCCCGGACTGGTCCACGATCGGCGCGGCGCTGTCCTCGATGGGGATCTGCTGGCCATGGCGCGTAACCAGGGCTGTATGATTAGCCAGACCAACAATGTGACCCTCTTGAAGAACCTTTGCCACGGGATTCTTTACTGGCTCCTGAGTCTGTTCGTTGAGGATCATAAAAACCTGGGTTAACGGCAGCCCAGCCGCCTCAATGTTGTTCCACCCGGTCAACTGCTCGGCCACCGGATTGAGGAAGGTGACTCGACCCTGCGGGTCAGTGGTGATGACCCCGTCGCCGATGCTGGACAGAGTCGTGCGCAGCCATTCTTTTTCGACCAGCAGCTTTTGTTCGGCCTGTTTGCTCTCGGTAATGTCGCGGCCGACGACCACCGACCCCACAATCGCGCCATCCCCGTCGCGAATGGGCGCGAAGTTATAACTTCCTGTCCAGCGTTCGCCGGTATCTTTGCGCTGCAATGCGTATTCCGCGTTGGTGACCGTCTCGCCGCGCAACGCTCGTGGAACGGCCCACATCTCGGTGGGAGCCAGAGCCCCATCGGGGAAAAATACGTTGAGTATGTCGGAGTATTCAGCGAACGTTTTCGCGCATTCCTCTTTGTCCTTGAAGCGATGATACGTGGCGAAGGCGTCGTTGAAATGGATGAAGTTACCTTGCAGGTCCGAAATGAAAACCGCATCGGCCATGCTGTTCAGGGCCGCCTCCAACCTGTTCTGATACTGTATGGCTAATTCCTCTGCCCGCTTTCGCTCGGTAATGTCGCGAATGATGCTCAGATTGATCTTCTCGCCCTCAAAATTGGCCCCCAACGAGCTCACTTCCACCGGGAAGGTTGATCCGTCTTTGCGACGGTGGATTGTTGCAAAAAGGACCCCCGATGTGTTGGCCTGGGCCATCTGCGCGCCAATTTGATCGCGGGTTTGTTCTGCGCGTAGACCGGTAATGCTCAGTTGAAGCAGCTCTTCTCGAGAATACCCGTAAGCAGATTCCGCAGCCCGGTTGGCTTCCAGGATCTGCCCGTCAGAAAGACGCACAAACAGCGCAATATCCCGGGTATGCTCGAACAGCATCCGGTAACGGTCCAGAAGGACTTCAGCCTGCCTGCGGTTGGTGACATCGCGCCCGTAGAAATTGGCATAATTTTCGTCGCAGCAGGGGACGACCGAGATGGCATAAAACGAGCCGTTGTCAAAGGGGACATCTTCGACAACCTCGCTGCCCCTGGCCACAGCCAGATCGAGTAACGGCAGAAACAGTTCCGGTAACGGTTGTCCGATGATCAGCTCCCAACCGGGCAGATTTGCCGCCGGGGAGTTCGCATATAAAACGATCTTCTGGTTCATCGAAACCCGCGCAACCGGGTTGGGATTTTCTTCGGGGAAGCGCGCCAGGAATTCCGCCTGCCGGTGGGCTTCGATTAGCTGCGTCTCTAACTGCTTTCGATCGGTGATATCGACTGAAAGCAAGGCTGCTCCGCTGATCTCGTCGTTCTGGCCGTAGAGTGGCTCAGCATAAGTCTCAAAGATTCGTTTCCCGGCTCCAGCCGCGGCGACCACTTCCCAATGCGCTGGCTGTCCTGTGGAGATAACATTCTCCAGGACCTGTTGGAGCTTCTCCGTTTCTTGAGGATCGGTCGACAGCCCCACTTCTTTACCAAGGATATTGCTGGCAGTGAACCCCATCATCGGGTTGTAGACCCAGGTGTAGCGCAGATCGCGGTCCAGGGTAGCGGCTACCACCGGCATGTTCTTCAGAACCAGGTGGAAGCGCTCCTCGCTCTCGCACCGGGCTTCTTCGGCCTTTACCTGTGCTGAGATATCCTTGTAGAAGACAGACACTCCGTCCGGTGTCGGGAAAGCCCGGACTTCCACCCACCGGTCGAAGCCGGCATGGTAGGATGTCAGGGTCATGGGTTGCTGCTCCTGAAGCACCTGTTCGTATAGGCTGATGGTCTTGTTGGATTCCTCATCTGGATAGACAATCCGCACATCCTTGCCGAGAAGCGCTTCGCGACGTGCAGCCAGAAGACGCTCGGCGTTGGCATTGACATATGTATAGTGCATATCAGCATCGAAGCTCACGAAGGCGTCGGGCATGCTTTCCAGCACGCCGATCAGCCTCCGCTCGCTCTCGCGCAGGGCCTGGTTGGTCTTCTCTTGCTCGGTGGTATCCCACAATATCACCAAAACGGCGGGCTCGTCCTGCCAGTCGATCCGCCGCGCCTGGAAGGTGAAAGTGCGCGTGATGCCGATCGAAAGATGCAACTGAATACCGCTAGCCAGAAAGGGTTGGCCAGTTTCCAATGCGTTATGGATCTGGTCAGAAAACCATTCTCCGCTTTCCGGTGGCCAGATTTTCGCATACGGCTGGCCAACAGGATCCTGGAAGGGGTCGGGGGTAAGGAAACGGTAAGCCGGGTTGACCTGAACGATGCACAGCTCGGGGCCAGTCACCACCGCGATCGCCCCTGGATCGGCCTCAAAGATTGCATCCAGCAGGGCTTTTTGACGGCGGTTCTCTGCCAGCACCTGCTCCTGTTCCAGCTCTGCTTTTTTCGTGGACGTGTGATTCATCCAGAAGACCGTGATCCCCTCGGAAGAGGGATACACGCTGACCAGGTACCACTGATCTTGAGCCGCCCCTTTCATTTCAAAATGGTATTCAAAATGGTGTGCAGTTCGATCCTGCATGGCCTGGTGGGTATGCTTTTCTAGCGGCGTGCCGAGCAGTTGGGGGAAGGTGTTCCAAAGGTTTTTGCCGATCAGATCTTCTGATTGGAACATGCTATTTTGAGCGGCACGCTGATTGACAAAGATGATCCGCCAATCGCGATCGATGGTCAGCAGCCCATCCGAGATACTGTCTAGCAGCGGGCGGAAAAAATTGCCCATGCCATTCTGGGAGACCGCTTGCCCGCCTATGGAAAGCTGCTGGAGCAACACAGCAGTATTCCCGAGCTCTTTGAAATCCTGGGCCGACAATTCTGACGCGGAGCGGCTGAGACGATCCGCGATTTCTCGCAGTGACGCCACGTCCCGATGGAGTTGGGAATCGTTCATGAACTGGCTCCAATCGCTGAATGCTGGAACAAACATATAAAATCGCAGGATCTAATATCCTGCCAATGATATTGTCTCACTGGGAATTGCCGTAGCAAAGAGACCCCCACATCTCTCCTTCGACCATACTAGATCCCAAAGAAACATGATTTTCATTATAAGGGCATCTTCAGAATTGTAGTATAGAGAAGAGTCATGAAAAAAAGACCAGAAATAATATAAGTAGGACTTACGCAAGCGTCATGCGAATTGCCGGTGATTTCAATTGTTGACGCAGATAATCGGACAGCAATCCATGTTTGACCTGATAAATCGTTCGTTCCGTTTCATGAGCCACCTGTTTGAGCCGGACCCAGACC
>DATKLX010000078.1:0-8401 GCA_035542155.1 Anaerolineaceae bacterium
GAGCGGTGTAGTAGTCGCTGATGGTGGTCTGGGTCTGGGCCGCGTCTTCACCCTTGACACCCAGCACTTCTGCGGGCAGGTTCTTTTCCTTGAAGGCATCCAGGAAGCCCTGGCAGCGCGCATCGAGACCGGAGTGCCCGACCTGGTGGTTGATGCAGACGCCCTTCTTGGCCCCAGCTTCGGCGAGCCGCCGGCCGCCGTAGAGGCCCTGGACGTAATCTTCAGCGCCCCAGAAGGTCAGGTAGTTGATCTTATCCACCGAGGGGCCCTGGCCGGTGTCGTAAGCCACAACCGGGATGCCGGCGTTGATGGCTTTGTCCAATGGAGGCTTGAAGAGCACGGGGTCGGTGATGGTCGCGCCGAGGCCGTCTGGCCTGGTCGCCACGGCCTGGTCGATCAGGGCCGCGGTCTTATCGATATCGAATTTGTCGGGGCCCATGATGGTGATGTCGATGCCCATATCTTTCCCCGCCTGCTCCATGCCCTTCTGGACCACACACCAGTAGGGGTCGTAGGCGCACAAAGCGTGCTGGACCATGGCAAATTTGAGCGGTTTGTCGGCCGCAACCTTCTGCTTGGCCAGAATGGCCTTATCGATGAAGCCTGGGCCGGTGGGGGTGACAGGCAGAGCAGGCCGGATGCCGTAGCGGTTGACCAGCATCAGGTACATGACCGCCATATAGCCCTGGGCATAAGGCTGCTGGTCGACGGCGAAGAGGGTCGTGCCATCATTGATGCGCTTCTCGATCTCAGGGCTGGTATCAAAGGTGCCGTGGAAGATGCCTTTGGGTTTCTGGGCGTCGACGAAGGCATAGAAGGGGGTAGCGCCGCTGGGGCCGAGGGTCAGCCAGCCGTCGACGTCGGGATGGGCGGTATAGTAATCACTGATGGTGGTCTGGGATTGGGCCGCATCCTCACCTTTGACGCCCAGGACCTCAGCCTTGAGTTTGGCGTCGGTAAAGGCCTGTTGGAAGCCCTTGCAGCGCGCGTCGAGACCGGCGTGGCCCACCTGGTGGTTGACACAGACCCCGGTTTTCGCGCCGGCAGCGATCAGTCGCTGGCCGCTCTGCAGACCGCCCTGGTATTCATCCATGCCGATGTAGGTCAGGTACGCGATCTTGTCTTTGTCGGGGCCGTTGCCGGCATTGTAACCGACCACTGGAATGCCGGCGGCGAGGGCCTTGTTGATCGGCTCCTTAAACAGGGTCGCATCGGTGACGGTGAGACCGATCCCATCCGGTTTGGAGGCGGTGGCCTGATCGATCAGGGAGGCGGTTTTTTCGAGGTCGAATTTATCCGGCCCAAGGATGGTTACCGAGACGTCCATCTGCTTGGCGGCATCCTTGATCCCCTGCTCGACCGTGCACCAGAAGGAATCCCAGGCGCACAGGGCGTGCTGGACCATCACGAAGGTCAGGTGGCCTTTAATAGTGGGACCGCCTGCCGAAGGAGGGGTTGTCGGGGCAGGAGCTGCGGGCGCAGTTTCCGCGGGCGGTTGTGTGGACACAGGTGGCTGAGTGGGGCTGGGTGGAGCCGTAGGCGCCTGAGCCGGGGCTGAAGTGGGGGGTGTGGTGGTGGCTGTCGGCGTGGTACAGGCGCTCAGGACCAGCGAAAGCGCGACCAAAAAAGTCAAGACATATTCTATTTTTTTCATGCTTTTCTTCTCCCCAAACACTTGAAATGAAAGGTGGCTATCTACATGCTCCTACTGCTGGTCAGATTTTTTCCCCGATCACCTCCTTTCTGGGAATGTTCAGATTTCAATCGCCTTTGGAGATAAACGTGTTACTGATCACGGAGATGATGATGATCAGCCCGGCGGTGGCCTGGAAGACCTCGATGGGGATGTGCATCAACACCAGGCCCTGGTCGAGCATCTGGAGGATCAGGGTGCCCATGATCGCGCCGAAAATCGTGCCGCGGCCGCCGGTCATGCTCACCCCGCCGATCACGCTGGCGGCGACGACGATCAGCTCCATGCCGTCGCCGCGGAGCGGGTCAACGCTGAGGCGGTAGGAAAACTGCAAGAGGCTGGCGATAGCGACCAAAAAACCGGTGAGGGTAAAGCAGAGGATCTTCACCCGGCTGACGTTTACCCCCTGCGCGGCGGCCGCTTCAGGAGATCCTCCGGAGGCAAAAACCCAGTTGCCAAACTTCGTGCTCATCAGGATGAAGGAAAAGACCAGGGCGATCAGGATGAACCAGATCAGGTTCGTGCGGAAGCTGTTCGCGGCGCCAAAGGCCTCGTTGAGTAGGGTGAAATTTCCATTGAGGATGCCGAACAGGGGGATCGGGTCGCCCTTGTAGGTGGCAAAGCTGCCGTGTCCCACGATGCGAACGATGCCGCGGTAGGCCAGCAGGGTTCCCAGCGTGGCGATGAAGGAGGGGATGCGGGCTTTGACCACGATCAGGCCATTGAGCAGGCCGAGCGCGGAGCTGACCAGGATGGCCAGCGCGATTCCGACCCACACGGACCACCCGGCGATGAGAGACAGGGCGAGGACATAGCTGGCGAGGGCGAAATTCGACCCAACCGAAAGGTCAAACTCACCGGCGATCATGAGCATGGCGACGCCGATGGTGACGATGCCGGTGATGCTGCCGAAGGTCAGGATATTGCCGATTGAATCGGGGGAAAGAAAATGAGGTGCAGCCAGAACGAAGAAGATAAATAGCAGTAAAAAGCTGATGAGGGCAACGGCCTCAGGGAAATAAGACAACCGGTGGCGTACTTCGGGCAATCTCTTTGTGAGCAAACCCATTCAACACCTCTGACTGAGGATTGTTTTGTTTCCCTTCAACCCGGAGAAAAACCGAAGTGGTTACCGGCTTATGCAAAGCTTTGCATAAACAGTCTAGCATAATCAATTGGGCATGTCAATAGATAGCAAGACGATCATTTTTAGGCTTAAAATCTACAATTTGAGATTTGACATCTAAATTGGAAAGGCTATAATGATTCTGCAAACATTTGCATAAGAAAATGAGGGACCCATGACGACTAATTATAATGGACCTCTACACGAGATGGCGTGCACGACGCCGACAGATTACTGGAACGATTCCTGCTCCGTCCAGGAGCTGAACTACGCGATCGAGCGCGGGGCGGTGGGTGCGACCAGCAACCCGACGATCGTGATGGACGTGCTGAAAAAGGAGATGCCGCTGTGGCGGGACCGCATCCAGCGGATGATCGCCGAATACCCCACCGCAGGAGAAGATTTCCTGACCTGGCGGTTGATCGAAGAGATGGCTGTGCGCGGCGCGGAACTGCTCTTGCCGGTCTTCGAGCGGGAAAGCGGGTTGAAAGGGCGGCTGTCGATCCAGACTGACCCGCGCAACTTTCGGGATGTGGACGCCCTGGTCGAGCAGGCGCTGCGTTTTAACGCCCTGGCCCCAAATATGCAGATCAAGATACCGGCGACGAAAGCTGGGATCCAGGCGATCGAAGAGGTAACCTACCGCGGGGTGAACATCAACGCGACGGTGAGCTTCACCGTCCCACAGTGCCTGGCGGTAGGGGCATCGGTCGAGCGGGGATTGAAGCGGCGCGAGGCCGAGGGGCTGGACGTGACCAGGATGCGCCCGGTCTGCACGCTGATGCAGGGCCGGCTGGACGATTGGATGCAGGTGCTGATGAAGCGCGACGGCATCCTGGTCGACCCGGGGATCGCGTACTGGGCGGGGATCGCGGCGGTCAAAAAGGCGGAGGCCCTGTTCCACGAGCGCGGTTACCGGGCGCGAATGCTCTCGGCGGCGTACCGCCACGTGCTGCACTGGTCGGAGCTGATTGGGGGAAACATCATCCAGACCATTCCCTACGCCTGGCAGGTGCAGTACAACGCTTCGAATATCGAGGTGAAGGACCGTTTTCACACGCCGGTTGATGAAAGAATCGTCGGCGAGTTGTACGAGAAATTCGCGGATTTCCGCCGGGCGTACGATGAGGACGGGTTGAGCCTGGACGAGTTCGACGGCTACGGTCCTTCAGTGCGTACCCTGCGGACGTTTATCAGTTCGTACCACGACCTGGCCGGGGTGATGCGCGATTTCACGCTCCCCGATCCGGACATCAAAAGATAACCACAAAGGACTCAGCGTAAAAAAGAACAGAAGAGCAGAGAACAGTAAAAAATCGAGAACGGATTTTTCTGTGTACTCTGTGGTGAAGTTTTTTTAAGATCTTAGGAGAATGTTATGCCGGGACCAGGATTTTTTTTCGAAGGGGATGAAGAGATCCAGGAGGTGCTGGAGGTAGTCCGCAGCGGGCACATTTCCCGCTACGGGGATGAGGACGACCCGCGTTTCTGCCACAAGGTGTATACCCTCGAGCGGGAGTTTGCCGAGAAGATCGATGTGGGGTATTGTGTTGCGATGTGCTCAGGCACGGGGGCGTTGATGTCGGCGCTAAGCGCGCTGGGGATCGGGCCGGGGGATGAGGTGCTCGTCCCGGGCTACACCTTCGTCGCGACCTTCTCCGCGGTGATCGCAGTGGGGGCGCAACCGGTGATGGTGGAAATCGACGAGTCGCTGACCATGGACCCGACCGACGCGCGCCTGAAAATCACGCCGCGGACGCGGGCGATCATCCCGGTACATATGCTCGGCAACCCATCCGATATGGACGCAATTTCCTTGCTGGCCCAGGAGGCGAACCTGCACCTGATCGAGGACTGTTGCCAGGCGCTGGGTGGTTCTTACCACGGCAAAATGCTGGGGACTTTTGGCGCGTTTGGGGCTTTCTCGCTGAACAACTACAAGGTGATCAACTCGGGGGATGGGGGCCTGCTGGTGACCAACTCGAAAGACCTCTATGAGCGAGCCTTCGGGTTTCACGACCAGGGACACAAGCCGCTGCGCAAGGGAGTGGAGATCGGCAGCCGCTCGACGATCGGGATCAATCTGCGGATGAACGAGCTGACCGGGGCGTTTGCGCTGGCTCAGCTTCGCAAGCTGGATCGCATCCTGGGCGCGCTGCGGGAGAAGAAAGCGCGCTTCAAAAAGGCGATCCAGGCGGCGCACCTCGAAGGGCTGGCCTTCCGTAAAATCAACGATCCGTCCGGGGAGTGCGCCACGCTGCTGACCATCCAGCTTGAGGACCAGCAGACTGCCGACCGGGCTGCTCAGGCGCTGCAAAGTAAAACGGTGATCCGCTCCGGCTGGCACGTGTATAACAACATGGAACAGATCCTGGCGTTGTGCGACCAAAATGGCCGGCCGCTGTACCAGAAAAATATGCTGCCCAGGACGGACGATCTCCTGGGGCGGAGCATCAACCTGAGCGTCGGAGTGGTGGACCCGGGCCTGGGGGCGGATTTTGGAATCAACGTGCTCACCCCGGATGAAGAGATCGACCGGAAAGCGGAGGAATTCATCCGGCGGATGAAGCCCATCGTGGGATAAAAACGTTAGCGGGAGGATATCGCCGCGTGCATCCTGTATTGCCTGGCCCAACCGGCGCGGGTGGACGTGATCGGCGTGCAGATCTGCGCGCAGGCACGCAATTTAAATCGAGGGATCGCAGCCTTCAACTGATCAATTTTTCATCATACCCCTGCAATTTCAGCTCGGCATCGATGATTTTGAGCGTATCAACAATCACGCCGACCACAATCAACAGCCCTGCCGAAGAGACCAGGAAACCTCCATTGCGGGAGCCTGTGGGAAGGATAAGGCTCAGCAAGTAGGGCATCGTTGCCACGAGCCCCAGGAACAGAGCCCAGGGCAGCGTAATGCGCCGTTGAACCCTGGTCAGATATTTTTGAGTCGGGTTGCCGCGCAACACTCCCGGGATCTGCGCACCCTGTCTCTTCAGGTTCTCACCGTAGTTCTGTTGGGTGAACATGACGTCGGTGTAGAAGAATGTGAAGATCACCACAAAGAGGAAGTAGGTCACTATGTACCATCCAGAGGTGGTATTGAAAGCGTTATAGGTCCACGTGGCAAAGTTTTTTACCCAGGCAGTCGACGAATTGAGAAAATAACTGGCCACGAGCGCCGGAAAAGTCATGAGGGACTGGGCAAAAATCAAGGGGATCATGCCAGCCATATTCACCTTCAAAGGAAGGTATGAACGCACCGGCATCGACATCTTATTTCCGACCCGCCGTCCGGGGAATAAAACCGGGATGTTTCGCTGGCCTTGCTGGACATATCCGATGGCAAAAACCGATATCGCCAGGATGACGAGGTCTACGAGAACCAACCAGCGATGACTCTCGTCGGCTAACAATGCACCCACGCGGGCCGGTATCCGAGCCACAATCCCAGAAAAAATGATCAGCGACAGGCCCTGGTTGCGGATCCCATATTCCGAGATCAACTGGCCCAACCAGATGGCAAACATGGTTCCCGCGACCATCGAGATCAGGGTCGTGATGGTCGGTAACAGGTCATCGCCGGTAAACCCGTAATGAAGCAGGATCGACTGGCCTCCAGCCATGGTATTGAAGATGTTGATCTGGCCTATGGCCGATAGCATCGCGATGGGGACGGTCAGGATCATCGTCCATTTTTCCATCCAGGCCTGCCCTTCCCGCGGGTTGTCTTTCATTTTTTGCTCCAGAGACGGGATGATCGGGACCAACAACTGGAGGATGATTTGTGCGGTAATGTACGGGTAAACACCCATCGCCAGAATTGAAAAGTTGGATACAGTGCCGCCAGACAGCATGTCAAGCAAATTAAATAAGTTGCCGTTCGCCCCACCGTTGGTATTTATCAATCTCAACACTTCGGTATTGATCCCAGGGACAGGGATGTTTGCTGCAGCCCGGTAGATGGTCAACAGCAGCAAGGTATACAACAACCTTCTACGGAGGTCTTCCGATCTCCATAAGTAACGCCAGACTGGCTGCTTCAAGATGGATTCTCCTTAAAAAAATAATGATTACTCGTAGCGACTCAAAGGGATTCAACGCCTCTCAGATACACCATTTTCTCTAGGATACATAAATTTCCCTCTGCCTTCATGCATCCAAAGTAGTAGAAAAGTTGTATATTCCCCGGCGATACCGCTCAAGAGTGGCCAACCGGCCTCGCAACAGAGGGGATCGAAGAGGGGGCCGATCAGACTTCTGGAGCGGGAAAGCTAAAAATAATACTTATTTAATACTTTTGGTCGATGGCAGTGGGATGAAAGAAGAATATCCTGAGCATAATGTTATCTGAAGTTCGTTTCTCTCAATGCATTAAAAACAGTGGGGGAAGAAACTGCATCAGCCGATCAAGAATTAAAGGAGACATAAAATGTATGGCAATATTGATTAATGGAAGCGGTTCGCACATCACGCTGCAGGTGGGTTCAGATGAGCACAACGATCGTACTGGTCGATGACCACTCTGAGCAGCGCGAGGGATTGACTTTATTACTGGAATCCAAACCGAATTACCAGGTGCTCCCGCTAAATGGTGATGCCAGGTCGATAGCTTCGAATCTGAGACATTTGCGTCAGGGCGTACTGGTCATGGACCTGATCGCGCCGGACCCGTCCATACTAAAATCCGTCTTCAAAATCCACGATCGAGTGCCGGAAATAAGGGTCTTGTATTTCGCCATGGTTAGAAATTTTGCTTGTGTGATGGAGGCCGGCACAACCGAATCAATAGCCTACACTCTCGAAGCACCTACTACCAAAGAGCTGGTGCACGCCATTAGTGAAGTCATCGAAGGGCGACAGCAATTCAGATCGAACTTCTACGCAAAAGTAGGTAAAGTCGAACGCGGCTTTAAGGCGAATCTAAGTGAGGTGGATTCCTATAATACCCTCACCACACGCGAGCGAGAAGTGCTTCACCTGGTTGGGCAAGGTCTATCCAGCGCAGAAATCGCTAACTTGCTGGTGATCAGCCCGCGTACCGTGGATATGCACCGCTGGCATATCATGCGGAAATTGAAGCTAAGGGGGCAGGCTGCCCTGGCGCGTTATGCCATCGGGCACGGCCTGGTCCCTCAAGAGAATTAGATTTCGAAAGATCCGGGGATTGAAGGGGGTCAGAAAATACAGTACTTTATCGTATAGACGGACAAGGCCTTATCAACCATAATCATCCCCGGTTTTGCCAGTTGAGAAACGATATTTATAAACGGTCAGCCTGAGACAATAGGTCATCTCACTGGTTTTGGCTTGCAATCATTCTCGGTCGAAGCTGGTCCATCAAAACGATGCGATACTTCCGGGGAAATTTGCGGTTTCTTTTATTTCTATTGATTGTCCTGGCGATGCTGCCGGAGATCGCTCTCACAGCCTATCTGGTCATCACACTGCAGCTTCGTGAAATTGTTATGGCGCTGGTCATTGTAATTTTCACGGTCGTCATCGCCTGGCTGTGTGGGAACTTCCTGATCGTACGAAAAATCAAAGCATTGACTCAAGTATCTGAACGCCTATCTTCCGGGGAT
>DATKLX010000079.1:0-4944 GCA_035542155.1 Anaerolineaceae bacterium
AAAAAATATAGGGTTTCAGGTATTTGGTTAAACGTAGCATGGGTGGAAATGCTCCTAAAAAACGATGGGCTACTGATCTCGCCCGGAGATGGGTTCGAGCTGATTGGCTTTTTTGATCAAGAGGTTCAGGGCAGCGATGACCTGCTTTTTCTCCTCGGCCGACAGGACCTCCGACAAACCATTCAGCCAGGACTGGCGGGCCTGTAGGCTCTCGTCGAGGATCTGGCGGCCTTTATCGGTCAGGACAAGCTGCTTGGCGCGCCGATCGTCCGGGTCCTCCGATCGCAGGATCAATCCTTGCTGCACCAGACGGTCCAGCATCTGGCTGACGGCGGCATTGGTGATCCCCAGACCGCCGCCCAGGCGCGAGACGCTGCTCTTGCTCTCGTTGATGCGGAACAACGCTCCGATCTGGGACATTGACAGGCCGCACTGTTTGGAGTAGAGGATGAATTCGCGCATTGAGTGGCGCATGAAGATTTTGGTCCAGTTGTGCAGTGTGGCAACGAGGGGGTCGTTTAATTCCATCGATTCACCTTCCTGAATAGTTAAGTGAGCTTGAATATATAGCTTTGTTTAGATATTGTCAAGGGATTGAGTTTACAGAATCGATGGACTTGTTTCCTTAGTCCGAGAATCAGATGACCTTTGAGATAAGCAGACAGGTCGACCTGAGCGATGAAAAAGCACCCTGGTATTTTGAACAGGGCGCTTTTCCAATCGATAAAAAATATCTTATTCGGGAAGCGGGACGAGCAGGAGGGGGATTCCGGTCCGGCGGGCGACGTTGGCGGCCACGCTGCCGCGCCAGAATGCGTCCAGGCCGGCGTTCCCATGGGTCCCGAAGACGATCACATCGGCTTCGATTTCTTCAGCCGTCTTGGCGATCACTGCCACTGGATCCCCGCGGGCGATTTGCGCGCTGGCCCGGATGTTTTTCTTGTTGAACTCGTCCAGGTGTCCCTGGAAATGCTGGCGTGCATTTTCCTCTTTCATGTCGAGGTACAAAGCCGCCGTCGTCGGCAGCATGCTTCCTGCCGCTGCCCGCTCACCGGAGAGCGTCCCCAGGGTGGGGATGACGCAGATGATCTCGAGCTCGGCGCGGTAGGCGCGCGCCAGATCCTCGGCGTACGGCAGGCTGGCATCGTGAATGGATTCGTTATCCAATGGGACGAGAATTTTCTGTAATCTAAACGCAGAAGAACCTGTTCCGCCTGGCTTGATCAACAGAACCGGGATCGTGCTCTCGGCGACAACCTGCTGGGCGATGCTGCTGGAGACCAGGTCGCGCATCCCACTGCGACCATGCGAGCATAAAACGATCAGGTCCGGCTGTATCTCCTTCTCGGCGTGGAAAATGATGCTATGGACCACATCCTTAACGGCTGCCGTGTGTACGTGCCGGTTTACTTTAACGCCCGGGGGAAAAGCGTTTTTGGCAATTGCGGTGAGGTAAGCCCTGGCTTCCTTGGACTCGGTAAGGTGCCGGTCTTTGTGGACTTCTTCCGGAGCATCCTGTTCGATGACGTGAAGCAGGGTCACCGATGCGCCCAAGGTCACCGCCAGCGATGCCGCGGCAGGAAGGGCAGCTTCGGCCAATTTTGAGCCATCCAGGGGGACGAGGATATGTTTGAACATGAGCTATCTCCCTGAAAACGTTTGATAGAGCAGAAAGATGTTCAAGCAAATGATGATGAAAGCGGCCAGGCTTGCCAGGGTGGTGGTCAAGCGATTGTTTACCAGTGCACCCATGATCTCACGTCGCCGGGTAAACATGACCAGCGGAATGACCGCAAATGGAAGCCCGAAAGAAAGCACGACCTGGCTGATCACCAGCGTGCGCGTCGGGTCGAGGCCGATGAAAATGACCAGCAAGGAGGGCAGCATGGTTACCACGCGGCGCACCCAAGGCTGGACTTGGTAGTGCAAAAAGCCCTGCATGATCACCTGCCCAGCCATCGTCCCAACTGAAGAAGACGATAAACCGGAGGCAAGCAGGGAAACGGCAAAAACCCAGCTGGCGGCTTTTCCCAAGAGCGGCTCGAGGGTCCGGTGAGCTTCCTGGATGGTTGCAATCGAGGTCAGGCCGTGATAGAAGAACGTGGAGGCCGACATGATCAACATGGCGGCGTTGACCGAGCTGGCGATCACCATAGCGATAACTACATCGACGATCTCGAAGTGGAACAGGCGGCGCTGCTGCTCGGGTTTTTTGACCACGATCCGGTCCTGGGTCAGGGCCGAGTGCAGGAATATTGCATGGGGCATGACCGTGGCCCCGAGGATACCCGCTGCAAGCAGCACGCTTTCGGATCCGGAAAAACGCGGAATAAAGGTGTTATTGGCAACCAAATTCCAGTTGGGGTGGACGAGAAAAATCTCGATCACGTAGCTGACCGTCACCACCGCCAGCAGGGAGGTGATGACCGCCTCCAGCGGCCTGAAACCATAACGCTCCAGGCCGAGTATGAGGAAAGTGACGATGGCGGTCAGGATTCCGGCAATCCAGAGCGGCATGCCGAAGAGCAGGTTGAAACCCAGTGCGGCGCCGAGAAATTCGGCCAGGTCGGTAGCCATGGCGACCAGCTCCATCAGCACCCACATCGCCCAAACAACCCAGCGTGGAAAATTCGCCCGGCATTGTTCCGCCAGGTTCTTCCCGCTGGCAATACCCAGCTTGGCCGAAAGCGTCTGGAGCAGCATGGCCATCAGGTTGCTGACCAAAATGACCCACAGCAGCATGTAACCGAACTTCGCCCCGCCCTGGATGTTGGTGGCGAAGTTTCCCGGATCGACATAGGCCACGCTGGCGATGAAGGCCGGTCCCAGGAAGGGCAGCAGTCGAACGAACCAGTTCTTCTTGCTCCGACCAGCGAGAACGGCGCGGGCGGACCGCACGGTTGTGTCCGAACCTTGGATCGGGCGGTTGTTTCGGGCTGGTTTCATGAAGATATCCCTAAACCTTCAGGATAAGGTTTTTGCCGTAATGTGCCATTCAGCATCGACATAATTGATCACGACCAGATCGGCGGGTGCAGCATTTTAATCCCCTGAAAGGATAACAAAGAATCATTCCCGTGTCAACCAGACCTGGCCTTCATGTGCTATTCTCAGGTACGCGACGAACCCGGGGTTTTCAATTCTGTGAGGTCGCATCTATTTCGTCTTTGCTCTCCCAAATCCCAAGTAAAATGGGCCAGAGGCACCGATGATCTTTTTCGCTGTGTGTATTTTCATTTCCGCTTTTCTTTTATTTCAAGTCGAGCCGATGATCGGCAAGTACATCCTGCCCTGGTTTGGAGGGACGCCGGCCGTTTGGTCGACGGTGATGCTATTCTTTCAGGTCTTGCTGACTGGGGGTTACGCGTATGCCTACTGGCTGACCGGAAAAGGACGCCGCAAGGAGATCGTCCATCTGACCTTGCTCGGCCTTACCCTGCTCCTGATGCTGTTCCTTGGACTGACATGGAAATCTCCAATCACGCCCGGCGTGGGTTTGAAGCCGGCCGGGACATTTTCCCCGGTCTGGGAAATATTCAAACTCCTGACCATATCGGTGGGCCTGCCCTTTTTCCTGCTGGCCTCCAACAGCCCTTTGATCCAGGCCTGGTTCAACCGCGCTTATCCGGGCCATTCTGCCTACCGCCTGTACGCCCTTTCGAATGCCGGTTCGCTGATCGCACTGATCAGCTACCCGGTCCTGGTGGAGCCAAATTTGACCCTTTCCTGGCAAGGGTGGAACTGGTCGCTGGGATTTGTCGTTTATGCGGGCCTGGCCGCTTATGGGGCGGTCAAGGTCATGCGCGCCAGGCGGGCTCAAGCTGCAGAAGCGATGCCTGCGATGTCTGGGCCGACGTACTCAAGTAATCCGGATCGACCTGCTTCAGCGGATCCGCCTCCTCGTCCAGCGGCCGGGGATTACCTCTTGTGGATTGCCTTGAGTGCCTGTGCCTCCATACTCCTGCTGGCAACGACCAATCACATCACCCAGGAAGTGGCAGTGATCCCATTCCTGTGGGTTCTGCCCCTGACCATCTATCTGCTGACATTCATCCTGGCATTTTCCGATGAACGCTGGTATCGGCGTCGACTCTATCTCATCCTGTTTTTCGTTGTCACCATATTGTATGCCTGGGCGATGTCACAGGGCTCATTGAACATTCCCTTGAAGCTGTATCTTTTTTCCCTGGCGCTTTTCTTCGGCTGCATGGTCTGTCACGGAGAGCTCTACCGTCTGCGCCCACACCCGGACCACCTGACCTCCTTTTATCTGATGGTTTCGGTCGGTGGGGCGATTGGGGGCATCCTGATTAATTTCGTTGCTCCTTACGTATTCAAAGGATTTTGGGAACTCCCCTTGGGTTATCTACTCTGCTGGCTTTTGTTCCTGGTCGTCTCACTCAAGTCGGATACGCTCCGGCGTTCAGGCTGGGCTTTTGTCTTCAATACGGTTCTATTGTTCAGTGCGCTGGCCATTTCCGGTATCCGTGCCGTTTTGTATATCCGCGCGGATCTGACTGACTCGCTGGGTTCCTGGCGCAACTTCTACGGCGTGGTGCGCGTCTGGCAGTTCGACCAACCCGACTCACCGGCTTACTCTTATGGATTGATCCATGGTATTACCATCCATGGCCGCCAGTTCCTGGAGGCGGATAAACGCGACCTCCCGACGGCGTATTTTGGCCCCCGGAGCGGCATCGGTCTGGCATTGTTAAACTTCCCCACGCGCGGCTACGGAATGCGCGTCGGCGTTCTGGGGCTGGGGATCGGTACCCTATCCGCTTACGGGCAGCCTGGTGACGTCTACCGGTTCTATGAAATCAATCCGACCGTCATCCAGCTGGCCGAGGGTCAGGGCGGTTACTTCTCCTACCTGAAGGATAGCCGCGCCAGGGTAGAGGTCGTGCTGGGGGACGCCCGCCTCTCCCTGGAGCAGGAACTTGC
>DATKLX010000080.1:0-15149 GCA_035542155.1 Anaerolineaceae bacterium
TGAATATTTGTACAAAAACAAACCTGCATCTCCGGTATAATAAAATCGACCGATCGGTATCTTTTTGGGCATGTTTCTAGAATTCTGGACCCAGGCCAGTCACGACCCGGCGATCTGGAAGGAAACGGTGGCGCCTTACCGCCACTACCAGGAGCTGTTTGCCGGCATCCTGCAGCGCGGGATCGAAAAAGGCCAGCTTCGGGAGATCGATCCACAGATGGGAGCGCGGGCGATCGTAGGGCTGGCGGTGGGCCTCCTGCTGCAGGGCCTGCTCGACCCGCAGGGAGCGGAGTGGGGCCGGACTACCCAGGATGCCATCACCCTGTTCATGGAAGGCATGCTGAGGAGGGAAACATGATTCTGGTCACGGGGGCTACCGGGCACATCGGCAACACCCTGATCCGCGAGCTTATCGCGCGGGGCGAGCGCGTCCGGGCGCTGGTCGTCGCCGGGGAAGACCGCACCTGCCTGGATGGGCTGCAGATCGAAGTGATCACCGGCGACATCCTCAATCCGGACTCGATCTGCCGGGCGATGCAGGGCGTGCGCAGCGTGTACCACCTGGCGGGGATCATCTCCATCCTGCCAGGCAAGGACGAGCGCATTCGCCGGGTCAACGTAGAAGGGACGCGCAACGTGGTCACGACCGCGTTGTGCTGCGGTGTGGAGCGCCTGCTCTATACCAGCTCGATCCACGCATTGAGTCGCCCACCCCAGGGCAGGATTATCGACGAAAGCCTGCCCTTTGACATCCATAATCCGGCCGGTGAGTACGACCGGACCAAAGCCGAAGCCTCCTTGGTGGTGCTGGATGCTATCGCAAATGGGCTGGACGCGGTGGTGGTCTGCCCGACCGGGGTCATCGGCCCTTACGATTACCGCATTTCCGAGATGGGCGCGCTGATCCGGAGCTGGATGGCGCCGGGTGTCTTCGTTCTGGTGGATGGTATGTTTGACTTTGTCGACGTGCGCGACGTGGCGCGGGGAATGATCCTGGCTCTCGAGCGCGGGCGGACCGGCGAAGCGTACATCCTTTCCGGGCAGCGCATCCCCCTGGCGCAGCTCAAAGAAATGGTCCAGGAGGCCGGCGGGCAGCGCACGCCCCATCTGATCGTCCCACTGGCTCTGGCCCTTATCATCGCCGACCTGGTGCCCATTTTTGCCCGGTTGTTCCACACGCGAGCGCTGTTTACCCGCTATTCGCTGGAGACGGTGGTGAGCAATTCCGAAATCGACTGCGTCAAGGCGCGCGAGGAGCTGGGCTACCAGACCCGCCCGCTGCAGCAGACCATCACCGACACGATCGAGTGGTGGAAAGGAAGAGCCGTAAGCGCAAATTGAAGGGCTCATTGGAAATCGCCGTAGAAGAGAGCGGTACCTTATCCGATTCTGTGGTATAATCCGGGCGCACAAAAAGCGAGCCTGCCCTCGTAGCTCAATGGATAGAGCGCTTGCTTGCGGAGCAATAGGTTGGGAGTTCGAATCCCCCCGAGGGCACACCCCCATGGCAGAAGTTTCACTTCTGCCATCTGTTTTAACCACCGATTTCTCCTCCTGCGAATACTGCCGTTTAGAACCCCAGTTTCTCTTTGACAATGACCAGCGTGAGACGGCCGGGTTGGAGCGAGCCGTTGACAATCAAGGTCTGGTTGAGGTGCGCGGGCCGGCTCACGAGTGCCTGCATACGCTCATTTTCCAGGGGATAGACGTATTCCTGTAAACGGCGCATGCCATCCTCCAGGGTGGGGACCAGCTTCTGCGCCCCAACCACCCAGATCACCTTGCTCGCGCCGAAAGCATACGGCCCGATCTGGCTCCCTCCCCCGGAGCCTACCACTACCTGGCCGGTCTCGGTCACAGCGTGGACGCTTCCCAGCATGTATTCGGGGCTGGAGGCCAGTTTGCGGAACTCGCGGCCCTGCTTGACCCGGTCGATCTTGCGAACCAGCGGGTGGATAGCCTGGTAACAGCCGGATTCCTCGATCGCCGCGATCAGGCCGATTTGCTCCAGGGTGCGCGAGGAGGCGGTATGCACTTCTGCGCCTTCCGGGATCAGGCTGAGCACCGCATCGCGCGCCTGCGCGCCCGTTTCTACGACGATGGTCTGGATGTTGTGGGCCTGCAAGGCCTGCACCGCCCGCTCAATCTGGTCATCGGTTGCGAGCTGGTCGTATAGTTTATTGTCTGTCTGCTCTTTCATTGAGAGTGACTCCTTTTCGAAATAAAGAAATAAAAGCTAACTGATTCTGGACCTGGCGGTCCAGAATACAGATAAAAAAGATCGCTAGCCTGGTTTCAATCCAGCGCGGCCATGATCATGGTTATGCTTTCGTCGAGGCGGGTACGGTCCGTTCGAGCGCGCGCCATCACCTGGAAACCCTGCAGGCTGACGACGAAAAAGCGAGCCAGCCTGCGCGGCTCCTGGCGGCTGGTTATCGAACCTTCAGCCTGCCCGCGGGCAATGGCCTGAACGAACGCGTCTTCGACCGCCTGGAAATCTTCGGCAACCATCCGCTGTACGTCCAGGTCGTGCGGGGCCAGCTCAACCGCTTCATTTGCAGTCATGCAGCCATAAGTATGGGAGGGGTCGCTAAGGTGCTCCACTACCTGGCAAAAGACGGCTTCGATGGACTGGCGGACCGGCTGGTCGTCTTTCAGCGTCTGCTCGAGGCGCTGGAGCCGCTCCTGCCGGTAGGCATGGAACGCGGCCAGGAACAGCTCGCGTTTGTCGCCAAAGGTGGCATAGAGACTGCTTTTGCTCAAGCCGGTGGCCGCCAGAATTTCGGCGAGCGAAGCGGCTTCGTATCCCTTGCGCCAGAATACGTGCATCGCGCTGCGCAGCGCCTCGGACGTTTCAAATTCCTGCGGTCTCGCCATCGGCTCAATTCCTTATAGGAGATTATAGAAGATTTGGACCAAAAAGTCCATAATAGGTTTATTAACATTGGGTAAAAAGTGCCAACCCAAGAATTCAGACGTATAATCGAATAATTACTGCCAATACCCAAATAAGTCGCGCTTAAAGGAAGCTCACCATGCCAGATCGGCCTTCTTCCCCTTCAACCGCGAAAGACCATGGGGCGTTGAAAATTACCGGTATCTACCTGCTCATCGGGGTCCTGTGGATCGCCTTCAGCGATGAGATTGCAGCCAGCCTCACCAGCGACCCAGTGATCCTGACCCGGATCAGCATGTTCAAGGGCTGGGGGTACGTGCTGGTTACCGGTCTGCTCCTCTATAGCATGATCCGCCGTGAGACGGCCACTCTCCGCCAGACGCAGGTCGAGCGCGAGCTTCTCTTGGACGAGAACCAGCGCCAGAAGGCTCTCCTGGACGCTATTTTCGAGGCAGACCCCAGCGGGCTGGCGGTCGTCGTCGGGCCCGAGCTGCGCATCGGTTACGCCAATCCCGCTTACCACTACTGTACCCCCGATCCACACCTGGACCCGGTGGACCAGCTCTACCGCACGGTGTGGAGCGCCGACCCTCAGAATTCTTACGAGGAACAGGTGGAGGAAGCGTTGTATAGCGGGAAACCCTTTATCTGCGATGGGATTGAACGCCGGCTGCCCGACGGGAGAAAGTTTTATTTTACCTTCCAGGTACGCAGGATCCAGTGGAACAACGACCCGGCGGTCCTGTTGATCTTATGGGACATCACCCAGCGCAAGCAGTCCGAGGAGGCGCTCCTCCAGGCGCACGCCGAGCTGGAAACCGCCTACGATTTGACCCTGCAGGGCTGGGTGCGCGCCCTGGAGCTGCGCGAGCAGGAAACCGCGGAACACTCCCGGCGGGTGGTAGAATGGACGATAAGCATGGCCAACGCCTTGCGTATCGATGCTGATTCCCTCCCCCACATCCATCGCGGAGCCCTGCTGCACGATATCGGGAAGCTGGGCGTACCCGACAGCATCCTGCTCAAACCAGCCGCGCTGACCAGCGAGGAATGGGACATCATGCATCGCCACCCGGAGTTCGCCCGGGACCTGCTCAACGAGATCCCTTACCTGCGCAAAGCCATCGAGATCCCCTACGGGCATCACGAGTGCTGGGATGGGACGGGTTACCCCCAGGGCATCCAGGCCGAGGCGATCCCCCTGGCGGCGCGTATCTTCTCGGTGGTGGATGTTTACGATGCGCTTCTCTCCGACCGGCCCTACCGCCCGGCCTGGGTCGAACGGGACGTGCGCACCTATTTGCGCGAGCAAAAGGGCCGGCAGTTCGATCCCCGGATCGTCGACCTGTTCTTAGAAATGGTGCCCTCGAAAACATGAAACTCCTCCTCATCACCGCGTCCTCCCCGCACGTGCGGGCCATCCGCAAATCGCGCTTCCTGAATTTCCAGCAGACAACCATCGCCCAGTTGTTCCTGTTTCCAAATTGGTTATAGAATAAGATCAAGATATTTCCCACCATAACGAACATCCTGTCGATAACCGACGATTATTTGGCTTAAGGCATTTTTTGATGAAACGCTCACAAATCAACGCCATCATGCGCGACGTGGATGGCTTTATCCGCCAGCACCAGTTCTACCTGCCGCCCTTCGCCTACTGGACCGTCGACGATTGGCGGACCCGGGGCGAGGAGGCGCGCGAGATCGTCGAGCGCAGGCTCGGCTGGGATATCACCGATTTTGGGCGCGGGGAGTTCAGGCGTACCGGCCTGTTCATGTTCACCATCCGCAACGGCGACCCGGCCAACCTGGCCCGCGGCGGCGGCAAGGTCTACGCCGAGAAGATCCTCGTCTCGGACGTCGACCAGGTCACCCCGATGCATTTCCACTGGCGCAAGGTGGAGGACATCATCAACCGCGGGGGCGGGAAGCTGGCCATCCAGCTCTACAACGCCACCGTGGACGACCGCCTGGCGAACACGGAGGTCAGCGTCTCGATGGACGGGGTGACGCGGAAGGTCCCGGCGGGCGGGACGGTCACGCTCGAGCCGGGGGAGAGTATCACCCTGCCGGTGCGCCTGTACCACTCCTTCTCGGCGCAGGGGAGCCGGGTTCTGATCGGCGAGGTGTCGGTGGTCAACGACGACGAGCGCGACAACCGTTTTTACGAGCCGATCGGCCGCTTCCCCACCATCGAAGAGGACGAGCCGCCGCTGTATCTATTGTGCACGGATTATGAGCGGTTCTATCGAGCAGGAGGATGAAAAGTCAGTTTTCCAAGGAACAGAGGGGATGGATATCCTGGCAAGAAAACTGGTTCTGGTGCTCCTTTCTTTACTCCTGGCGAGCTGCGCGCCTGCCCAGCCTGCCCTTCGCAGCGATCCGTTCTCGCGGGCCCGCCAGCCGGACTGCGTTCCTTTGCCCCCAACCCCTACCGAAGATCTTCGCCCGCGAACTCCCACCCCAAACGCAACCCAAATCGCCGCGCACAACTTTCCGACCACAGTCTGGGTCAGCGCAACCCCACTGCCGATTGCCCAGGTAATCGATCTCAGCCCAGACGCAGCCGAAAATGACAAGTCGCATGCAGTTGTCTACCGCTGCGATGGAACGTGGATAGAATATAAGTTTTCCGACTTAAGATTAGACGATCTTCCCCTTTCACCAGGCGACACCGTCTATTTAACAGTTCCTCCCGCTTTGATGCGTGAACCGCCTCCCCCTCCCACTTATCCTCCTAATCCAACTTCAGCGCCTCTCCCAACCATTACACCTGGTCCATCGCCAACCTCGGCTCCCATTACGCCGGACCATTATCCTCCACCAGAAGAGTTCACCCCGGTTCCTCCCTATCCATAATCTAAACCACAGAAAATCCATAGACCATTTCCCCAGCCTCCGAGATGGCACATGATTTGTGGACATTCCGCGTGCTATAATCAAAAAATAAGGACAATCTCCTTTCAAATTTCCACTATCGGTAAAATCTCTACCACTACACCCATCTAAAACTGAATAACCTTTCCCCATTGGAGGAAGTATACGCAACCGGTTTTGCCTGTTCTTGCTTCTCTCCCTGCTGCTCACCGGCTGCCGGCCCGCGGCCTCTCCAGCCACGCCCCCCGTCAATGCGCCGCCCTATCCAACCCCCACGGCGAAAAGCCTGACCCTGAAACCCTGCTCGATCCAATGGGTCGCTGCCGAATGCGGCTATCTGCACGTCCCCGAGGACCGCGGCAGCTCCGACAGCCGCATACTGGAGCTGTGGACGGTCGTCGTGCGCGCCAATGGGCCCGACCGCCAGCCTGACCCGCTCTTCTACATTGTTGGCGGGCCGGGCGTCGCGGTGACATCCCAGGGCATCGTTGCCAACGCCTATCTCCTCATATTCTCAAAAGTCAATACCCACCGCGATCTGGTCTTTGTCGACCAGCGCGGCGCCAACGACGCGCACCTCCCGATCTGCGCGCCTTTCCCCAGCACGATCAGGGCCGCCCCGCCCAGCAGCGCAACCCAGTGGCGCGGAAATTTCTCACTGGCGATCGCGGTGTATACAAGCACAAAAATCAACAGCGCAGCCCACATCTCGAACCCCTTTTCCCGGCGAGTTGTCTGGACCTCTCGCCCGAGCGGTGAATGCCGTTATTGTAGGGAATTCAGAACTGGATTGCTATTACCCATCCGGGTTCGGGATGGGTACTTTTTGGGGAGAAATGGGTGGGAAAATCTCGTCGTTTCTTGACCCGTTTGGGTGAGAAAGATTCATCTCAGGTAACCATCCGGGTACTCGGCATGACCCATCCGGTGGTAAAACAGCGTGTAGGGGTACCCGTTTGGGTCCTACCCCGGATTGGATGGGAGGCTGTCCACCCCTGGCAAATTTCTTGGAATGTCTGGAACTAAAAGATCTGCTTGCGCTGTCGTCCGCAGGATGACTATCGTTCAGAGAGATAACGGGTTGTGGGGTTTTGAAAACCCCACAACCCGTTATATAATGAAATTAAGACACGGAGGCAGGCAAAAATTGAATATCCGCGCGTATAACCCTTACGAGATTGCCCAAAGCCAGCTCGATCAGGCCGCGGATTGGCTCAACCTGGACCAACCCGTCCGGGACCTGCTTTGTACGCCGATCCGCGAATATCACTTCCTCATCCCGGTGCGCATGGACGACGGCCGCGCGCGGATCTTCCGCGGCTACCGCGTCCAGCACAACGACGCCCGCGGCCCGGGCAAGGGCGGCATCCGCTTCCACCCCCAGCAGACCATCGATACCCTGCGCGCCCTGGCGATGTGGATGACCTGGAACTGCGCCATCGCCGACCTGCCCCTGGGTGGGAGCATGGGCGGAGTGATCTGCGACCCCCATGACCTGAGCGCCCTCGAGCAGGAGCGCATCTGCCGCGGCTGGGTGCGCCAGATCGTGCGCAACCTGGGCCCCGAGTGGGACGTGCCCGCCCCCGATCTGATGACCACCCCCCAGCACATGCTCTGGATGCTCGACGAATATGAAGCGATCCACGGGGCGAAGAGCCCGGGCTTCATCACCGGCAAGCCGGTCGGCATGGGCGGCTCGCTCGGCCGGCAAGAGGCCACCGGCTACGGGATCATGATCGTGCTGCGCGAGGCGCTCAAGGAGCTGGGCCTCCAGCCGGCCGGCACGCGGGCCAGCTTCCAGGGCTTCGGGCACGTCGCCCAGCACGCCATCCGCCTCTACCAGCAGATGGGCGGCGAGGTGGCCTGCGTCTCCTGCTGGGACCAGAAAGACGGCGCGGCCTACGCCTACACTCGCCCGGGTGGAATCGATCTGGAGGAGCTGTTGGCCATCACCAACCACTTCGGCGAGATCGACCGGATCCGGGCCATGGAAAAAGGCTACGCCTGCCTGCCCGGGGAGGAATGGATCGAGCAGGACGTGGACATCCTCGTCCCCGCGGCGGTCGAGCACCAGATCCGCGCCGAGAACGTGGGCAGGATCCGCCCGCGAGTGCGCATCGTCGCCGAGGGGGCCAGCGGCGCGACCCTCCCCGAGGCGGACCACTTGCTCCAGGAGCGTAAGGTCCAGGTCATCCCCGATCTGCTGGCCAACGCCGGCGGGGTGATCGCCTCCTATTTCGAACAGGTGCAGAGCAACATGAACTACTACTGGCGGCGGGACGAGGTCTTTGGCAAGCTCGACGTGCAGATGACGACCGCCTACCTGGACGCCAGCGACTTCGCCCAGGGCAACGGCCTCAGCCTGCGCGCCGCCGCCGCGATTATCGCCGTGGAGCGGGTGGCGCGGGCCTGCATCGAGCGGGGCTGGGTGTGACGGTGGAAGACACCAACCTGCGTTCCGAGGTGGTCCACTGCATCGGCCGCGGTTCGATGGGCGGCAAGGCCCAGGGGCTGGTCGACATCCAGGCAGTGCTGCGCTCCAGGCTGGACTTCGCCGAATACCCCGGGATCGCCATCGATATCCCCGAGATGAGCGTGCTCTGCACCGATATCTTCACCCACTTTATGGAGCAGAACAACCTGGCGCGGGTCGCCTGCTCCGACCTGCCCGACGAGCGCATCGCCAACGCCTTCCTGAAGGCTGACCTGCCCTTCGAAACCCTCGGCGCACTGCGTGGATTGATCGACCGCGTCCACACCCCCCTGGCCATCCGCTCCTCCAGCCTGCTGGAAGACGCCGAGCGCGAGCCCTTCGCCGGGGTGTACGAGACCAAGATGATCCCCAACAGCATCTACGACCCGGACGTGCGCTTCCGCCAGATGGTCGAGGCGATCAAGCTGGTCTACGCGTCCACCTTCTTCAAGGCGGCCAAAGATTACCGCCGGGCGATCGGGCGCCGCGTCGAGGACGAGAAAATGGCGGTGATCATCCAGGAGGTGATCGGCAAGCGGACTCTCGATCGCTTCTACCCCGAACTGAGCGGCGCGGCGCGCTCGTTCAACTACTACCCGATGGGCGCGGCGCGGCCCGAACAGGGCGTGGTCAGCCTGGCGCTGGGGTTGGGTAAGACCATCGTCGATGGCGGCCGGTCCTGGACCTATTCCCCGGCCTTCCCCAAGGTCGGCCCGCCGTTCGGCTCAACCAAAGAGCTGCTCACCCGCACCCAGACCGATTTTTGGGCGGTGAACATGGGCGAGCCGAAGGTGTACGACCCTACCCGCGAGACGGAGTACCTGGTCCGCGAGAGCCTGACCGCGGCCGAAAAGGACGGCTCGCTGACTTACCTGGTCTCGACCTACGACCCCCAGTCCGACCGGCTCACCATCGGCGCCGGCTCCAAAGGCCCGCGCGCGCTGACTTTCGCCCCGCTGCTGGTGCTGCGCACCGCGCCGCTTAACGAGCTGGTCTCCGCGCTGCTGCGCATCTGCGCCGAAGCGATGGGCGGGCCGGTGGAAATCGAGTTCGCCATGACCTTCAACCCGCACCGCTTCGGCTTCCTCCAGGTGCGGCGCATGGCCGTCTCCATCGAAGAGATGGAGGTGCACGAAGCCGGGATGGTGGGGGAGCGCGTCCTGGCCGCCTCAGCGACCGCGCTGGGCAACGGCAGCCTGGATCACATCGCGGACATCGTCTACATGCGGCCCGAGGCTTTCGAGCTGCGCCACACCCTGGCTATCGTCCCCGAGCTGAAGCAGCTCAACAAGAAGCTGCTCGACCAGAGCCGCCCCTACCTGCTGATCGCCCTGGGCCGGCTGGGCACCACCGATCCCTGGCTGGGCGTCCCCATCCAGTGGGCTGACGTGTGTGGGGCTAAAGCGGTGATCGAAGCGGCCCAGGAGAAAGCCCGCGTGGAGCTGAGCCAGGGCTCGCACTATTTCCACAACATCCTTAACCTGGGCGTCAAATACTTCCTCTTACCCTTCACCAGCCCCTACCAGATCGATTGGGCCTGGCTGGACGGACAAGAGGCGGCGGAAGAGACGCGCTTCCTGCGCCATGTCCGCCTGGCGCAGCCCCTGGCGGTGAGAGTCGACGGGCGCACCAGCCGCGGGGTGATTTTGAAGCCCGAGGGAGAATTGTGAATTTGTCCCTTGCTGTCCAGGGTGGCCTTCAGATTACCATAGAGGTTGACCTCCTCTCTGGCAAGGACCGGGGCGGACACTCAGGTCCGCCCCTACCCAATCGACCGGGTCAGCCCCGACCCAATCGACCAGCGCCTTGGTCGGCCGTAGGGGCGCAGGGGGCACATACAAGTCCCCCTCCTCTCCAGCCCGCGCAGGCGGGCTTTGTAATGCTTGCCGCGGTTTCAACCGCCGGGCTTTGCGACCCGAATTTCACGGTGGTGGGTTACGGGGCGACAGGGCTCGGTTCCATCCAGGCTCTTTCGCCCCTCCACCCACCCTACGACGAGGCCAGGGCCGGCAAGCCGCAGAACACACCCCCTCCTACCTCCCCCGTTTTCACAGAACAGAAAATGGGGGAAGCAAGACCAATCGATCTCGATCTAAATCCCAGGAGCGCCCATGACCGACTCCGATCTGCCCATCAACGAGCTGATCCACCAGCTCAAAGAGCGCGCCAAAGAGCTCAACTGCCTCTACGAGGTCCAGGAGCTGCTTAGCCTGCCCGGCCGCCCGGTCGACGAGATCTGCCGGGGGCTGATCGAGGTGATCCCCGCCGGCTGGCAGTACCCCGAGATCTGCCAGGTGCAGGTGAGCTGTATGGGTAAAACCTTCCAGACCCCGGGCTTCACCCCCAGCCCCTGGGTCCAGGCCGCGGACATCCGCGTCCAGGAAGAGCCGGTAGGCCGGATCAGCATCTATTACACCGGGGCGATGCCCGCCTTCGACGAGGGCCCCTTCCTCAAGGAAGAGCGCAAGCTGATCGATTCCATCGCCGACCAGGTCGGGTTCTACATCCTCCACAACCAGCTCCGCCAGGTCTTCCAGGAGCAGCAGCGCTCCGGGGAGGAGCAGCGCAACGAGTGGCAGGTGATCATCGACCTGCTCAAGCGCGCCGACCCCAACCTGCTGATGCGCATCACGCAGAAGATGCTCAACTTCCTGGTCTGGAACGGCGTGCACGAGGCTGACCAGCTCCTCGAGCGCACCTGGGCCGAATACCGCGAGCCAGGCCGGTTGCTCGAGTCCAACCAGCCGACCTCGCCCCCCTCCGGCAGCAGCATCCTGGCCATGACCGATGAGGTCTTTGCGGTAGCCTCCCGCGCCATCCCGCGCAAGGTCATCCTCGAGAATATCCAGAAGTGGACCAAGGAGGACCGCTCGGGCTTCCTGATCAACACCCTGGTCGACCTGGGCGCCTCGCTGGCCGAGATCGATTCGGCGGTGGAGCGTTACTCACATCTCGCCCGCCAGGGGATCGAGCTCACCCCACCCCGCGAGAAGTGGTTCCGGGTCGCCCTGGTCCGGCGCATCCTTAGCGAGGATCCCGAGTTCCTCAAGGTGGCCAAGAAGTACATCGAAATCGACGATTTCAACGGCCTGCTGCGCCGGGTGATCTACCCGCCGACCAGCCACGGCCGGTTGGGGGGGAAGACCTCGGGTCTGTTCCTGGCCGAACAGGTGCTGCGCCGCGCGGGCCGCGACCAGGAGCTTCTGCGCACGGTCAAAACCCCCAAAACCTGGTACATCACCTCCGACAGCGTGTTCTTCTTTCTCAGCCACAACAACCTGGAAGACGCCATCGAGCAGAAATACAAGGACGTCAACCAGGTCCGCCAGGAATACCCTTACATCGTCCACGTCTTCAAGAACTCGCCCCTCCCGCCCGAGCTGATCAAGGGCCTCTCGCTGGCCCTGGACGACCTCAAGGACGTGCCCCTGATCGTGCGCAGCTCCAGCCTGCTGGAGGACCGCTCGGGGCAGGCCTTCGCGGGCAAGTACAAGAGCCTCTTTATCGCCAACCAGGGTACCCGGGAAGAGCGCCTGGTGGCCCTGATGGACGCGGTCAAGGAGGTCTTCGCCTCGATGTTTGGCCCCGACCCGCTGGAATACCGCCTGGAGCACGAGCTGGTCGACTACAATGAGGGGATGGGCATCCTGATCCAGGAAGTCGTCGGCGCGCGGGTAGGCCGCTATTACCTTCCTGCCTTCGCCGGCGTGGCTTTCAGCCACAACGAATACCGCTGGTCGAGCCGCATCCGCCGCGAGGACGGCCTGGTCAGGCTTGTGCCAGGTCTGGGGACGCGCGCCGTCGACCGGCTCAGCGATGACTACCCCGTCCTGGTCTCCCCGGGCCAGCCGGGCCTGCGCGTCAACGTCACCCCCGACGAGATCGCCTGCTACTCGCCCCGGAAGATCGACGTAATCGACCTGCGCAGCCGCTCCTTTGAGACGATTGAGATCCGCGACCTGCTGAAGGAATCGGGCCGAGACTACCCCCTCATCCACCAGATCGTCTCAAGCTTCACCGGGGACTTCGTTTACCAGCACCAGTCCGCGGCGCGGGGGATGGACTTTTCCCGGGGCGACTTCGTGGTCACCTTCGAAGGCCTGCTCACGCGCACGCCCTTCCTCAAGCAGATGCAGGCCATGCTCAACGCCATGCAGGCGGCCTACGATCGTCCGGTCGACCTCGAGTTTGCCCACGACGGCAGCCACCTCTACGTGCTGCAATGCCGCCTGCAGAGCAGCGGCCCCGACAACTCCCCCGCCGAAATCCCGCGCAACCTGCCCCCCGAGCGGATCCTCTTCTCAGCCAACCGCTATATCTCCAACAGCACCGTGACCGGCATCCAGTACGTTGTCTACGTCGACCCGCTCCAGTACAGCCGCCTGGCCAACCGCCAGGATCTGCTGATGGTCGGGCAGGTCGTCGGGCGGCTCAACCAGGCCCTACCGCGGCGCAAGTTCATCCTGATGGGGCCGGGGCGCTGGGGCAGCCGCGGCGACGTCAAGCTGGGGGTGAGCGTCACCTATTCCGACATCAGCAACACCGCCATGCTGATCGAGATCGCCCGCAACCAGGACGGCTACGTCCCCGACCTTTCCTTTGGCACCCATTTCTTCCAGGACCTGGTCGAGGCTGCCATCCCATACCTGCCCCTCTACCCGGACGACGCGGGGGTGACCTTTAACGAAGGCTTCCTGTGCGAGAAGGAAAACCTGCTGCCGAGGCTGCTGCCCGATTTCGCCGCCCTGGCCCACGTGGTGCGCGTGGTCGACGTCTCGGGGCAGCCTGGCCTGCAGATATTTATGAACGCCGACCTCGAAGAGGCGGTGGCTGTACTGGGGGAAATAGCGGAGAGATGATCCTTTGAATCAGATCTTAGCCATTATTCCGGCCTACAACGAGGAGGAGCGCATCATCCCGACTCTCGGCCAGGCGATGCTCTACCTGCCCGTGCTGGTGGTCGACGACGGCTCGACCGACGCCACCGCCGCCCTGGCGATGACCGCCGGCGCGAGTGTGGTGCGCCAGATCCCCAACCAGGGCAAGGGAGCCGCGCTGAAGGCCGGCTTCCGCTATGCCCTGGACAACGGCTACGAGGCGATCCTGATGCTCGACGCCGACGGCCAGCACGACCCGGCCGAGATCCCCAAATTTATTGAAGCCTTCCAGCAGCGCGGCGCGGACCTGGTGATCGGCCAGCGCGACTTCAGCCGCATGCCCTTCCCGCGCGGGATGACCAACACCATCGGGCGCTGGATGTTTTCGTGGGCCGTCGGCCAGGAGGACGTGCCCGACAACCAGTCGGGGTACCGGCTGATCAGCCGCCGCCTGCTTGAAGCCTTGGTGGACAGCGAAGAGGAGGACTTCGAGTTCGAGGTCGAGATGATCGCCATCTGCCTCAAGCGGGGGATGAAGCTGGAATGGGTGCCAATCCGCACCATCTACGCCGGCGAGGGCAGCCACATCCGCCCCCTGCGCCACGTGGTCCACTACTTCCGCATCGTCTGGAAAGCCAGACAGATTATGAAATCATAAAAAATGGGGGTTTTGGTTGAGCTTCGTTCAGCCAAAACCCCCATAAGATTTATCCCCAACGGCTGCCGGCCGGCGGCATGGGCTCGGGTTGAGCGTTCTCGTAGGTGGAGAGGCGCAGCCACTGCTCGAAGGTGTGCAGCCCCGGGTAGAGCCGGCGCAGGGTGGGGATATCCGCGTCGTAGCCCTTGCCGTTGAAGAAATTGTACATCGCCACCATCTCCGGATCAGGCGCGGCCCCTTCGGGGGCGGAGCGCCGGGCAAGCTGGACCGGCCGCCCGATCACCCGGCTCAAGGTTTCGGCGATTTGGGGCTCGGTCAGCTCGTCGCCGGCCAACTCGATCGTCTTGCCCAGGAAGTCCTCCGGGTGAGCCAGGGCCAGGGCAACGAAGGCGGCGATATCTTCGACCGCGACGATCTGCGTTTTTTTGTCCGGGGATAGGCCCATGCCGCTGAAGAACCCGTTGGTGATCGCGGCGCGCTGCCAGTTGTAGTTTTCCATAAACGCCACTGGGCGCAGGATGGTATAAGGCAGGCCCAACGATTGGACGTACTGCTCGATCTCCCACTTGCTCTCGAAATGAAGCTGGCCCATCCCCCGGTGCGCCGCGCCCACCGAAGAGTAAACGAAATGCCGCACGCCAGCAGCTTTGGCCGCATCGGCGGCATTCTTTCCCTGGCGGATCTCGCCCTGCTTGCCCACCCCGGGGAGCCAGTAGTTCTGCACGCTGAAGACTCCGTAGGCGCCCTGGAAAGCGCGCTCGAGTGAGAAGCGGTCGTCGTTATCGGCCGCGACCACCCTGGCTCCGGCCTGGGCCAGCGCCTGCGCGGCAGGCTTGTTCACCTCGCGGGTCAGGGCGCGCACGCCCCAGCCATTGGCCAGCAGCCGCCGGGCCACCGCCCCGCCCTGCTGCCCTGCCGCCCCCATGACGGCAACGATGCGTTCGTTCGAATTTGTATCCATAGGTTCCTCCATAATTTAACTTCACGATAAAATTTCTTCGGCTCACTGCCTCTCTTCATGTCGCTGCGAGGAGGAGCGATGCTCTCTCGCGACGACGCAGCAGACCCCAGGCCAGCCAAGGAAGAGGATGCTTCCCTTGATTGATTCGACCTGGGTAAGCTAGTTTGCGGTGCAAAACTCTGGTTTTAGCCTGGTAGAAGCGACTGAAGCGACTTTCGGGCTGTTTTGCACCAAGCTATCCTTCAATATTTGAGCGCTCGTTCTTCAACAAACGAATACCTCCCATTTCTCTTTATGCCCGACCCATCACCGCCAGATTTCCGGAGATCACGCCCCAGCCGACCCAGCGCTGAAAGCCCGCTTCCCCATGATTGAGACAGCGGCCCAATCCATGCGCTCGTTTGAGC